>JBKOVG010000042.1:0-50052 GCA_046723845.1 Candidatus Methylomirabilota bacterium | reverse complement strand
GGATTCTCGCAGCCGGCCCTCGTCGTCTGGACGGGAGACGGCGCGCCCGTGGACGTGCGCGGCGTGGTCATGGGTGGTCTCTCCACCGCCAGCGACCTCGGCGCGGCCCTGGGACCGCTGCTGGGCTACGCGCTCCTCGAGACGGGCGGCCTGCGCTCCGCCTACGCGCTGTGCGCCGCGCTCGCCGTCTCTGCCCTCCTCGTGCTGGCTCTCGTGCGCGGCGCGGCTCCCGCCGTCCAGCGCGCATAGTGCGCGCGAGGTTGACAGCCTCTCTCGCGGCAGGGTAAGACCGGAGCGCGCCGGGAGGACGCGACCATGTCCACGCTCGAGACGATCATCATCGATCCATCCCGCTTCTGGTCCACCGTCATGCGCTCGGGCGAGATCGGGCCCGGCAAGGCGGACGGCCTCCGCCGCGTCGCCCTCACCGACGCCGACAAGGAGATGCGCGATCTCTTCGTGACGTGGTGCACGGAAGCGGGCTGCACGATGTCCGTCGATCGCGTGGGGAACATCTTCGCCCGCCGCCCCGGGGTCGACGATCACCTGCCCCCCGTGATGATGGGCAGCCACCTCGACACGCAGTTCGCGGGCGGCAAGTACGACGGCATCGTGGGCGTGCTCGCCGGCCTCGAGGTGCTCCGCACCCTCGACGACCGCCGTGTGCGCACCAAGCGGCCGCTCGAGCTCGTATGCTGGACCAACGAGGAGGGCGCACGCTTCACCCCGGCCATGGTCGCCTCCGGCGCCTTCGCCGGCGTGTTCGACGTGGAGTGGGTCCTCGCCCTGCGCGACGACGACGGTAAGCAGTTCGGCGCCGAGCTCGAGCGCATCGGCTACCACGGCAAGACGGCGGTGGGCGACCGCTCCATCGACGCCTACTTCGAGCTCCACATCGAGCAGGGGCCGATCCTCGATCGCGAGGCAGTGCCCGTGGGCGTCGTGGTGGGCGGCTACGCCACCCGCGGCATGCACGTGGACGTGCGCGGCGAGACCGCGCATGCGGGGCCCACCCCCATGGACCGCCGGCGCAATGCCCTCGTCGGAGCGGCCATGCTCGCGGTGGCCGTCAACGACGTGGGCTGGAAATACCACGACACCGAGGGCAAGGCCACTGTGGCCCGCCTCGTCGCCTGGCCCAACAAGGCGGGCATCCTCTCCGAGTACGCCCAGCTCACCTGCGACGTGCGCCACGCCGATCGCGCGGTGGCCGACCGCATGTGGGCGGAGGTGAAGGCGGCCATTCCCGAGTGCGCTCGTCGCGCCAACGTGGAGATGCGCATCGCGGGGGAGTGGCAGTTCGGGAACGAGCGGTTCGATCCCGGCTGCGTCCGGCTGATCCGCGAGGCGGCCCAGCGGCTCAACGTCCCGCATCGAGACATCCTGAGCCAGGCGGGACACGACGCGTACTACGTCTCGCGCGTCGCGCCCACCGCCATGATCTTCACCCCGTGCCGCGACGGCATCTCGCACAACGAGGCCGAGCACGCCGAGCTCGATTACACCTCGCCGGGCGTCAATGTCCTGCTCCACGCGGTGCTCGCCCGCGCCAACCGCTAGAGGCCGTCGAGATTCCGCGATCCTCCCGGTCGCTCCTGCGCCATCCCCCCTTTGCCTTCCTCTCCTCCTCCCGTGTCCTCGCCAGCGTCGGCTTTCAGATGGTGGGGGTGGCGGTGGGTTGGCAGCTCTACAGCCTGACGGGGAGCGAGTCGGGGCTGGCCGCGGCCGTCCTGGGGACGGTGCCCGCGGTGCTCCTGGGCGGCGTGGGCACCATCGCGGTGGCCAGCCTGTGGCTCGTGTTCTTTCCCGAGCTGCGGCGGCTCGGACGCTTCGAGGAGTGAGTCCGGGCTACTTCGACCGCGACTCGAGTTCGCGGATCATCCCGGTGCGGATGTCGTAGACCCATCCGTGGAGCTGGAGGGGAGCGCCGCTCGCCCACGCGCCGCTCACCGGGCGGGTCTGCGTGAGATTCTCGAGCTGCGCGGTGACGTTCAGCTCGACGAGCCGATCGAAGCGCCGCCCGGCGTCCGCCGTGTCCTCCAGCTCCTCGGCATGCCGGCGCCGGAGCTGCCGCGTGGTCTCGAGCCACTCGTCTACCGCGCTCCCCGCCGCGTCGTGCATGGCGTGGGCGACGCCGCCGCAGAGATAGTGTCCGCACACGATGACGTGGCGGACCTCGAGGACCTCGACCGCGTACTGGAGCACGCTGCCCACGTTGAGATCCGTGGGCCGGACCTGGTTGGCGATGTTGCGGTGGACGAAGAGCTCACCAGGCTCCGAGCCGGTGACGTCCTCCGCGGGCACCCGGGAATCCGAGCAGCCGATCCACAGGAACTCCGGCCGCTGTCCCTGCGACGACTTCTTGAAGAAGTCCGGCCGCAGCTCGAGCTTCTCCTCGACCCAGGCCCGGTTGGCGAGGAGCATCTTGAGGTAGGCGTCCACTAGGGGACGACCCGTGACGCCGACTTGCCGTTGACTTGCTTGAGCTCCACGATCATGCCCTTGTGGGCGGCCATGGTCTGAAAGTCCTCCACGAGCTCCACGATGTCGCGGTCGATGTAGAGCGCCCGTGTCCCGTCGATGACCACGTCGCTGCCCGGCGGGAGGGCCCGCAGCTTGGTACGGAGCTCGCTCTTGTTCACGAACGTCACGTCCTTGTTGAAGCGCACGAGGCAGGCGGGGCCCAGGCTGACCACGGTGGCGGCGCGGTGATGGTTGCTCCGGATCACGAAGAGGAGCCCGCAGGCGAGCCCGACGAGCACACCCGTGAGGAGATCGGTGAACACGATGGCGGCCGCCGTCACCACGAAGGGGATGAACTGATTCCAACCGAGGCGGTATGCCGTCACGTACAGCGCGGGCTTGGTCAGCTTGTAGCCAATCATGATGAGGATGGCGGCGAGGCAGGCGAGGGGGATGAGGGTCAGCACCTGCGGGATGAAGACGGCGGACACGAGCAGGAGGAGCCCGTGCACGATGGTCGATCTCCGCGCCCGCCCCCCCGCCTGGACATTGGCGGAGGTGCGCAGGACGACCGAGGTGAGAGGCAGCCCGCCGATCAGCCCGGACAGGATGTTGCCTACTCCCTGCGCCCACAACTCGCGATTGGGCGAGGAGATGCGCCGGTACGGATCGATCCGGTCCGCTGCCTCCAGGGAGAGCAGCGTCTCGATGCTCGCCACCACGGCGAGGGTGACCGCTACCGACCAGAGCTCGGGATGTCCGAGAGCGCTCAGGTCCGGAAAGGTGAACTCGTGGAGGACATCCCCGAAGGAGCCCACGGGCAGATCGACGAGACGCCTCCGCTCGTTGATGTAGAGAGCGGGCGCGAAGCCACGGAATCCCTGGTTGAGCGCGATGCCGAGCGCGGCCACGGCAAGAGGGCCGGGCATCATGGTGAAGAAGGGCGCGCCGCGCGAGGCGAGCCGGTCCCACAGGATGAGGAGCACGAGGCTGCACATGGACACCACGAGGGCACCCAGGCGCACGCCGCCTGCGGCTGCGCCGAGGCTCGACAGGGTGTTGCTGTTGTTGGTCTCCTGGAAGCTCAGGTCCCCAATCCAGCCGAGGTCGTTGCCGAGGGCGTGGGGGATCTGCTTGAGCACGACGACGAGGCCGATGCCTGCCACCATGCCCTTGATGACGGCATTGGGGACGTAGTCGGCGATGGCCCCGGCGCGGATCAGGCCGAGGACGATCTGCATCAGGCCGGCGAGGATAACGGCGGTCAGGAAAACCTCGTAGCTCTCCAGCGTGTCGATGGAGGTAGCCACGATCACGGCGAGCCCCACGGCCGGCCCGCTCACGCTCACGGGCGAGTCGGACAGGAAGCCCACCACGCAGCCGCCGATGACGCCCGCGATGATGCCGGCGAGGAGCGGGGCGTTCGAAGCGAGGGCCACGCCCAGGCAGAGCGGCAAGGCCACGAGAAAAACGACGAGGCCCGCGGACAGGTCCTGTCTCAGCACGGTACCTTTGTCACGGACGTCCTCCTGAGTGAACGGGCCCGCACATCTTACACCGGTCACTCGTCTTGACGCCGCGCGCGCTCCCCTCGTAGCATACTAGCGCGTGGACGCCATCGATCTCTTCCTCTCGCGGTACGGCGATCTCCATCGGGGGCTCGTCGAGGGCCTGCTCACGGGCCTGCCCGAGCGACAGCTGCGCGACCGGCCGCATCCCGGCGTCAACACCATCGTGTGGCTGCTCTGGCACTCCGCGCGCATCGAGGATCTCGCGGTAAACCGCTTCCTCGCCGACTCGCCCCAGGTCCTCGACGAGTGGCGCGATCGCCTCGGCGTTGCCCGGCGCGACGTGGGCACGGGCATGAGCGACGCCGAGGTGGACGAGCTCTCGGCCCGCATCGATCTCACCGCCCTGCGGGGCTACTGGGACGCGGTGACGGCGCGGACCCTCAGCCTCGCTGGCTCGCTGCGCGGCCCGGAGCTGGCGGCGGTGGTGCCCGCCGCGCGCGTGAAGAGCGTTGTGCAGGCGGAGAGCGCCGTCGCTCCCGGCGTGGAATGGCTGACGGAGTTCTGGGCCGGCGGTCGCACTCGCGCCTGGATGCTCGCCCAAACAGCGCTGCTGCATCCCTACGGGCACTACTACGAGGCGCGCGTCACCGCGGGACTGTGGGGCGCGCGCAGCCCCTGACGCGCCGTCTCTAGGAGCGGCGCAGCGCTCGAGCGACCTGGGCGAGGCGGGACAGCGAGCCGAGGACCTTCGCCTGGTCGTTCGTGATGTGCCGCACGATGATGTCCGTGTAGCCGAGCGGGGCCAGCGCGCGGAACTTCTCCGTCACCTCCGCCGGCGAGCCCCACACGAGGGCGGACGGGTCGAACCCGCGGTAGCCTGCCTTCACGATGGTCTGCGCGACCGACTCCGCCTCCGCGGAGGACTCTCCCACGTAGATGTCCCGCCGGATGGCGACGGCCGACGGCTTCCGGCCATGGCGCGCGCAGGCGTCGAGATACCACTGGGCCTGCTCGCGCGCGGCCGTCATGGTCAGCGAAGGCGAGGCGAGCCAGCCGTCGCCGATGCGCGCCGCGCGGTCGATCGACACCCGCGCGCTCGCCCCGATCCAGTACTCCACGGGCTCGGCGGGACGCGGGGTGACCCGCGCCTGCTCGACGACGAAGCGTCCCTGTGAGGACACCGTCTCCCCCGCGAGCAGCCGCTTGACGATGTCGAAGGCCTCCTCGAAAGCGGATGGCCGCTGCTTGAGGTTGGCGCCCATGGCGAGGAACTGCGCCTGGCCGTCGCCCAGGCCGCACTGGAAGATGAAGCGCCCCCGCGCGATGGCCGCGAGCGTGCCCACCTGCTCGGCGACGAGGACGGGATTCCAGAGCGGGAGGAGGAAGAGACAGCCTGCGGGGCGGTCCGTCCACTCCGCGAGCATGCGGCCCAGCATCGGCACGTTCTGGTAGTAGGGCCCGGGCGTCGCGTGGTGATCGCCCACGAAGAGCGAGTCCAGCCCGGCCCGGGCTGCGGCCGCCGTGCGCTCGATCATCCATCGTGCGCCATCGCGCGGGTCCGTCACGGCATAGCTGCTCGTCAGGGAGATGCCCACGCGCATGGTCTACCTCCGGAACGGCGCGACGGCGGGATCGCCGACCCGCCAGCCCAGCCACAACACGGCGGCGCCGAGCCCGATCATGACCGCCGCGGTGCCGAGGCTCGAGAGATCCGACATCCACTTGATGGTCGTGCTGCTGAGGCCGACGAAGGCGAGGCCGATCACGGGGAGCACCGGCGCGCCGCAGCCCATTACGGTGCAGCCGCCGGCCGTGAGCCCGACGATACCGCCGAGGGCGCCTAGTACCCCGCCCGAGCCTCCCGCGCGCATCCCCCACGCGGTGCCCCGCGGATTCTGGCGCTCGAGCCAGAGCGCGAAGTACGCGGCTACGAGAAGCGAGAGGAAGACGAATCGCGCGAGGTCGGTCGGCGTCACCGCGAAGCCCCATTCGATGCCGAAGCTGCCGTCGGCCGAGAACCAGAAGAGGGCGAGGCCCCGGGTTTTGGCGAGGCGCTCGCCGAGCTCGCCCGGCCCGGAGGCGAGATAACCGGGCAGGGACGAGAGGAGCGGGTTCACGGTGAAGGAGGTGACGGGCTTTCGCGCCAGGGAGAGGACGAGCGGCGGCACGAGAATGTCGAGGGCGAACACGCCGAGGGCGACCGAGATGAAGAGCCATGGCCGGGAGCGCACGGCTCGTCCAATTCCGCGACATGCTCGACCGATTGCCGTCATCGCCGACTGCTCACTGGGCAGATTATAGGCGCTCGCGGGATCCCCGGCGTGGTGGCGAGCCGAGTCATGACGCGGCGCGCGGAGCGCTCCAACCCCTTATCCTTGTTGCTTGTACTTGACTTCGGCCGCCGATATCATCGCCCCGTAGGTCTGTTCGGTTGGCCCAACCGTCCGCCAATGAAGGAGGGACGCTATATGGCTCAGGGAGTATCACGTCGCAGCTTTCTGGCCCAGATCGGCTTGACAGCCAGCACCGCCGCGGCCGGCGCCGTGCCACTGGTCGGCGGGCCGTGGCTCGTAGGGCGCGCGGAAGCTCAGGCGCAGCCCAAGGGGAAGATCCCCGACACACCCTACAAGGTCGGCCACATGACCTTCCACACGGGCGCCGCCGCCGTGTTGGGCGAGCCGATGTACAAGGGCCACATCCTCGCCGCCGAGGAGATCAACGCCAAGGGCGGTCTGCTCGGCAAGCGCAAGATCGAGACGATCAAGGCCGACGAGAACGCGGGCACTGACGCCAACGTCAAGGAGCTCCGGCGCATGAAGGCGTCGGAGAAGATCGACTTCTTCACGGGCATCACCTCGAGCGGCAACACGCCGGCCCTCGGCCCCGTGGCAGAGGAGCTCAAGGTGCTCACGGTGTTCGTGGACGGCTGCACCGACTTCCTCTTCGACAAGGCGGTGCCGAACCCGCACTACATCTTCCGCATCACCAACATCCAGTCGGCGGACGGTGTCACCTGCGCGCTGGCCATCGTGCAGACCTGGCCCACCGCCAAGAAGATCGCCCACATCCATCCCGACTACTCCTACGGCCGCAACGCCTTCGACCACGTGCGCATCGTCATGGAGAAGCTGATGCCGGGCTCCCAGATCGTGTCGGAGGGCTGGCCCAAGCTCGGGACGACGGACTTCGCCTCACACATCACCAAGGCCATCGCGGCCAAGCCGGACTTGCTCGTGTCCTCCGTGTGGGGGGGCGATTACGTGGCCTTCTACAAGCAGGCCCTGCGCTACGACATGTTCAAGAAGATGAAGCTCGCGAGCACCATTGCCTTCGGCGTCGCCCCGCACGCCATCGGCAAGGACCACCCCGAGGGCGCGATCGCGGGCGTGCACTCGAACTACTACTTCAACTACCCGCCCGACGGGAAGTGGCCGCTCAACGACGCCTTCGTGAAGAAGTACCTCGAGCGCTGGAAGGAGTACCCGAACTTCCAGGCCGAGGGCGCCTACGTCACCATGCACATGCTGGAGATGGCCATCGACCGCGCCAACAAGCTCATGGGGGGCTGGCCGGACGACGAGATGATCATCAGCCAGCTCGAGAACCTCGGCATGGCGGGGCCGGCGGGCTACGTGTACTTCCGTCCTGACAACCACCAGGCCTACAAGGATGCGGTGACCGGCTTCAGCATGAACTCGAAGGACTACGAGTTCCAGATCCTGGATCCGAAGCGCATGATCACCATCCCGATCCGCAACATCACGGCTCCGCCGAACTGGCCGGCCCCCTCCGACGACAAGACCCGGACCTACACCTGGATCGACAAGACCTGGCCGAAGGTCACGGCCTGATCTTGCCGCGTCTCGTGGAGACGGGGGGTGGCGTGAGCCGCCCCCCGCTTCGCGTCTGGCTCCTCGCCGCGCTGGCGATGGTGGTATGCCTTCCCGTGGCCGCGCGCGCCGGTCACGAGCTGCCGTTCTACCCGTCGTTCTACCCGCAAGAGATCAAGATCGATTCAATGGAGCCGGCCGTCGCCGCGCCCCTGATCGCCAAGAGCGCGGTGCAGGCCTACGTGGGCGGCGATCCCTTCGCGGGGCGTAAACTGCCCGCAGACATGGCCACCGTGGAGTCGCTCGGCGGCTTCCTCGTGGTTACCCTCAATCCGGCCGCCCCGGGCCTCGAGAGCGCTGAGCGGCGCTGCGAGCGCGCCCGTCGCATCGTGGGCGCCCTCGCCGCGAGCCCGGGCTGGATCGCGCACCCCTATCCAGTGACGCCGTACCACGCCGATTACCTCCAGCACGCCGACCTCGTGCCCGCCGTCAAGCCGTCCACGGGCGAGACCTTCCGTCTGCGAGCGCGCGGCGCCCTGGCCGAGCGCGCGGCGGGAAAGCTCCGGGTGGCGGACGGCGCCTGGGACGCCACGCTCGAGGAGATCACGCTCGACGGTCTGCTCGCCGCGCAGCGGACCGGGCTCAACGGCTCCCTCGGTCCCCCCTGGGTCAAGCAAGGGTGGCATCACGCCTGGCTCCTGCACAGCGGGAGCGTGGCCGACCCCGGCGCCCGGCAGGCGGCGGCGGAAGCCTATCGACGGCTGACCGGAGGTGGCTACGACGGGCCGACGGAGCAGGTGGCGCTCGAGCGGCGCCTCGTCCGCGCCCTCACCGCGGGATGCGAGCGTGTGGAGGCGGGCTACGTGCTCCGTCGCGAGGTCTACAGCGCGGAGTTCTCCCAAGGCATCGAGAACATCGTCGCGGACTCGCAGGCGGGCTTCAACGCGCCGGCGTTCATCCGCACGGTGAAGCTCAAGGACTTCCCGTGGAACGGCTGGCTGCGAGTGGGCATCGCAGGCCGGCCGGCCGCCGCCTGGAATCCCATCGGAGGCTTCAGCGATCCCGCGGGACGCCTGCTGTGGGCCGCCCTCGGAGATCCCGCCGCCTTCCCCGCTCCCTACGCGTCGGACTGGGTGCCGAATCGCGTGAGCGCGACCGCTGGCGCGGCGGGCGCCCCCATTCCCGAGGACGCATTCAAGCCGGAGCCCGGCACGGGGCCGGCGCGCGAGGTCGGGAAGGGCAAGACGGCAGACGCGCAGACGACGTATCGTGTGGGCGCCTCCGCCTTCCACGACGGCACGCGCATGACGGCGGCCGACGCCGTCTATCCGGTGCTGCTCGCCGCGCGCGCCTCCGCGGCCAAGGGGCGCGACTGGCTGGGAGGCGTCAAGGTCCTCCGCACCGAGACCGAGGTGAAGAAGTTCGCCGACATCAGCTTCACCTTCGTCACGCCGGTGATCGACGTCTACACCTCGGGCGCCCTCGATCCGGCCGAGCGCCTGTCGGCGCTGCCCTGGAGCCCCGTGCCGTGGACGGTGCTCACCCTCCTCGAGGAGGCGCAGGCGCGCGGCTGGGCGGCCGTCACCCACGAGGAGGCGACGCGGCGGAGCCTGCCGTGGCTCGATCTCGCGCGCGATCCGAAGCTCAAGGCCCAGCTCGCCGGCCTCGTCGAGACCTACGCCGCGCAGAACTACGTGCCGCCGCTTCTCAAGAAGCTCGTGGCCGCCGACGAGGCGCAGCACCGCTGGCAGTCGCTGCGGCAGTTCTACCAGCGCCGCCATCACTTCCTCGTGACGAACGGGCCGTATCAGCTCGGCAAGTGGTCGGAGACCGGCGTCACCCTCGAGGTGTTCCGCGATTTCACGTACCCGATCGGCGTGGGCGCCTTCGACCGCTTCGCCCTGCCCCTCCGCGCGTGGATCGTCCGGGCCACCCCGCACGGCGACCATCTCGAGGTGCAGGCCGACGTGGAGCGCGCGGAGCGCTTCCTGCGCTCCTATCGTCTCCTGCGCGAGCCCATGGGCACCGTGGGCGCCGAGGGCGACAAGCCGGACATTCCCGCCTGCCGCTTCGTGGCGCTCGGTCCGGACGGCGAGGTCGCCCGCGCCGGCTCCTCCCGCGAGGTGCAGGGCGGCCGTCTCGTCGTGCCGCTCAAGGGCCTCGCCAAGCCCGGGCCGTACACGGTGCTCCTCGCCCTTTCCGTGAACGACAACACCGTGAACCCGCAGATCACGACCGTGTCCTACCGGCCCGAGAGCGCCCCGTGAGCGACTGAGCCGCATGGACACCCTGATCGTTCACGTGCTGACGGCGCTGCTCTACGCCTCCGTGCTGTTCCTGATCGCGGGCGGGCTCTCCCTGATCTATGGCGTCATGCGCATCGTGAACCTCGCCCACGGCATGCTCTACGCGTTCGGCGCCTACGTATCGGCGTGGGCGGTGGGCATGATGGTCGGGCGGTGGCCGATCGGTCTCCTCTTCACCTTGCTGCCTCTGGGCGCCGTGGCGGCGGCCGGTCTCGGCGCGGTACTCGAGCCCACGCTCTTGAGGCCCTTCTATCGGCGCGCCGAGGAGTACCAGCTCCTGGTCACCTTCGGCCTCCTCCTCATCCTGGCCGACCTGATGCGCCTGCTGTGGGGACCGTACCCCCTCTCCGCGAGCCAACTCTACGAGGCCCTGGGCAGCCTCACCATCGGCGACACGATCTACCCGAACTACAACCTCGTGGTGATCGCGGTGGGGGCCCTGGCGGCGCTCGGCATGTGGGCCTTCGTCTACAAGACGCAGTTCGGGGTGATGCTTCGCGCCACGTCGCAGAACATGCGCATGGCGCAGGCGCTCGGGATCAACGTGAACCGGGTCTATATCCAGGCCTTCACCCTGGGGTGCTTCATGGCGGGCATCGGGGGCGCCATCATCGTGCCCAGCCAGGGCGCCGTGCTCGACATGGGCGTGGATGCGCTCATCATGGCCTTCGTGGTGGTGGTCATCGGCGGCCTGGGAAGCCTCGAGGGCGCGCTCGTAGGCGCGCTCCTGGTCGGCGTCGTGCGCGAGCTCGGGATCACGTTCTTCCCCGAGATCGAGCTGGCCGTCCTCTATCTCATGGCGGCGGTGGTGCTGCTCATCCGCCCCGCTGGCCTCTTCGGGCGCCCATGAGCGTCATCCCGCTTCCCCCGCCGCGCGCCCTCCGCTGGATCGTTCCGGGCCTCGGCGTCCTGGCCGTCCTGCCCTGGGTCGTCGAGCCGTACCAGACGACGCTCTTCTCGTACGGGCTGGTCATGGCCATCGCCGCCCTCGGCTTCAACCTGCTCCTGGGCTACACCGGCCTGCTCTCCTTCGGGCACTCCGCCTACTTCGGGGTGGGCGCGTACGCGGTGGCCATGATCGTCAAGTACTTCAAGATCACCTCCCTCGAGGTCTTCATCGTGGGAGGCATCGTCGCCTCGGCGCTCATCTCGGCCCTCTTCGGCTTCGTGTGCGTGCGCTACACACGCATCTTCTTCGGCATCCTCACTATGGCCCTGTCGCAGGTGCTCTGGAGCCTGGCTTTCAAGTTCTTCTGGATCACCGGCGGGAGCGACGGGCTGCGCGTGCCCACGCCCTCGCTGATGGGAGTGGACCTGCCCCCGCGCGAGGACAAGATGACGTTCCTCGCCCACCGGTACTACTACTACGTCCTCGTCATCTTCGTGGTGGCCACCGCCGTCATGTGGGTGATCGTGCATTCCCCGTTCGGCAAGGCGCTCCAGGCCATCCGCGACAACGAGACGCGCGCGGAATTCGTGGGCGTGCAGGTGCGGCACTACCGCTGGGTCGCCTTCGTGGTCTCCGGCACCTACACGGGGCTGGCGGGGGCGCTCTGGGTCCCTCTCAACGGGCTGACCACGCCCGACATCCTGCACTGGACCTTCTCGGGCGAGATCGTGTTCTTCACCGTGCTGGGCGGCTTCGGCACCTTCACGGGACCCATCGTGGGGGCCATCGTGTTCAACTACCTCAAGACCTTCGCGGTGGGCTACACCGTCTACTGGCAGATGTTCCTCGGCGTCGTGCTCGTCACCCTCGTGCTCGCCCTCCCCACCGGCATCATGGGCATGGTCGCCCGCCTCCTGCCCTCGAGAGCCAAGGCGCCCGCCGCGTGAGCCTCCTCGAGACCACTCGGCTCACGAAGTACTTCGGCGACACCCACGCGGTGGATCGCGTGAACTTCTCCGTGCGCGAGGGCGAGGTCCTCGCCCTCATCGGCTCCAACGGCGCGGGCAAGACCACCCTCGTCAACGTGATCAGCGGCCTCCTCGAGCCCGACGCGGGCACCATCCGCTTCCGGGAGGCCGACATCACGGGGGCGAGCATCCACGAGAAGATCGTGGTGGGGATCGCCCGGAGCTTCCAGCTCGTCAACCTCTTCGACAAGCTCTCCGCCATGGACAACGTGGCCCTGTCCATCTTCTCGCGCCAGGGCAAGACGCGCCGGCTCTTCTCTCTCGCCGACGCCGACGACGCCGTGCGGGGAGAGGCTGCGGAGATCCTCGAGCAGTTCGGTCTCCTTCCCAAGGCCGGCGTGCTCGCAGGCGGGCTCTCGCAAGGCGAGCGCAAGCTCCTGGACGTGGCGGTAGCCTATGCCCTCCGCCCCAAGCTCCTCTTCCTCGACGAGCCGACGAGCGGGGTGAGCACGCGCGAGAAGGCGCCCATCATGGACATCATCAGCCACGTGGTGCGCGCGGAGCGGATCACCGCCGTCATCATCGAACACGACATGGACGTGGTGTTCACCTACTGTCCGCGCATTGTGGCCATGCACCAGGGAGCCATCCTCGCCGACGGCACTCCCGACGAGATCCGCAACAACGAGCAGGTCACCGCCAACATGCTGGGGACGGACCGCCATGCTTGAGGTCCAGCGCCTCAACACCTTCCGCGGCCCCGCCCACGTGCTCCACGACCTCGCCCTCCGGGTGGGCGACGCGGAGACGGTGTGCCTGGTTGGGCGCAACGGGGCGGGGAAGACCACCACCATCGACAGCATCATGGGCCTCCTGGCCGTGCGCAGCGGCACCGTCATCTTCAACGGGCGCGACATCAGCAAGCTCCCCGCGCACGAGCGAGCCCTCGGCGGCATCGGCTACGCGCCGGAGGACGCGGGGATCTTCCCCGATCTCACGGTGGCAGAGAACTTCCAGATCAGCCAGGCCCTGGCCAAGGAAGCGCACAAGGGGGGCGGCATCGACCCGCGCGTCTTCGAGCTCTTCCCCGAGGTGCGCACCTTCACCGCTCGCCGCGGCCTCTTCCTCTCCGGCGGGCAGAAGAAGATGGTGGCCATTGCGCGCGCCCTCACCCTCGGGCCGTCGATCCTGCTCCTCGACGAGCCCTTCGAGGGGCTCGCCCCCGTGGTGGTGAGCCGCTTCATCGAGGCGGCCCAGCGCATCAAGGCCATGGGCGTGTCGCTCCTCATCGCGGAGTCGAACCTCATGACCGCGTCGCGCGTGGCCGACCGTCTCTACGCCATAGACCGCGGTGAGATCATATTCGAAGGCCCGCCCGCTCGCGCTTTCGAGAACCAGGAGGTCATGAAGACCATTCGTGGGTGAGGGGAAGGCCGGGGCTCGGTGCTCTTGACAAGGTCGCGCGGGCCCGCTAGAACAACGCCGGAGAGAAACCATCGATGATGGCCAGCCTCCTTCCCCACCCCACGCCGGCCCGCGCCGCGCACATCCTTCGGGAGCTCTTCGGACACATCGTGGCCCCCGTGGCCTTCCGCCTCTGGGACGGGCGCGAGGTGCGGCTCTCCGGCGATGAGGCCCTCAGCACGGTGGTCTTCAAGTCGCCCGAGGTTTTCCTCGACCTGATCCGCGAGCCCACGCCCTACCACTTCGCCGAGGCCTACGTGAGCGGGCGGCTCGACTTCGAGGGCGACATATTCGCCATCATGCCGATCGCCAACCAGGTTGAGGGCCTGCGCGTGCCTCTCCACCAGAAGGCTCGGTTCCTCCTCTCTCTCTGGAGGGCGTGAGGCCATGAGCGCCGCGCGGCGAGACACCGCCGCCTTCGAGGTCATCGTGGTAGGAGGCGGTCCGGGCGGCAGCACCGCCGCGTGGCGGCTCGCCCGCGCGCGCCTGCGCGTGCTCGTGCTCGACGCGGCGGTCTTTCCCCGGGTCAAGATCTGCGCGGGCTGGGTCACCCCGGAAGCCCTCGGCGATCTGGAGATCGATCCCGAGAAGTATCCGCTCACCATCAAGCCGTTCGAGGCCTGCGTGCTCGAGTTCGAGGGCTCGCGCCACGAGACGGCGTGGTCGAGCGCGGCGAGCTACGGCATCATCCGCCGCGAGTTCGACTACTACCTCCTCGAGCGCGCGGCGGCCGCGGGCGCCGATGTGCGCTGGGGCATCCGCGTCACCTCCGTGGAGGAGCGCCCGGACGGCGTAGCCGTGGTGACGGAGCGCGGGCGCTTCGAGGCACCCCTCGTCATCGGCGCGGGCGGGCATCGCTGCCCGGTGGCGCACGCCCTCGGCGAGGTCTCGGAGCGCGAGGAGGTCGTGGCCGCCCAGGAGAGCGAGACGCGGCTCTCCCCCGACTGGGTCGAGCGCCTGGGAGGTTTCATGCGCACTCCCGAGCTCTACGTCGAGGCGGATCTCCGCGGCTACGGCTGGTATTTCCCCAAGCGGGATTTCCTCAACATCGGGATCGGCTGCACGGGCGCGGGCGACGGCAGCCTGCCCCGACGGCGCGACGCTCTCGTCGCCTCTCTGCGCGCCTCCGGACGCCTGCCCGTGGACATGCCCATCCAGCCCTTCAAGGGCCACGCCTACGTGGTGCGCCGCCGTGCGCCCCGCCGCCTCGCTGGGCCGCGCTTCATGCTGGTGGGCGATGCGGCCGGGCTCGCCCGCGATCTCTCGGGAGAGGGGATCGGCCCCGCCATCCGGAGCGGGCTCCTCGCCGCCCCCGCCGCGGAGGCCTTCGTGCGGCAAGGGGTGCCCCTCGAGGGCTACGTGCGCGAGATCGAGACGCTGTACGGCCGCGGCGAACCGGGCTGGCTCGGCCGCCAGCTCGACCGACTGCCCGCGGAGCTGGCCCGGCTCGCGGTGCGCGCCGTGATCGGCCTGGGGCTGGCCCGACGGCGCATCGTGTTCGACGGGATCTTCGGGATGAAGGAGGCCGGGTCATGAGACAGCGGTCCAAGCAACGGGATGCCCACGCCATCTCCCATCACTACGACGTGTCCAACGACTTCTACGCCCTCTTCCTCGACCCTCTCATGCTCTACACCTGCGCCTACTATCGCGAGCCCGACGGCAAGCTCGAACAGGCCCAGGCGGACAAGGTCGATCTCGTCTGCCGCAAGCTGCGCCTCAAGGCCGGGGAGACGCTCCTCGACATCGGCTGCGGCTGGGGCGGGCTCAGCATCTGGGCGGTACAGCACTACGGGGTCACCGCGCACGGGGTGACCCTCTCCCGCGCTCAGGCGGACTGGGCCAGGGCGCGCATCAGGCGCGAGGGCCTCGAGGGGCGCTGCCTCGTCGAGTATCGCGACCTGCGTGACCTACCCCCGGACGCGCGCTACGACAAGATCGCCGCCATCGGGGTGATCGAGCACGTAGGCATCGCGAACTATCCGAGCTTCTTCGCCAGCGTGCGGTCCATGCTCAACGACGGCGGGCTCTACCTCAACCACGGCATCCACCACGAGTTCCACTGGCGGCGCACCAGCCAGACGGACTTCCTCTACGAGCACGTGTTTCCCAACGGCGATCTCTCAGGCGTCTCCGAGACCATGACGGAGATGGAGCGCGCGGGCTGGGAAGTGTACGACGTGGAGAACCTGCGTCTCCACTACGCGCGGACCTGCCGCCAGTGGGTGGAGCGCCTGCAGGCACGCGCCGACGAGGCGCGGGCCCTCGTGGGCGAGCGGACGTACCGCACCTGGCTCCTCTACCTCGCCTGCTCCTCCATGGCCTTCGCGGGCGCCTCCATCGGGCTCTATCAGTTCCTCCTGCGCAAGCAGTGGGACACCGTGGGATGGACGGCGCCCGCCACGCGCGAGGATCTCTATACCTGATGTCGTAGCCCGATTCCTCGCGGGCACGGGCCTCCGAATGGCATACTTCGCGCATCGCTGCACATCCCGAATCCAGGAGGTCCGATGTCCACGTCCCGTCGCCGGATGCTGGCCCCGGCCAGCGTACTGCTCGTTCTCGCGCTCGCCGTACCCGCCGCCGCCATCGAATATCGACTCCGCGTGGCCAACGTTTTCGACGCATCCCTCACCTCCTTCCTCAGCCCGGGCGAGCTCGACGACGGCTCGCGTGGCCCCGGCTTCCAGCGGCTCGACGATTTCCTCACCCAGGGCAGCGGCGATCGGGGGATGGTGGTGACGCAGCGCCCCCTTCAGTCCGTGCCGGCGACTATCGCGCGAGCGTGGGGCGGGGTGTCCGTCAGCGCGCCCATCGCGCGGGGCGGCGTGGTGTCCTACTGGGACGAGGTGCGGTGGGACGGCAAGCCGGGCGAGCGCAGCATCTGGATCGTGAAATCGAACGGCCGCATGCGGCCGCAGACGGTGCGGCACGTGGTGCTCGGCGGCCTCACGCCTCCCAGCATCTACCAGGCGTACTCGGCGGACTGCGGGAAGATCCGCCTGCCCGCCCTGCGGATGCCCATTCCGCTCATGGCCTTCCAGGAGAGCCGGGGCGACATCTGGGACAAGTACGTGGCGAAGAGCCTCGACCTCAGTCACGGAGTGGGCGTGGTGGTGGGCACGAACAGCAACGCCATCGAGCCTGATCTCATCTACATCATCGTGTCGCAGGGGCCCGAGCCGACCGCGTTCGAGGTCGTGATCTCGTGGAAGGGCAGCGACGCGGAGACGCCGGGTGGAGGTTTCGGCGTGCTGGGGACGATGCCCTGAGACGCGCCGTCACGGGCTCGCTCCTGCTCGCCGCGGGGCTCCTGCTCGGGCCCGTCTCGTGGGCGGGAGGCGCGGCGGCGCCCGCCTTGCCCGCGGGCGTGCCCGCCGCCCAACGGGCGCGCTTCGAGAACGTGCTCGCGCACGCCACGATCTCCACGCGCGTGGAGATCGAGCCCTATCCCCTGCGCCTCGACGTCTTCGACTACCTGCTCAATCACCCCGACTTCGCCACCCAGGTCACCCGCGCCCTGAAGTTGGCGCGCTATCGGATCTGGGTCGCCCCCGACGGTCTCAACCTCGACGATGGATGGGGCGTGAAGGGCGTGATCACGCCGTTCTATGGAGACAAGGGCCTGCGCGTGGTGTACGCGCGCGGCAGCTATCAGCAGAAGGTGCTGCCCGACATTCTGGGCCAGGCCATCATCTTCGTGCACTACGGCGAGAGCAGCACCGCGGGGAGGCCCCCCGCCCTCGCCACCTCCATGGAGGTCTTCGCCTGGCTCGACAGCAAGATGCTCGCGAGCGTCGCCGGCTCCGTGGCGAAGGCCAAGGCCACGAGCGAGGCGCGGCATGCCCTCAAGGTCTTCTCGCGCCTCTCCACGCACCTGGAGCTGCGCGCCGACGAGGTCCTCGCCGAGCTCGCGCGCCAGCCCGACGTCTCGCGGCCTGAGCTGGACGAGTTCCGGCGTGTGCTCGGCCGCTAGTCGCTACTGTCCGTTGCCCTCGGGATCCCAGCTCAGCACCCTGACGCGATAGCCGGGGCCCGTCTTCTCGAGCGGTACCTCGAAGTAGAGACGACTGAAGCCGCCCAGGTAGCCGGGAGCGAGCGCGGTCGTGGTGTCGATGACCTGGCCCTGGGCGTCGAGGGTCTGGGCCTGCATGCGGATGTTGTTCACGCCACCGCCGCGCGTGTTGGTGACGTAGCCGGCGATGAGCGGCTGGCCGGAGCGCGTCTGCGCGGTTCCCCACTCGACCTTGAAGCGCCCCTCCTCGAACGAGGCGCTGATGGCAGGCGCGCGGTTCTGCGCGACGGGCCCGGCGCAGGCCCCCAGGAGCAGGGCCAGGAAGAGCGCCAGGAGTCTACTGGCCGCCGCCACACTTATCCCAGGACACAACGTTGACCCGATAGGCGGGGCCCGGCGCGCGGATCGGCTCCTCGAAGTACACGTTGTCGAAGCCGCCCACGAAGCCCGGGATGAACCCCATGCGCTGCGCGATGACCTGGCCCTGCGCGTCCAGCGTCTCCACGAGCAGGCGCGGGCGGCAGTAGCCCGACATGCCGCCGTAGGTGATCATGCGCCCCACGATGAGCGGCCGGCCCTTGCTGTCCTGGGTCGCCTGCCAGTCCAGCGTGATGGTGCCGGAGTTGCCCGCGATGGTGACGCGATCGGCGTGTGCCATCTCCGCGCTCAGCCCGAGACAGCCCGCGAGGACCAGCGCGCCGCCGAGCTTACTGGCCACCTGCACACTTGTCCCAGGAGGCGATGGTGACGCGATAGGCGGGGCCGGGCGCGCGGATGGGCTCCTCGAAGTAGACGTTGTCGTAGGGACCGATGGTGCCGGGAATGAAGCCCATGCGCTCCGCGGTGACTTGGCCCTGCGCGTCGAGCGTCTCCACGAGCACGCGCGGGATGCAGTAGCTCGCCTTGCCCCCCTTGGTGATGACGCGTCCCACGATGAGGGGCCGCCCCGCGTTGTCCTGCGTCGCCTGCCAGTCGATGGTGATGGTGCCCGCGTTGCCGACCTGGGTCGAGCTACCGGATCGCGGGGAAGCGGGCGGCGCCTGCGCCGAGCTGGACGCCGCTTCCAGCCAGAGCGAGCAGGCGAGCGATGCGCCGATGGTCGCCAGGGTCCTCATGCCGCCACCTCCACGCCCTTTAGAAGTGCCCGACGGGGGGAAAGGTTCCCCGGCGAGGGCTTAGAGACGGGAGAAGGGGCCCTCGCCCGGAGCGGGGCGTGGCGTGATGCGGCCGGCGATGAGACGGGCGTGGCGCGTGATCTCGCGGAGGTAGTCCAGGATGGCCAGGAAAGCGCTGGACGCGGCGGGACGGCACTCGCCCTCCACCAGCCGCTCCTCGTGGGCCCGCGCGTACTCGTTGGCCATGTCCTCGAAGCGGAGGCTCTCGATCTCCACGTGGCGCGCGAGCACGCGATTGCCGGTCAGGGTGAGGTCACCCGCGCACTCGAGCATCTCCACCGCGCGCTCGAACAAGAGGTTCACCTCGCGCGTGCCGCGTGAGGTGAACACCGTGCCCTCCGCGGCCATCTGCTGGCAGCAGCGGATGAGGCCTTCGATGGAATCACCGATGCGCTCCACGTGCGCGGGGACCAGGCGCAGCGACGCGGTCTCCGCGGGCTCCGTCACGAGGCGCTCCGTCAGGTCCTTCTCGGCTTTATGGATGCCGCGGCCGAGGGCCGCCGCGGTGTCGAGGGCGGCCACGGAGGGAGCGCGGACTCCGGCCCAGGTCAGGAGCAGCATGTCGCGGGCGTCACGGAAGATGGGAGCGAGCAGGGTGTGCGCCAGCGGGTTCATCGACATGTCTCTGCCATGCTAACGCCGGCGGAGGGGCTTGACAAGAACCGGTCAGCGACGGCCCCCCGCCATGCGCACGGCCTCTGGCGAGCCCCGCAGCCGGGCCATGGCCAGCACGCCCAGCGCCGGCCCGGGTGCGAGCAGCGCGAAGGCCCAGTGCCAGCTGACCAGGCGCACCACGGGCGGGATGAGCCAGATCGAGATGATGGTGAGCGCGAAGCCCACGCAGGTCTGCGCGGTGAGCGCCGTGCCCACGTAGGCGGGCGGGCAGAGCTCCGTCACCGCGGTAGAGAACTGGGCGGAGTCCGCGATGACCGTGATGCCCCACAGCAGCGCGAGAAGAAAGGTCACGGCGGGTGGGCCGCCAAAGGTGAGGCCGATGGTGGCCGCGGTCAGCCCGGAGAGCGCCATGGCGACCATGGTGAGGGTGGTGCGGCCCCAGCGATCGGCGAGCGCACCGCCCGCGTAGGCGCCGAGCGCGCCTCCCACGCCCATGGTGACGAAGGTGGCGGCGGGCGCATTGAGGCCGAGATAGCTGCCGCCGCCGCGCGCCTCGAGGCTCGCGCCCAGGAAGAGGCCGAGCCACGCCCACATCGAGTAGAGCTCCCACATGTGGCCGAAGTAGCCGAAGCAGGCCAGCCGCGGCCCGCGCTCGCGGAAGACCGCCCCCGCCATGTGCAGATCGAAGCGCGCTGGCGGAAAGCGATCGGGTCCCTCCGTCACGAGGAGCCAGAGGAGGAGCGCGGCGAGGAGAGAAAGCCCGGACGCGGAGAGGAGCGTGGCGCGCCACGGCAGGTCGGACAGGCTCCGGAAGAAGTGCGGCGCCGCCGAGCCGAGGGTGAGCGCGCCCACGAGGATGCCGATGGCCAGACCGCGGCCGGAGCGGAACCACGTCGCCACGATCTTCATGGCGGGCGGATAGGCGCCAGCCATGCAGAGGCCGGTGGCGAAGCGAAGCGCGAGGGCGGGCGTGAGGCCCTCCACCCACAGCGCGAGGGCGCCGTTCAGGGCGGCGCCCGCCACCGCGCTCCACAGCATGAGGACGCGCGGCGACACGATGTCGGGCAGGTTGGCGAGGGCGGAGGCGAAGGTGCCCACGATGAAGCCCGCCTGGACGGCGATGGTGAGGCCTGCGCGTCCGCCGTCACCGAGCTGCCATTCCCGCGAGAGCGAGGGCAACACGGCCGCTGCGCTGAACCAGAGCGACAGCGCGCCCAGCTCGGCCAGGGAGAGGAAGAAGAGCGCCCGCCAGCGCCCCTGGACGGGATCAGCCACGATCTATTGGGTCAACGTGTAGCCGCGCGTCTCGAGACAGGCGTAGTAGGCGCGCTGAGTCTCGTTGAGGTTCTTGTCGTGGAGATAGGGGCCGGCGAGCTGGGCACCGGTGCCGCCGCCGGCGATGGCGCCGATGGAGGCGCCCGTGCCCACAATGCCGCTGGCCGCGCCCGCGGCGGCTCCGAGCCCGGCCCCCACCGCGCCTCCGATCAGGAGGCCCGCGATGGCGCCTTGGGTCAGCGACTTGTCGGGGTTGTAGCCTGTCTGCTTCTGCGCCTGCAGATTGCAGTCGAACTGGTCGTTGTTCATCTGCTGGTCAGTCTGTCCCTTGGCGGGGGTCACGATGTAGCGCGGGACGTTCCTGATGCATCCCGCGGCGAGGAGCAACACGGCGAGCGTCGCCGCAAGTCCGCGTAGCGAAAAAATCATATAGTACCAGAGGATACCATCCTCCGACGGTTGACTACCGTCAGGCCATCGCCTAGCATCTGGAAATGGCCCCGTCAAGGACGACGCTGGAGGAGCATCTCGCCGCTCAGCAGGCTCGCCGCGGCTCCTCCGAGGCCCGCGGCATGTCGGCCGTCGTCGGCCGCATCGGCGCCGTGCCGCCGTCATCGCGCAGGAGCTGGCCCACGCCGCGCTCCGCGATCAGCTCGGCTACGCCGGCGGCACTAATCTCACCGGCGATCAGGTCAAGAAGCTCGACATGTGGGGCCACGAGATCATGGCGGCCGCGCTGCGGAAGACCGGCGTGTGCGCGGCCTTCGTGTCCGAAGAGTCGCCCGATCCCATCGAGATGGCCGAGGGCAAGGGACCGAACGGGCTCGTGGTCGCCTGCGATCCCGTCCACGTAGCCTGCTGCCCGTGGCTGCGCGAGCGCGGGGTGGCCATGGTCGGCTCGGACACGCACAACGACATCGCGCCGCTGCCGTACCCGTCGCTCGGCAACTCCTTCCACGTCGTCTCGCTCGTGGCCATGGGCCTCTGGCTCATCGACAACGCGAACCTCGAGGACGTGGCGCGCGCCGCCGCCGAGCGTTCACGCTGGGAGTTCCTGCTCACCATCGCGCCGCTGCGACTCAAGAACGTGACGGGGTCGCCCGTCAATCCGATCGCGGTGTTCTGATCCGTCTCGCCGCGCCGGTCACGGTCCGATGAATCCCACCCGCATGGAGGGCCTACTTCTTGGCGAAGACTTCTTGGAGGAGGGCGGTGGTGCGCGCGGCGGGGTTGGTCCGGATCAGCTTCTCCTGCTCGCCCACCACGTGGAAGAGGCCGTCGAGGGCCTTGCCCGTGACGTAGTTGTCGAGGTCGAAGCTCTGCGTCTTGGCGAAGGGGATGGTCTCGAACTTGCCCACGAGGGCCTGGTACTGCCGGGTCACGCCCACCTCGCTCATGCTCTTGTCGATCACGGGCCGGAAGGCCGCGGTGAGCTGGTCCGTGGTCTTGGCCTTGAAGTAGTCGGTGGCCGCGGTGTTGCCGCCAGTGAGGATCTTCTTGGCATCGTCGAAGCTCATGTTCGTGATGGCGTTGGTGAAGATCTGCTTGGCGGCGGGGGCGGCCTGCTCCGCCGCTCGATTCATGCTCAGCACGAACTCGTCGATCTGCGGACCGTAGCCGACCGCGCGCAGCCCCTCCTGCATGCTCTGGAACTTGGCGGGCATGAGGATCTTGATGGCCGCGTCGCCGAAGTAGCCGTTGGTTCGCCCGGTGAGGCTGACCGCCTTCTCGGTGGCGACCTCCAGCGCTTCCTTGAGGCCGGCGCTGGCCTTGCTGTCGGTGACGCCGCTGCCGCCGAGACCCTTGAGGAGCTGCTCGACCTGCGCGGAGGCGGGGGAGATGAGAAGGACCACGGCGATGAGCGAGACCAGCATCCGAGTACGCATCAGTACCTCCGAAGTCATAGGCCGGGGAGACCGGACGAGCTCCTGTCGGACAACCGGTCAGCTCGTGCCGATCATAGAGCAGTCCGGTGCCGGCGTCGAGGCGGCGGCCGGCTTGACCCTCGGCCTAGACTGGACGTGAACGCCCTTTCCGAGGAGGCGCCCATGTCCACCAAGGTGCGCGTCAACCTGGCCAATCCCTTCGAACTGCAGGAGCTTCCCGGCGTGGGGGCACGGGAGGCCGAGGCCATCGTGAAGTTCCGCGCCGAGCACGGTCCGATTCTCGACGAGCGCCAGCTCGCCTCCATCCTGGGGAGCGCGGCGTCCGCCGCCGCCTTCGCCGAGCTCGCGGACTTCTCGCCCGCGGACAGCACCGCGCCCGAGGCGCCAGGCGCTTAGGCGGAGCTCTCGCTCTCGCGCCGCGCGGCCCGCCGCGCCGCAGGCCAGTAACGAAGGATGGGCGGGAGCAGGGGAAGGCCGTGCCGGCTCACCGCGGATATGAGGTCGAGCGCGCGCGCGTGCCGCCGCGTCCACGTGAAGCCATAGGCCGCGCGAAGGGGAGCGGGCAGCATGCCCACTACGGGCAGACGCGCCGGCGCCACGAGCGGCTGCACAACGGCGGGCAATCCAAGCGAGAGGACATCGGAGGCGAGCCGCCGCGCCGTCTCGGTGACGGCAATCTCGCCGCCCGCCAGCATGCGGTGCATGTAGTCGTCCAGGGCCGCCGTCGTCTCGGGAACCATCTCGTGGGGAATGCCGAGCCCGGGCGCGGCCGCCGCCGCCTCCACGCAGTAGCGATCCCGTTCCTCCCGCGTCAGCGGCGCCACGAAACGCTCGTAGGTGGTGAGGAAGGTGTCCACCAGCGTCGCGTGAACCCAGGCGAGGAGCGCGGGGTCGTGCGCGCTGTAACGCGCGCCCGCGGGAATCGATCCCGCTTCCGCGGCGAGGCGGCCGTGGACCCGATCGTGGATGCGATTGATGGCGGCCACCGCGGCCGCCGATTCCTCGGGAGCTCCGAAGGTGAGGGCGAGCATGGCCCTGAGCGTGCGCCGGAGGCGGGTCGCCCGGCCCCAGCGGGTGTCGGCGAACGTGCTGTGGTCGGCCACGCCCTGGGCGACCAGCGGGTGGGCGAGCTGGAGGAGGATGGCGCGACCCCAGCCCGTGAGGAGTATAACCTCGCAGTGGAGGCGCCAGGACACGCTCGCCCCTCTCTCCTGTCCGGCCGCCATGGCCGGGGCTGCCGCGGGTTGCCGCTCCATGACACCCATTATCCCCACTCGCCCAAGTCCGGGAAGTTTTGACCCGGCGAGACCCCTGGCCATTTCACGCCATCGAGGCTACGGTGTCTCATGGGCAGGGACATGACAGGGGACGCATTCGAGTCCATCGTGGCCACGCATCATGCCGAGATACATCGGTATCTCGTGCGGGCCACTCTGCGTCCGGGCGACGCCGACGATCTGTCCCAGGAGACTTTCGTGCGAGCGTACAAGGCATATCGAGCGCTGCCGCCGGACGCCAACGTCCGGGCGTGGCTCTTTACGATCGCGACCAACCTGTCCCGGAACCACTTCCGGGCGGAGGGACGGCGCCGGCGAGCCATGGCCATGGCCGCCATGGGTGCCACCGAGCAGGGGCCGTCGTGGCCCGAGGGGGAGGCTATCGCCAACCAGGCGAGCGCGCGGATCGACCGCCTCGTGTCGGCCCTGCCCTTCAAGCAGCGCGCTGCCTTCACCATGCGCAAGGTGCACGAGCTCGACTACGACACCATCGGCCAGAGCCTCGAATGCTCGGCCGAGAGCGCGCGGGCCCACGTCTTCCAGGCCCTGCGCAAAATCCGCCAGGGGCTGGACGACCTCGACGGCGTCCAGACGGAGCGATGGCCATGAGCGAGATCCCGACCTGCCGTGAAGTGGAGCGCGATCTGGTGGCGGTAGCCGCCGGCGAGGCCGGGCCCGCCGCCGCCCAGGGCGTGGAGCGGCACGTGACGATCTGTCGGGAATGCCGCGACGAGCTGGGACGCTATCGCGTGCTGGAGGGCATGGTGACGGATCTTCGTCGCGCACCCATGCCGGGCGTCGATCCGACGCTGGCCCGGGCCGAGCTGGAGTCGAAGCTCGCGGACATCCGCTCCCGGCTCGTCACCTACGGCATGTTTGTGTCGCCCCTGGGGAAGATTCTCATCGCGCGCTCCGAGCTCGGCGTCTCCATGGTGCGCTACATCGATTCCGAGGCGTCTGCGCGATCCCACATGGCTCGGCTGGGCGGCGACGAGGGTATCGTGGAGGACGAAGCGGTGGTGGAGCCCCTCTACCGCGAGCTGCTCGACTACCTGAGCGCGCGCGACACGCGCCTGCGCTGGCCTCTCGACCTTCGCTGGGCGGGCAGCGAGTTCCAGCGTCGCGTGCTCGAGGCCACGTCCCAGGTGCCGTACGGCGCGGTGGCCTCCTACGGTGGCATCGCCAAGCGCATCGGCGCGCCAGAATCGGTGCGCGCGGTGGCCCAGGCCCTCCGGCACAATCCGCTCCCCATCGTGATCCCGTGCCATCGCGTGGTCGGGAGCACGGGGGATCTCACGGGCTACGCGGGCACCCGGATCGGCCTCAAGGAGCAGCTCCTGTCCATCGAGGGCGTGCACGTGGGCGGCGACACGCACCGCATCGACCGCAATCACATGTACGTGTGGATCGACCCGGACAAGGAGTACTGCGTGCCGAGCTGCGGGGAGCTCTCGAAGATGCCGCTCGCCAAGCTCACGCTCTTCGGCTCGCGCGCCCACGCGGAGGCGCTGGGACTCCACCCGTGTCAGAGCTGCCGTCCCGATCTGCATCCGATTCCCGCCTAGTTTCTTCCCGCGACATCTTCCCGCGCGTTTCACACGCCCGCTTTTCCGGTGTCCTAGCCAGCAAAAGGGAGGGACATCATGACCGTGTTGCTCGCAGTCCTGGTGACGATAGGGATTCCGTTTCTCGCGGTGAGCGCACTGCTCAAATTCTCCGAGCGGCTCCAGGATCGGCAGGAGGCGGCGCGGGAGCGCCAGATCGAGCTGACCGACGCGATCCATTGGGAGCTCGGCGCGGTGGCGGCGCCCGTGGTGCGCCATCGCCTCTTCCGAGGGTGGCGAGTCTTTATGGCGATTCCGCTGGATCGAGCGGGCGAGGTGGGCGCGGTGGTTCGTCTCACCGCCAAGCTCTTCCGGAACGGATCGGCCGCGGAGCCCCTCGAGATCGTGCTGCGGCCCGCCGCGCGGAGCGCCGCGCCGCTGAGTCTCGATCCGCCGGCGCCCCGCTCCACTACCACGCGGCCCCTCGCCGCCTGAGAGAGGAGGAGACGCCATGTGCTTCGATCCCTACGTGCTGGAACGCATCACGACCTCGCGGCTGGCCGAGCTCCGCGCCGAGGCGGCCCGCCGGGTGATCGTGCAGTCGCTGCGGCCGCAGCGGTCCCGCTTGCTCGCCCGTCTCCGGGCGCTCTTCCTCGGGAGGACGCGCCCGGTCGGCCGGGGCGCGGTGAGGCCGCGTCACGCGTGAACGGCGGCGGGCCGGCCGCCTCAGGGCACGATCACGTGCTCGCGCGCCACGATGGCGCGGATCGGACCCGGCGCGAGGAAGGCGGGGGCATCGGCGAGGACGCGAGCGAACTCGTCGGTCGCCCCCGCGCGCAGGGCCGCCTCCCGGGAGTCGAACCAGGCGAGCGCCACCCCGTCGTACGCAGGCACGCGGCCGCCCGCGTACGCCGCGCGTCGCGTCTGGCTCTGCACGTAGCGTCGGAGGCCGGGAAGCAGCGCGGCCATCGGAGCGTGCACCTCGCGCCAGTGATGCTGGAACTCGTCGATGGACAGGCCGGGCCTGCGGTTGAGGAACGAGATGCCCTTCGCCGCTTCCGGCGCCACGGTGCCGTCCACCACGGTGTGATCCTCCGTGATGATCACCCCCATGGTCACGCGATCGATGAAGCGCGCCTCGTCTTCCTGCACCGCCGCGTGACCAGGGCTCCTGGTCATGGCCCGAAGAGCGTCCGTGCTGTCCGCCCACACTTCGGCGATACCGTCGTAGACAGGCTCTCCCGCCGCGTACTCGGCGGGCAGGGTGTGGGACTGCACGTAGCGGCGCACGCCGGGCAGGCGGGTTACCACCGCCGGGTGTCTCTCCCGCCAGTAGCGCTGGAATTCCTCCACGGGCATGCCGACCTTGCGCTTGAGGAACGTGATCACCTTGACCATGGTGTCTCCGGTGTGAGAGGAGCCGACAGGATCGCGCGCCGCCGAGGATAGATCGCGGGCGCCCCCGCGGCAAGTCATCGCGTCCTTGACCGCGCGGGTCGGCCCGGACTACTCTCTCCGGGCCATGAGATTCGGAATCTTCTACGAGCATCAGCTGCCGCGGCCATGGGGCGCGGACAGCGAGCACCGGCTCCTCCAGGAGTCGCTCCGCCAGATCGAGCTCGCCGACCGGTTCGGCTACGACTACGCGTGGGAGGTCGAGCACCACTTCCTCGAGGAGTACTCGCACTCCTCGGCTCCCGAGGTTTTCCTCGGCGCGGCAAGCCAGCGCACCTCGCGCATTCGCCTCGGCCACGGCATCATCCAGCTCCCTACCAATCATCCGATCCGCGTCGCGGAGCGCGTGGCCACCCTCGACCTCGTCTCGGGCGGACGCGTGGAGCTGGGTCTGGGCGAAGGGCAGGGGCCCATCGAGCTCCATCCCTTCGGCCGTCGGGTACGCGACAAGCGGGAGGTGTGGGAGGAAGCGGTGCAGGTGATGGTGCAGTGCTTCACCCAGGACGCCGTGGAGTTCCACGGCCGCTTCTTCGACTTTCCCGCGCGCAACGTGATTCCCAAGTCGCTGCAGAAGCCGCATCCGCCGCTGTGGGTCGCCTGCTCCAATATCGCCACTATCGGGAGCGCGGGGCAGTGGGGCATGGGGGCGCTCGGCTTCCAGTTCGTCTCCCCGGAGGCGGCAAAGGCCTGGGTCGCCGAGTACTACGCCAACCTCACCGGGCGCCTCGGCAAGCTCGCCGACTATCCGAGCAATCCCAACGTGGCCATGGTGAGCGCCTTTATGTGCGCGCCCACCGACGAGGAGGCGCAGGCCAAGGCGGCGGGGTGGACCTTCTTCGTGTTCTGCCTCTCGCACTATGGGCGCCACGGCATGGCCGCCCCGGGGCGCGGCGACATGTGGGCGCTCTACCAGGAATGGCGCCACACCCCCAAGGCCCAGGAGACGCTGCGCGCGGGGCTGATCGGCTCGCCCGAGACGATACGCCGTCGCCTCCGCGAGTTCGAGGCCGCACACGTCGATCAGGTCATCCTCCTCAACCAGACGGGGCGGACGCCCCACGAGGACATCTGCTCGAGCCTGGAGCTCTTCGCGCGTGAGGTCATGCCGGAGTTCCACGCGCGCGAGGCGGAGCACCAGCGCTGGAAGTCAGCCGTGTTGGACGGGCGCCTCGTCCTGGAGCAGGCCGACACCTCGGCTCACAAGGTCTACGCGCATCAGAACGAGGACATCGTCCGGCTCACGCCGGAGGAGCTCAAGCGGAAGATGGCCGCCAAGGAAGCCGCCCGCGCGGAGGGCGGCCACCCTGCCTAGCCTTGACCGCGCCTGCTGATCGCCTGGGCCAGCTTCAGGCCCACGAGCTGCGCCACCACCACCGCCATATAGAACTGCCCGAAGAGCACCTCCAGCCACGTCAGGGAATAGGCGGGCTGACCGACCGGCGTGATGTCGCCGTAGCCCAGGCTGGTGAGGGTCGTGAAGCTCAGGTAGTCGAAGAGCGAGCGCTTGAGCTGCCAGTCCTCGAGCTGCCGCGTGATGGCCGGATTCACGTTGAAGGCGCTGGGGACGAAGAGATACGTGAGGGCGTAGAGATTTCCCCACACCATGGCCCCCAGCATGTAGCCGCAGATGGCGCCGATGACGTCGTCGCCCCCGATCACCGTCTTGCTGAAGAGATCCTGCAGGATCACCCCGACGGCGAAGCCCAGGAACACGATGAGAGCGCAGTGGAACAGGGCGCCCACCAGCCGGTGGAAGGACGGGTCCTGGGTATAATAGAGGATGAGATTGCCCGCCAGCACGAGGGTGAACAGCACGCCCCCCACTACGCGTTGCCAGCGCTGGGTGCAGACGATGAAGAACACGTAGAGGCAGATGGCCACGAAGACGCCATCGGACAGGATCCGGGTGGTGGCGCTCCGGTGTTCCAGCAGCGGCTGTCCTATCTGAAGGAGGATCAGCACCGCGAGGAGCAGCAGGTGCTTGCGCCCCGGAGGGGCACCCCGTTCCAAGGCTCGGGCTCCCCAGGTCATGTCCCCGCCACCATACACCACCCCCCGGCCCGGAGCCGCAGGGGGAGGGGGAGGGAGGGGACTCCAAACTGGCCTTTCGGCGGGTGGTCAGAGTATAGTGATCGATATGAGGCGCCCGGGTTTCCTCCGTCGCCTGGTCGGCCTGCTGGTCGGCACGACTCTCCTGCTGTCCCTCGCTGCTCCCGCTCGGGCGCAGTTCGATCCCGTGACCATGAGTCTGATGATGGGCGCGATCCAGCTCGTGGGTGGCGTGGTGGCGGCCATCGGGCTGGGTATGGCCCAGGACGGCAACAAGCAGGGCATCGCGATGCCCAACGGGGTGCCCTGCGGCCTCCAGGACGGCGTGCCGCAGATCTGCTGGCAGCCGCACGGTGGCGGGTTCGAGGGCTCGCCCGATCTGCCCACGGGCGCCAAGCCCTTCACGCGCCCGCCGCCTCAGCCCGCGCCCACGCTGGAGCTGGAAGTCCAGCCCCTGGACCGCTCGAATACGAGCTCGCCGACGGGTCAGTAGGCTCCGCCTCGCGAACATGACAACGGCCGGCGGGATCCCTCCCGCCGGCCGTCGTGCTTAACCGCTCGTTCTGCCGAGGCCGAGCTACTTCCGGACCGCCTCGACCATCTCCCCGAAGATCGCCCACCGCTCGCCGTCGAACTTCGCGAGCTGCTCCTGCTCGATGGGGGCGAAGTCGGCGGGGCCGGTGGTCACCTTGATGCCAGGCAGGAGCAGTGGCAGCTCGACGTTCTTGAGGCTGGCGGCCTGGCGCATGATGTTCTCGCGCGAGAGGTCGTTGCCGCACTGCTTGAGGACCTGGGTCATGAGGATGGCCACGTTGTAGCCGTAGGCGTTGGACTGGTCGTCGAGGGCGCCCTCGGGATAGTACTTCTTCATGAAGGCGACCCAGTCCTGATAGCCCTTGTCGTTCTTCCACTGCGGATCGGTGATCTCTTTCATGTAGAGCGCGGTGATGAGCCCCTTGGAGGCCTCGAGCCCGGCGGGCTTGAGCACCGTGCCCAGCGAGGAGGACACGTTGTTGAGGAAGTGCAGCGGCTTCCAGCCGATGTCGTTGGCCTTCTTGATGGCCTGGACCGCGAACTTCGGGATGGTGATGTCGAAGAAGACGTTGGCCCCGCTGTTCTTGAGGTTGACGATCTGCGAGTCGATGGTGGGATCTGTCACCTCGTAGCTCTGCTTCATGACGATGAGCTTCTTGGCCGCGTCACCCAGCCCGTCCTCGAAGCCCTTGAGGTAGTCCTTCCCGTAGTCGTCGTTCTGGTAGAGGATGCCCACCTTGGCGTCGGGCACGTTCTTCAGGATGTAGGCCGCATAGATCCGCCCTTCCGTCTGGTAGTTGGGCTGGAAGCCCATGGTCCAGGGGAAGTGTGTGGGATCGTTCCACTTGGTGGCGCCGGTGGCCACGAAGAGCTGCGGCACCTTCTTGTCGTTCATGTACTTGTGGATGGCGCTGTTGGGCGGGGTGCCGAGCGTCTGGAAGAGGAAGGCGACCTGGTCCTGCTCCACGAGCTTGCGCACCATCTCCACGGTCTTGGGCGGGGTGTACTGGTCGTCGTAGCTGATGTAGTTGATCTTCCGGCCGTTGACCCCGCCCTCGTCGTTGACCTTCTTGAAGTAGGCGCCGATGACCTTGCCGATGGTGCCGTAGGCGGAGGCGGGGCCGCTGTACGGGTTGGTATTACCGATCTTGATCTCGGTGGCGGTGACCCCGACCACGGTCTGGGCGGTCACCCCGCCGGGGCCGGCGAGGGACGCCATCCCCAGCGCGACACAGAGCGCTACGAACCGCTTGGTGAGACTCATGGAGATCCTCCCATCAGGTTGGATATGGCCTGCTCCGTCAAGAGACGTCCCGTTGGACCTGCTTATTCACAACTGCCGGCCGCGTCCACCGGATCCACAGGAGCCGCAGGGAGCCGGCGATCCCCCGCGGCATCACGTACATGAACACGATGAGGAAGATTCCGAAGATGGCCCAGGGGGCCGCCTTGGAGATGTCCAGCGCCCAGTTTGGCACGAAGAGAATGAAAATGGCTCCGAAGATTGCCCCCGAGATGGTGGCGAGACCGCCGATGACGATGCCCGTCAGGAGCGTCACGGAGAGGAACACGTCGAAGGAATCGGGCGCCACGAAGGCGATGGCGATCGCGCTGAGCGCTCCCGCGATGCCCGTGTAGGCCGCGCTCACCCCGAACACCACGGACTTGTAGAGCGCGCTGTTGATCCCCATGGTCTCGGCGGCGAGGTGATTGTCGCGGATGGCCATGATGGCGCGACCGGTGCGCCCCCGGAGGAGGTTCGCCGCGAGCACGAACAGGATGATGAGGATGATCAGGCTGAGGAAGTAGAGCCACTGGTCCTCGCTGAGGGGCAGGCCCCAGGGCGCCTTGGGCTTGGAGAGCACGATGCCCTGTGATCCGCCCGTCCAGTGCTCGAAATACTTGAGGATCTGCGGCAGGGCCAGCGCCAGGGAAAACGTGGCGAGGGCGAGGTAGAGTCCCTCGAGGCGGAGGGCGGGCCAGCCGAAGAGAAAGCCCACCACGAGACAGAGAACGCCGGCGATGGGGATGGTCCATCCGTAGCCCACGTTCCACTTGTCGATCATGATGGCCGTCGTGTAGGCGCCGATGGCGTAGAAGGCGCCGTGCCCCAGCGAGAACTGACCGTTGTAGCCGGTGAGGATGTTGAGGCCGAGCAGCGCGATGGCGTAGATGCAGACCTGCGTCCACTGGAAGACGCGGAAGCCGCTCAGCACGAAGGGAAGCGCGCAGGCCACGGCGAGCACGACCACGAGCCCTGCGCGCTTGAGCCCGTCCCGCTGCGCAGCTGCCACTAGACCCTCCGCACGAACGCCCGGCCGAAGAGACCGCTCGGCTTGACGAGGAGCACGATGATGATCATGGCCAGGGCCACCGTGAGCTTGAGTTCGGTGCCGATGAAGCTCACGTAGGTGCCCACAAGGTTCTCTACGACGCCGACGAGGAGCCCGCCCACCACCGCGCCCAGCGGGCTCGTGAACCCGCCCACGGTGGCCGCCGCGAAGGCGTAGATCTGGATGCCGCCCATCATGTTCGGATCCAGGAAGACCACGGGAGCGACCATCATGCCCGCCACCGCCCCGAAGACGGCGGCCAGTCCCCAGCCGAGGGCGAGCATCCAACCCACGCGGATGCCGCAGAGCCGGCTCGAGTCCGGATCCTGGGCCGCCGCGCGCATGGCGAGGCCGAGGGTGGTGTAGCGGAAGAAGAGGAAGAGAAGCACGAGCACCACGAGGGTGACGCCGATGGCCCCCACGTCGTGGGTGCCGAGCACGACCTGGCCGAGCTTGATGGGCTTGCTGGGGAAGGGGCTGGGGAACGGCTTCTGGATGTAGGAATAGAGCCACCCCGCCACGCTGGTGAAGATGAAGACGAGCCCGAGGGTCACGATGACGATGGTGAGGATGGGCGCGTTCTCCACGGGACGGATCACCGTGCGCTCGATGAGGAGCCCGCCCACGAAGGCGATCACGATGGTGGCGAAGAAGGCGACCCAGTAGGGCAGGCCGGCCTGGAGCAACGACCAGCAGAGATAGGTGCTGAACATGGCCATGGAGCCCTGGGCGAAGTTCACCACGTCCGTGGCCTGATAGATCATCACGAGGGCGAGGGCGAGGCTCGCGTAGATGCCGCCCGTGGCGAGGCCGGAGACGACTTGCTGGACGAAGATGTCCATCGATTAAACTCTGGGGGGGAACGGCGCCGCTCCTCCCCCAGACTCCCCCACCACATTGATCCTGCACGCTACTTGAGAGGATGCTCCTCCCCCAGACCCTCCCACCACATTGGTCCTGCACGCGGCACGAGAGGGTCTTCTGTCCTCGAAGCGCTCCCTCGCAGAATTCACGTTGAGGTAAAGCGGCGCGTGCATGCTCAGTAGCCGAGATAGGAGCGGCGGATGGAGTCGTCGCGCTGCAGGTCGGCGGCGGGGCCGGACATCACCACGCGGCCGGTCTCGAGGAGATAGGCATGGTCAGCCAGCTCGAGGGCGATGGAGGCGTTCTGCTCCACGAGGAGCACGCTCACGCCCTCGTCCTTGTTGATGGCACGCACGATGCGGAAGATCTCGCGAGTGACGAGGGGCGCGAGACCGAGCGATGGCTCGTCGAGGAGGAGGAGGCGCGGGCGCGACATGAGGGCGCGGGCCACCGCGAGCATCTGCTGCTCGCCGCCGGAGAGGGTGCCCGCCTGCTGGCGCCGCCGCTGGGCGAGCACGGGGAAATAGGAGCACACGCGATCGAAGTCCGCGGCGAGCGCCCCGCGGTCGCGGCGCACGTAGGCGCCCAGCCGCAGGTTCTCCTCCACGCTCAGGTTCATGAAGGTGCCGCGCCCCTCGGGCGTGTGGGCGATGCCGAGGCGGACGATGTCCTCGGTGGCCTTGCCGTCGATGCGCTGCCCCTCGAAGCGCACCACCCCCGAGGTTTTGACCATGCCGCACACCGCGCGGAGGGTGGTGGTCTTGCCCGCGCCGTTGGCCCCGAGGATGGCGGTGATGCCGCCCGCCTCCACGGCGAAGGCCAGACCGTGCAGGACCTTGGTCCATCCGTACTGCGCGTGGAGGTTCTCCGTTTCGAGGAGGGCGGGCATGAGCCGCGTCAGTTCTCGCTCCCGAGGTAGGCCTTGATCACCTCGGGATTGCGCTGGATCTGGGCGGGCGTGCCCTCGGCGATCTTGCGGCCGAAGTCGAGCACCACCACCTTGTCGGAGACCTGCATGACCAGGCTCATGTGGTGCTCGACGAGGAGGACGGTCATCTTGCGGCTGTCGCGGATGGAGCGCACGAGCTCGCCGAGCGCGGCCACCTCCTCGTGGTTGAGCCCCCCCGCCGGCTCGTCCAGGAGGAGGAGCTTGGGCTGGCTGGCCAGGGCCCGCGCCAGCTCCACGCGCTTGAGGGTGCCGAAGGACAGGCCGGCCGCGGGCCGCTCCGCCACGTCGTCGAGGTCGAGAAAGCCGATGAGCTCGCGCGCCGTCTCGCGCGCCCGCTGCTCCTCGCGCCGCACCCAGGGCAGCTTGAAGGCGTTGCTCGCGAAGTCGCTGCGCGTGCGGCTGTGCACGCCCACCAGCACGTTATCGAGCACGCTCATGGTAGGGAAGAGGGCGAGGTTCTGGAAGGTCCGCCCGATGCCGAGCTCCGCGATGTGATGGGTGGGCGAAGCGATGATGGAGCGACCCTCGAAGAGGATGTCACCCTGCTGGGGCGTGTAGAGGCGGCCCACGCAGTTGAAGAGGGTGGTCTTGCCCGCGCCATTGGGCCCGATCAATCCTACGATCTGCCCGGCGCTCGTCTCGAAGGAGACGTCGTCGAGAGCCACGATGCCGCCGAAGCGCATCGTCACATCCCGGACCGCCAAGAGTGAAGTGCCGGCAGGTGGCGGCGTCATCGCCTGAGGACGTGCATGGATTCGGGCCTGTATATAGTGGGGCGGGGGTGGTTTGTCAATGAAAACCACGCAGCGCCCGGTATAATCCAGAGCCTATGGCACATCAATTCATCTTCTTCATGAAGGACCTCCGCAAGATCGTCCCGCCCAAGCGGGAGATCTTGAAAGGCATCTGGCTGTCGTTCTATCCGGGCGCGAAAATCGGCTTCCTCGGGGCCAACGGGGCGGGCAAGAGCACCTTGCTCCGCATCATGGCGGGCGTGGACACGGACTTCCTCGGCGAGGCCCATCCCGCCGACGGCGTGCGCATCGGCTACCTCCCCCAGGAGCCTCATCTCGATCCCGCCAAGGACGCGCGCGGCAACGTGGACGACGGGGTGGCCGAGGTGCGCGCGCTCCTCACGCGCTTCGACGAGATCAACGCCAAGCTCGGCGAACCCATGGACGCCGACGAGATGGAGAAGATCCTCGGCGAGCAGGCGCGCGTGCAGGACGCCATCGAGGCGGCCAACGGCTGGGATCTCGACCGCACCGTCGAGATCGCCATGGACGCCCTCCGCTGCCCTCCCGGCGACGCCGACGTCGCCACGCTCTCGGGGGGCGAGGTCCGCCGGGTCGCCCTGTGCCGGCTCCTCCTCCAGAAGCCGGACATGCTCCTCCTCGACGAGCCCACGAACCATCTCGACGCGGAGAGCGTGGCGTGGCTCGAGCGCTACCTCAAGGAGTATCCGGGCACGGTGGTGGCCATCACCCACGACCGCTACTTCCTCGACAACGTGGCGGGCTGGATCCTCGAGCTCGATCGCGGCGCGGGCATTCCCTGGGAGGGCAACTACTCCTCGTGGCTCGAGCAGAAGCGCACGCGCCTCGCCCAGGAGGAGAAGCAGGAGTCGGCGCGCCAGCGCACCCTCGAACACGAGCTGGAGTGGGTGCGGATGTCCCCGCGCGCCCGGCAGGCCAAGTCCAAGGCGCGCCTCCAGGCCTACGAGACCTTGCTCGCCGAGGGCGGGAAGGAGCGCGAGGGCGTCGCGGAGATCATCATTCCGGCCGGGCCGCGGCTCGGCAACGTGGTGGTGCAGGCCGAGCATCTCTTCAAGGGCTACGGTGATCGCCTCCTCATCGAGGATCTGAACTTCAGCCTGCCCCGCGGCGGCATCGTGGGGGTCATCGGCGCCAACGGCGCGGGCAAGACCACGCTGTTCCGGATGATCACGGGCCAGGAAAAGCCCGATCAGGGCGCGCTGCGCGTGGGCGAGACGGTGCAGCTCGCCTACGTCGATCAGAGTCGTGACGCCCTGGATCCGAAGAAGACGGTGTGGGAGGAGATCTCCGGGAGCGCGGAGCAGCTCACCCTGGGCGGCCGCGCGATGGCCTCCCGCGCCTACGTCGCCTCCTTCAACTTCAAAGGCGCCGATCAGCAGAAGAAGGTGGGCGATCTCTCCGGCGGCGAGCGCAATCGCGTCCACATGGCCAAGATGCTGCAGGCGGGGGGCAACCTCCTCCTCCTCGACGAGCCCACCAACGATCTCGACGTGGATACCTTGCGGGCACTGGAAGACGCGCTCCTCGCCTTCGCGGGCTGCGCGGTGGTGATCAGTCACGACCGCTGGTTCCTCGACCGCATCGCCACGCACATGCTGGCCTTCGAGGGGGACAGCCACGTGGAGTGGTTCGAAGGGAACTACCAGGACTACGAGGCCGACCGCAAGAAGCGGCTCGGCGCCGCCGCGGAGCAGCCGCACCGGCTCCGCTACAAGCCCCTCACCCGAGGCTGATCCGCTTCGCCCCCTTCAGCGGGGGCGCGAGCGGCGACGGCGCGAGGCGGCCAGCCCGAAGAGACCTGCGGTGAGCAGGGCGAGGGATCCGGGCCCGGGAACGGGGTCGATCACGCCGAACAGCCCGTGATCCTCGCCTTCTATCCCGGCGGTGAAGAAGAGCCGGTTCATGGGACCGGCGGCCGCCCCGTTGCCGAACATGAGCGCCCACAGGCCGTCGATCTGGATCGGGTTACCGCTCGCATCGTCCATAGTGCCCCGAAACGCCCCCGTGGTCGCGTCGAAGGCGTTGATGAGACCATCGCCGAAGTTCCCCACCAGGAGGTCGCCGCTCAGCTCCCCGAAGTTGCCCGGGGCGATGGCGAGACCCCAGGGCGAGTCGAGAGGACCTCGGGAGATCAGTCGCGACAGCGTGTTCGTGGCGGGATCCAGCACGTCGACGAAGCCGCGGCCGAGGCCCGGGTCATCGTCGTGCTTGTCGGCATCCTGCATGGCGAAGGTGACATAGATCTTCCCGTTGAGGAGTTGTATGCCGAAGGGGCCGAAGCCTGCGGGAAGATTGGGATCCTCTAGATGGAGCGGAGAGCCGAAGCCACCCGCGAAGACGTCGATCGTCCCGCTCCTGAAGTTTGCCGCATAGAGTGTGCTGCCGTTGATGGCAAGTCCCTTGTAGACACTGCTCGAAATGGGCGGCAGGAGAGTCTCCGCGGTGGTGCCCAGGGCCCCCCGCCAGCCGTAGATCCCGCCGTTCTCGGCGGCGAACAGGAACAGGTCGCCGTTGAAGCTCGACGACAGATTGCCCACCGTGCCGGTAATGGGCACGATGTCTCCCGGGGGTTGGCTGGGTATGGTGACCACCAGTCCCTGCTTCACGGCCGCGCCAGTCGAGGTGTTGTAGAGCGTGGCCAGCCCCGTTCCGTTGTTGGCGATCCAGAACGGGCTCGTCCCGCGGACGGTGAGGCCCCAGGGATTCTGCATGTCGGGGTCTTGAAAGACGCCGGGCCCCATGTCGAGGTCCGATGCCAGGTTGGTCACGACGTAGGCAGCGCGGGCGGGGTGCGCGACGGTCAAGGGGAGCATGAGCGCGGCGAGCCAGAGCCAGTGACGCATGGACGACCTTCCTTTCGATGGGAGGAAGGGAAACCGACGTCACGGAGAAAACGACGCTGCCGTCACTCCCGTTCCCTGGGAAGTTTGTTCCGCCGTGGAAGCGCTCGATGTAAGAGCGAGCGACGGTGAGGCAGGTCAAATCTACGCGTCGCTGCGGAAAGACTCCGAGACGGAGCTGGTAGAGCTCCTGATCAGCGGTCGCGCAGGCGGGCGAGCACCTGCTGCTTGAAGCGCTCCTCCTTGGCGCGATCGCCGATCTCGCGGGCGATGGCGTCCACGAGCGCGGGCCAGTCGAAGGGCGGGCCGGCGCGGGCTGCCCGTGCGATGTGCTCGCGGCAGAGCACGGAGGCGATGGGTCCCACGAACTCCGTGAGCTCCGCCTCGATGGTCGACTGTGCTCGACTGAGCGCGGCCTGGGCGGCGGCAGGAACTGATGCGGAAGGTGTCCGCGCGGCCTCGGGGGCAGCGGGACGAGGGGGGCTCGGCGGGGCCGCGGGCGGGCGCGGAGGTAGCGGGGACGCCTCACCGGCGAGCAGCGCCAGGAGCTCCGCCGTCGGGGGCAGATCGTCGGACGACCCGCGATCGACGACGGTATCGGAGAAGCTGAAGCGGCCTGCCGTGATCTTGCGCAGGTGGTCGGCAGCCTCGAGCCCGCGGCGGGTGCGGAAGACCACGGACACGATCTCGCCGTCGCGCAGCCCGATCCGAGCTGACTGGTTGTCGGTGGTGGCGATGAACATGGTGCCCGTCCGATGAGCCGAGCAGAGCACGCCCAGCTCCCTCACGAGCTCGCCGTAAGAGATGGGCGCCGGCTCGGGGCTCACCGCAGGCCCTGGAGGGCTACCGCGCAGTGCCGAGCCGGTCGACGGCGAGCTTGACGCTGGCGCGCAGCCGCTCGATGGCACGGGCGAGGCTGCCGATCTCGTCGGAGCGCCGCACCTCGGCGATGGTGGCGGCGAGATTGCCGCGGCTGATGCCGTCGGAGATCTGGGTCAGCCGGCGGATGGGACGGGTGAGCGCGCCCGCCAGCAAGTAGGAGGCGACGAGGACGAAAAGGACGGTGATGCCGAGAAGGATGAGGGCGTTGGTGTTCGCCTCGGCGAGCGGCTGATAGGCCTCGTCGTAGTCCTGCTGGGCGACGAGGGTCCAGCCGTACTTCGTCTTCTCCGCGAAGGCGATGACACGCTGGCCCGCGGCATCGGTGTACACGAGCTGCTTCCGCTGATCGCCCCCGAGCGCGACCACGGCGGGATGCGTCTTGAGGCTCTCCCGCGCCGTGGGGTGGGCGATGACCTTGCCCCCGTCGTCGACGAGGAAGACGAAGCCCGTCTGGCCGATCTTGGCGTTGGCGATGGTGGTGGTGACGTCGCTGATGCTCGTGCCCACCGCGAGCACGCCCAGCACCTTGTCGAGCCGCCAGATGGGCACGGAGAGGATGACCGCGGGCTGCCCCGTGGTGCGGCTGATGACCACTTCCTGGCCCATCTGGCGACCCTCGATGGCCTGCTTGAAGTAGCCGCGATCGCCGTAGAAGCGCGGCGGCTCCTCGTCATTGCGACCCACATTGTTGCCGTCGGGCCCGATGGTGAAGGCGAGGTAGACCCACTTGTACTCGCCGGTGATGGCGCGGAGGAGCGGCTTCTGCTTCTTGGCGTCCATGGAGGCGATGTCCTCCAGGGCCGCGTTCTGCCGCAGCATGCGTAGGTGCATGTCGACCCAGGCGTCGACGTAGCCCGTCATGGTGTCGGCCTGGCCGCTCAGCCGCTGCTCGATCTGGCCCGACAGCTTCTCCGATTCCGAGCGGTAGTCGAGATACCAGATGGCGCCGAGCGGGATCAGGGTCACCACGAGCATGGTGAGGAGCAGCTTGGGGAAGATGCCGAAGCGGAGCCGGAGTTTCATGGAGGTCTCCCCTCGAAATGAGTAGAGGATTTCAGGATAGCCTCCGTCCTCCGGACCCACCAAGAAAAGAGCGCACCCGCGGCCCCGGCCCGCCCCGGGGCCCGTGCTATGCTCCCCGCCAGGGGGTGCCGACATGTTCAAGGACATCGTGACCTCGAAGCAGGAGCTCCGGACCATCTTCGGCCAGCCGAGCGAGCGCGCCGTGCTGAAATGCCAGTCGTCGCTTGACGAGCACGCCCAGGCCTTCATCGCCGCCTCGCCCTTCCTGCTCCTCGCCACCTCGAACGCCGCCGGCCAGTGCGACGTTTCCCCTAAGGGCGATGCCCCCGGCTTCGTGCTGGTGCTGGACGACACGCACCTCGTGGTGCCGGACCGGCCCGGCAACAACCGCATCGATGGCCTGAGCAACATCATCGAGAACCCGCACGTGGGCATGATCTTCCTCGTGCCCGGACGGGGCGACACCCTCCGTGTCAACGGCCGGGCCGCCATCATCCGTGACCGCGAGGTGCTGAGCCGCCTCGCCGCCCGCGGCAAGGAGCCGCGCATAGCCATGGGCGTGGCGGTGGAGGAGGCGTACCTGCACTGCCCCAAGGCCTTCATCCGCTCGAGCCTGTGGGATCCCTCGACCTGGTCCGATCCGAAGCAGCTCCCCTCCTTCGCCCAGATGCTGTGGGACCAGATTCCCAGCGCGCACGGCGGCGCGGACACCGTGCAGCAGTACGAGCGCGAGCTGGACCAGCGGGTGCGCGACACGCTCTACTGAGAGGAATCCGCCATGCCCGTCATCGATCCCATCCCGCCGGAGAAGGCCTCCGACGATCTCCGCGCGACCTACGAGAGCCTGACCAAGCGGGCCGGCCGCGTCCCGGACTTCTACGGGGTGATGGCGCACCACCCGGCGGTCCTGAAGAACTTCCTCCCCCTCTACGCCTCGGTGATGAACGACGGGACGCTGGAGCGTCGCTACCGGGAGCTCGCGTACCTCAAGACCTCGCATCTCAATGGCTGCGAGTACTGCACGCGCGCGCACACCCCGGGGACGAAGCGGGCCGGGGTCACGCCGGAGCAGATCGAGGCCCTCGCCTTCTACGAGCGGAGCCCGCACTTCGACGAGAAGGACAAGGCCGTCCTCCTCTACGCAGAGCGGATGACGCGAGCGGCGGGCGCGGGCCTGCGCGACATGGCGGTGGGCGAGCTCAAGCGCCACTTCACCGACGATCAGATCGTGGAGCTGGCCCTCGTCATCTGCATGGCCAACTTCACCAACCGCTTCAACAACGGCCTGCGCATCCAGCCCGACCTGGGCTAGCCACTGCCCCCAGTGACGACGGCCGCGGTGGGCGAGCCCGTCGCGGAAGAGTCACCCCCGACGGTCAGACGGGCTCGACGGGCCCGGGCGGCATGGGCGGCCTAGCCTGGACTATTCACGAGTGCCGCGCGTGCGATCGGGGCGGGTGGCGGCGGGGGCGGGGGAGCGCTCCGGCGGAGTGGGACCCCCGACGCCTGTGCGCCGCCGGGAGGGCGGCGATTCAGGCGAGTGGGTGCGCAGCGGGAGCGCCCCCCGCCCCTGACGACGGGCCCCGACCCGCCTCGCGCTCCGCGTGTGAATAATTCGGGCTAGGCATGATCGGGCCGCTCCACGAAGTGGATGAGGATGCCGCCCGTGGACTTCGGGTGGATGAAGGCGATCTTCGATCCGCGCGCTCCGGGCCGGGGCTCCTTGTCGATGACGTGAAGCCCCGCCGCCCGGGCGTCCCGCATCGCCTCCTCGATGTCGGCCACCCGCAGGGCGATGTGATGCAGGCCGGGGCCGCGCCGCGCCACGAACTTGGCGATGTCGCGCTGATCGATTACCTTCTGATCGCCGTCGGGCACGCGGTCCTCCAGGATCTCGAAGTCGGTGTCGCCCACCCGGGCGAAGGCCGCGCGCAGGCCGCCATAGGGATCCTTCTCCTCGAAGCCGTGGATCTCGAGGCCGAGCTTGTCGCCGAAGATCTCGATGTGCTTGCCCAGGTCCGCGGAGGCGATGCCGACGTGATCGATGCCGAGGATGCGCATGCTCAGGCCTCCGGCGGCTGCGGGTTCTCGAGGTCGAGGGCGGCGACGAGCCGTCCGAAACCGATGAACTGCCCGGTGACGAGGCCGAGTTCGATGATCTCCGGGTCGGTGAAGTGGGCGCGGAGCTCCGCGCAGAAGCGGTCATCGAGCTTGTGGTGATCCTGGGCCATGAGGGTGGCGAAGCGGAGCGCCATCGTCTCGCGCGGCGTGAAATCGCCTTTCTCGAAATCCGCGAGGGCCGCGACCATCTCTTCCGTCATGCCCTGCCCTTGAGCTCCTTGACCTCCTTGGTCGGCAGATCCTTGCGCACCACCACGTGGAGCGGGTTGCGATTCTCCAGGGCGGGGAGGTTCTTGGCCCCGAATCCCTTCTCCGCGAGAATGAGGGGACGCTCCACCATGGTGCCGCCCATGTCGATGGACCCGCCGACCATGGCCGTGGTCACCTCGGCCCCGCCCTCGAAGTCCACGAACTGAGCGGTGATGCCCTCGCCCTTGAAGTAGCCGAGCGGCTCCGTCGCGTAGAGCGGGAGGAAGATGAACGAGGGGCGTGGTGCCGATGTGGATCGTCTGCTGGGCCTGAGCGGCCGGCGCGCGACCATGCTCAGCATGGCGGTGAGCGCGGCGACGATGACGTGCGGCGTCCTCATGGTGTGGCCTCCTGGAGGGGCGAGAGGCGTGGATATTAGCACGCGAGATCGATCGTCGGCATCCGTATACTAGGCGCCGCCATGGCCGACGAGATGGAAATCTGGTTTGAGCGCGGCGTCACCGACGGGCTGCCCGTGGTGCCGCCCACGCGAGAGCGCGTGGAGCGCATGCTGCAGGCCGCGTCGCGCTCCCGCGAGGCGCTCGTGGCCGAGGTGCCGCCCAATTTTGGCCGCGCCACCGTGGAGAAGCTGGCGGTGAACGCGGTCATGGCGGGCTGCCGTCCAGAATATTTTCCCGTGTTGCTGGCCGTGGTGGAGGCGGCCTGCGATCCCCGGTTCAACCTGCACGGCCAGTCGGGCACCACCAACGCCACCTCGCCCCTCATCATCGTCAACGGTCCCGTGCGCCGCCGCATCGACATCAACTGCGCCGCCGGCGTCTTTGGGCCGGGGTTCCGCGCCAACGCCACCATCGGTCGCGCCCTCCGCCTCGTCATGATCAACCTCGGCGGCACCCGCGCGGGCGAAATCTCCATGTCGACCCTCGGCCATCCCGGCCGCTACACCTACTGCATCGGCGAGCACGAGGAGGTCTCCCCGTGGGAGCCGCTCCACGTCGAGCGGGGCCGGGCGGCCGAGGAGAGCACGGTGACGGTGTTCCCCGGCGAAGGGCCCTTCATCATCAACGATCATCTGAGCCGCGAGGCGCCGCAGCTCGCCGCCTCGCTGGGCTGGTCGGCGGCCGGTGTGTGGAACCACAAGAGCTTTCCGCTCTACGGCCACACCCTGTGGGTCATCGGGCCCGAGCACGCGAAGACCATCGGCGCTGGAGGCTGGAGCAAGCAAGACCTGAAGCGGCATCTCTTCGAGACGGTGCGCCGCCGGGCCCGCGATCTCGAGCCGGGACCCGATGGTGCGGAGAGCGGGCGCCTCAAGCACCTCGGCGAATCGGACCCGGAGGCGCTCGTCCCCAAGTTTCCCTCGATCGAGGAGATCATGATCGTGGTGGCGGGCGGCACCGCTGGACGCTTCTCGGCGGTCGTGCCCGGCTGGATGGGCGGCGAGATCGGGGCTCACCCGGTCACGCGGGTCATCGAGACATGAGCGCGCTGCCCTCGGCGCGTTCCCTCCGATTCTTCTTCGCCCGACCGACGCCGACTACCTGGATCTGGCGTTGCGTGATGCCGAGCAGGCCTTCACTCGCGGCGACTGGCCCGTCGCGGCCCTGATTGTCCGCGACGGGAGCATCCTCGGCGCCGGACAGAACCGACAGCACTCCGAAGGCGACGTTCTGTGGCACGCGGAGATTGACGCCCTCCGCAACGCGACCCGCGCCCACGGGGCGGCCGCTGTCGCCGGCGCTACGCTGTACAGCACGATGGAGCCGTGCCCGATGTGCGCCTGGGCGATGAAGCTCGCGGGCATTCGCCGCCTGGTGCTCGGCCTGCGCGACACCACGCTCCGCCGCACCGATCTCGGCGCCTACACGATCGAGTCGTTCTGTGCTCTCACCGCCTATCAGCTGGATCTGACCTCGGGCCTCCGCGAGGCCGAATGCCTTGCCCTCCGGCAACGGTGGGACCCCGTGGCGCGCCCCTGACGATGCGCGCTCGATACCTCACCGTGACCGTCGTGCTCGACGATCAGCGCGGCTGCATGCGGATGGCGCCGTCGAGCCTGATCGTCTCGCCGTTGAGCATCGCGTTCTCCACGATGTGAGCGGCGAGCGCGCCGTATTCCGCGGGACGACCGAGGCGCGGCGGGAACGGCACCTGCTTGCCGAGCGATACGCGCGCCGGCTCCGGGAGCCCGGCCAGGAGCGGCGTGTCGAAGAGCCCGGGGGCAATCGTGCACACGCGGATGCCCAGCTCGGCGAGATCGCGCGCGATGGGCAGCGTCATCCCCACGATGCCGCCCTTGGAGGCGGAGTAGGCGGCCTGGCCGATCTGGCCGTCGAAGGCGGCCACCGACGCGGTGTTGATGACCACGCCGCGCTCGCCCTCCTCGTTGGGCTGGTTCTTCGCCATGTGGGCGGCGGTCAGGCGAATACAGTTGAAGGTGCCGATGAGGTTGACCTGGATCACCCGCGAGAAGCCCGCGAGGTCTGCCGATCCTCGCTTGCCGAAAGTCTTGTCGGCCTTGCCGATCCCCGCGCAATTGACCAGGACGTGGATGCCGCCGAACTTCGCCGTCGCCGCGTCCAGCGCTTCCGTCACTTGATCGGCGTTCGTCACGTCGCCCGGCGCGAAGAGGGCATTCGCGCCGAGGGTCTTCGCCACGTCGGTACCCACTGAGATGGGCAGGTCGAGGAGAACCACCTTGCCTCCGCTTCCCAAGAGTCGCTCCGCGGTGGCGCGGCCCAAACCGGAGGCGCCGCCGGTGATCACTGCCACGCATCCTGCGATCTTCATTGATGAACCTCCCAAGGAATGTCCGGCCACTTGGCCCGGCGGTGGGTGAGCCCGACGCGGTAGTATAACTGACGCCCATGAGCGCACCGCTGTGGATCAAGACCCCTGCGGATATCGACGCGCTGGTGACCTCTCTCAGGGGGGCCAAGGCGCTCAGCATCGACACCGAGGCGGACGGCCTCCATCACTATCCGGTCAAGCTGTGCCTCGTCCAGATCGCCGACGACCGCGGCCGCGGGCATCTTGCCGATCCGCTGGTCCTGCCCACGCTGAGCCCTCTCGCCCCGTTCTTCGCCGACCCCGGCGTCATCAAGGTGCTCCACGCCGCCGACAACGACCTCGGCTATCTCAAGCGGCTCTATGGCTTCACGGTGGAGAACCTGTTCGACACGGCCATCGCCGCTCGCTTCCTGGGTGTCACGTCGCTGTCACTCGACGGGCTCCTGCGTGACTTCCTCGGTGTCGACCCCGGCCCCTCGCGCCAGAAGGACGACTGGTCCAAGCGGCCACTTTCCAAGGCGCAGGAGACCTACGCCCTCAACGACGTGCTGCACCTGATGCCGCTGCGCGAACGGCTGCTGGAGGCCCTGCGTGCGAAGGGACGCGATCTCTGGGTCGAGGAGGAATGCGCGGCGGTCGCCGCCATGCCGGCTCCGGAGCGGGTGGTCGACCCTGATGCCTACATGAGGCTCAAGGGTGCCAAGGACCTGGACGGCCGCGGTCTCGCCGTCCTGCGCGAGCTCGCCAATGCTCGCGAGATGCTCGCGGTCAAGGCCGACCGGCCGCCCTTCATGATCCTGGGTAACGAGGTGCTCGTGGCCCTGGCCGTGCTCAAGCCGCGCGACACCGCCAGCATCCTGACTGTCAAGGGCTGCACGGCGCACGTCCTGCGGCGGACGGGCGAGGCCATCCTCGCCGCCGTCGAGCGAGGGCTCGCCGTGCCGGAGGCTGAGCTGCCCGTGCGCCGGCCGAACCCGCGTCCCCGCATTCCGGGCGTGGTGCAGCGTCGCAGCGAGGCGCTCCGGGCGTGGCGGGTCGAGGCGGCCAAGCGTGTGGAGCTCGATCCCGGCGTCATCTTCCCGCAGCGGCTCATCGATCGGCTCGCCCACGATCCGCCCACGAGCGTCCAGGCGCTCGCCCAGGTGGAGGGGGTGGGCCGCTGGCGCGCCGAGCTCTTCGGCGCCGAGCTCATCAGGAGACTCGCATGACGGCATCCGCCAACCGCCAGGTCATCCTGGCCGCCCGTCCCGTGGGACTGCCGAAAGCCGCCGACTTCAGGATCGAAGCGGCACCCGTGCCCGAGCCGGGCGCGGGCGAGGTGCTCGTGCGCAACCTCTGGATGTCCGTGGACCCGTACATGCGGGGACGCATGAGCGACCGCAAGTCCTACGCCCCGTCCTTCCAGGTCGGCCAGCCCATGGAAGGGCGCGCCGTCGGTCAGGTCGTGAAGTCGAACCATCCACAGGTGAAAGAAGGCGCCGCCGTGAGCAGCATGCTGGGCTGGCGCGAGTACTTCGTCGCGAACGGCGAGTCGCTGAACGTGCTCGATCCGTCGCTGCCGCTGTCGTCCTACCTGGGCGTGCTCGGCATCCCGGGCTTCACGGGCTGGTACGGGCTCACGCACATCGGCCGGCCCCGGAGCGGGGAGACGCTGGTGGTGTCGGGAGCGGCGGGCGCCACCGGGTCCCTCGTCGTGCAGCTCGGGAAGATCCTCGGCTGCCGCGTGGTCGGCACCGCGGGCAGCGACGACAAGTGCGCCTATCTGACGCGCGAGTTGGGGGCAGACGTGGCCATCAATTACAAGAAGTCGGACGAGCTCCTGCCCTCCCTGCGCGCGGCCTGTCCCAAGGGTATCGACGTGTACTTCGAGAACGTGGGTGGCCCGCTCCTCGACATGGTGCTGAGCCTGGTCAATCCCTTCGCCCGCATCCCCCTCTGCGGCATGATCTCGCAGTACAACCTCGATCCGCCCGATCCCGGCCCGCGCTATCTCTTCTCCATGATCGGCAATCGCGTCCTCATGCAGGGTTTCATCATCTCCGACCACCTGAGCCTCTACCCGGAGTTCCTCGCCGAGGTGGGCGGCTGGCTCAAGTCCGGGCGCATCAAGCGGGACGAGACCATCGTGGAGGGTATCGAGAACGCCCCCAAGGCCTTTCTCGGCCTCTTCGCCGGCGACAACGTGGGCAAGATGATCGTGCGCCTGGCCCCGGAGGCGCGCTAGTCTCTTCGTGAGGGCTGGCGCACCCGCGCAGGGCTCGTTTGCCCTGGCCCCGGGCTGGTGGTACACCAAGCCTCTAGGATCCGCCGAGCGCCGGTCAGACGAAGGTGTACTGGAGAGGAGGTCTCGCATGGACTCCCGATCCCGGTATCTCCGCGAAGGCATCATCGCAGGGCTCATCGCCGCAGCCATCGTCGCCGTGTGGTTCCTCATCTACGACGCCGCCCGCGGCCAGCCCTTCCGCACGCCCGCGCTGCTCGGCGCCGCCGCCATGCAGAGCATGCGCGACCCGAGCGCGGTCACGGTGACGCCGGGGCTGGTCGCCCAGTACACCGTGCTCCACGGGGCCATCTTCGCGATGTTCGGCGTGCTCATCGCCTTCCTCATCGCCACCGCCCAGCGTCAGCCGAGCCGCCTCCTCGTGATGTTCGTGGCCCTCATGTGCTTCGAAGTCGCCTTCCTCGCCGTGCTGACCTGGTGGGCGCATCCCGTGGTCACCGCCCTCCGCTGGTGGGCGATCCTCATCGCCAACGCGCTGGCCGCGGGCGGCATGCTCGTCTATTTCTTCGTGGGCTACCGATCGCTCGGCGGCATGCTCTTCGGGCCGTGGACGCGCATCGTGCGCGAGGGTCTCGCCGCCGGACTCCTGGGCGCGGTGGCCGTCGCCCTCTGGTTCCTCCTCTACGATTCCGCGGCGGGGATGCCGCTGCGCACGCCCGCTCTGCTGGGCGCCGCACTCTTCCACGGCCTCCGCGATCCCTCTCTCCTCGTCATCACGTGGCCGCTCGTGCTGGAGTACACCCTCGTGCACGGGGCCGCCTTCATCGCTTTCGGCTGGATGGCCGCGGGGCTGCTCGCCATGGCCGACCGCGAGCCGCGCCTCCTCTTCGTGTTCATCATGCTGTTCTGCTGCTTCGAGGTGTTCTCCTTCGCCATGATCAGCGTGATCGCCCACTGGCTCCTGGAGACCATCGCGTGGTGGACGATCCTCGCGGGCAACCTCCTCGCCTCCGCGCTGATGCTGGGGTATTTCCTGCGCGGCCATCGCGTGACGTGGCGTGAGTTCCTCCACGCCTCCCTGTGAGGACGCGCCGTGATACGCTCGCCGCGCGGCGCATCCTGATTCGCGAGGAGACGAGAGCGTGAGCACCGAGGGCTACGACTGGGAGGCCATCATCGACGGCCTCATGCAGTATCTGCGCCTACGCAGCATCCCCATCGGCATGAAGCTCTTCGAGACGGTGGCGGAGATGGAGGCCATCCCCAAGATCCGCCGGCCGCGCGCCAAGCACACCACGGACCAGATCGTCGCCCAGGCGCGTCAGCTCGGGTGGACAGTGGGCATCACCATGCAGGACCTGGTGGGCGCGCAGTGCGGCGCGGTGATCGGCCTCCATCCCCAGGACGAGGAGTGGCTCTCCGGCAAGCGCATGGCCGGCGTGTGGTTCAAGACGCAGGAGGACGCGAGTCTCCACCAGCACGCCATGGATTGCGTCCCCTACGGACATTACCAGGCCATGGCCGTGGCCCCGCTCGCCTCCCGCCGCCTCGATCCGCCCGACATCTGCCTGCTGTACGGGACGCCCGGCCAGATGATCTTCATGATCAACGGGCTGCAGTGGGCGGGCTACAAGAAGATGGCGTTCACCTCGGTGGGGGAGTCGGCCTGCGCGGACTCCTGGGGCAAGGCGCTCAAGACCGGTGAGCCCGCGCTGACCATTCCCTGCTACGCCGAGCGGCGCTACGGCGGGGTGGCTGACGACGAGATGCTCATGGCGCTGCCGCCGCGGTACCTGCCCAAGATGATCGAGGGTCTCGCCGCTCTCTCCAAAAACGGTCTGCGCTATCCTGTGCCGCCCTACGGCATCCAAGGCGACGCGACGCCCGGGCTCGCCGTGAGCTATTCGGACAAGGACAAAAAGTCCTAGCGGCCGCTTCGCCCTCCACTTTTCAGGATTCCGTCGAGCGGCTACACTGCCCGTCACGCTGAGCCTGTCTGGCACATCCAAAGGGGGAACCGGCGAGTGGGAGCATTCGATCTGAAGGGGCGGGTGGCCGTGGTCACGGGAGGCAACGGCGGCATCGGGCTCGGCATGGGGCGCGGCCTCGCCGAGGCGGGGGCGGCGGTGGTGGTGGCTGCGCGCAATCGCGAGAAGAGCGCGAAGGCGGTGGCCGAGCTGCGTGGCCTGGGCGCGCAGGCGGAGGCCGTCGAGGTGAACGTGGACGACGAGGCCTCGGTGGAGGCGCTCGTCAAGGCGACGCTGGACCGTTTCGGCCGCCTCGACGTGCTCGTCAACAACGCCGGCATGAACATCCGCAAGTCGGTGGAGAGCCTCGCCCTCAAGGAGTGGCACCAAGTCCTCGAGACCAACCTCACCAGCGCCTTCCTGACCAGCCGCGCCTGTCATCCGGTGATGAAACGGCAGGGCGGAGGCAAGATCATCAACATCGGCTCCATGATGTCGATCTTCGGCGCCTCCTTCGCGCCTGCCTACGCGGCGTCCAAGGGCGGGATCGTCCAGCTCACCCGGGCCATGGCCTCGGGGTGGGCGGGGGACAACATCCAGGTCAACGCGGTGCTGCCGGGCTGGATCGACACCGAGCTCACCCGCAAGGCGCGCGAGCAGGTCGCCGGGCTCCACGACAGCGTCCTCCGGCGCACCCCCGCGAAGCGCTGGGGCGTGGAGCAGGACATGGCGGGCGTGGCGGTGTTCCTGGCGAGCCCCGCCTCCGACTTCGTGACAGGCGCGGCCATTCCGGTCGACGGAGGCTATTCCATCCAGGGTTGACGGCGGGGTAGAATCGTTTCTCGAGCGATGGCGTGCACGGCCTGGCTTCCGCTCCTCCTGGTGCTCCTGCTCGCGGGCTGCGCGTCGGTTCCGCCCCTCGAAGGCCACGCCGCCCGCCCGGCTCCGGGCGCCTCCATCCGCTTCGGCGTCGACACCTTCGCCTTCCCTAACGACATCCGATCGCGCAATCCCGACAAGCCGGATCTCTACGCCAACTACTGCTTCGTCATGGCGCGGGGCGTGACGCAGTTCCACCGCTTCGCGCGCTTCGCTCCCGCAGAGCCCCGCGTGCAGCCGGGTGACTACGTCGAGCTCGTGCGCGAGGTGGTCGCGCACGCACCGTGGGAGCCTCCGCTGTCTCCCGAGGAGCGCGTGGTCATCCCGGGCTATGCCTCGCTCTACGAGTTTTCCGCCGACCAGGAGCACGCCGTGAAGGAGGGGCTGGGCGGACGGTTCTGGACCATGGTGCACTGGACCAACTGGCGCGTCTTCCTGCCGTGGTCGCGGGAGCAGCAGCAGCGGGTGGCCGCCGAGACACTGACCGAGCTCGACCAGGGCAATCCCGTGCAGCTCCTCGTCACCAACCTGCCCAAGGTCGAGCTGAACCACACCGTGGTCGCCTACGACTACCGCGTCTATGACGGGCGCTTCCTCGAGTTCCTCGTCTACGATCCCAACGAGCCGGCCGCGCCGGGGTGGGTCGCGTTCGATCGGACGGATCGCCGCTTCTTCGCCTCCGGCGTCTACGACACGGAGCCGGGCCTGATCCGCGCCTTCCGCATGTACTACTCCCCCTTGCTCTGATCCGACATGGCACCCGCTGCGGACGCCGGGCGAATGGTGGTGAAGCCGCGGTGGTACTCACATGGGCTCAACCGCCTCGCATACTACCGGCTGGCCGCGGGGCCGGCCGCGCTCCTGCCGAGACCAGCCCGCCTTGCTGCCGCCCGCGCGGTGGGACGAGGCATGGGCCGGCGGCTCCCCGCCGAATGGCGTGC
>JBKOVG010000403.1:0-4815 GCA_046723845.1 Candidatus Methylomirabilota bacterium | reverse complement strand
GGTCCTGCCAGGCTGGAAGCGTGCTCAAAAGGAAATGATTGTGGGCCGTGCCACATACTCGCTGCCATACGGCGGACCGCGCAACACTAGAACCAGTCTGTGGGCTGAGTTGTTCGACCGTCCCGCATACTGACGTCCATGCCCTGTCATACACTGCGCCCAGAGGCACGCGTGTCCGACGGCCGGCCCGCCGAGTGTCCTTACTGCGTGACATAGTCCTGCCCTCGTGGCGATGGCCATTGACAATCGGAAGTCGTCGACGCGAACAGGTGCCTCGAGTTCAGCTTCGAAATAGCGATCTGACGTCAACAACAGGAGACGGTGGGCGGAGTGAGGCGCCTCCCTGCATTGACTTCTGCGCAGCCGACAGTTTAGGCTCTCAACACCTGTCCGACCGGTCCTCGCTCCGCTCTGGTGGAGGGTACGATGCTGGTCTCCGGCGCCATGACGAGAATTGCCCGTGGCCGTCCTACGAGGGCCGAAGGCGCCTGTCCGATCCCATGTGAAAGGAGCAGCCCCGATGCCTCTCTATCTCGACGTGCACAACAAGATAGACGGATTGACCGCCGAGGTGGCAGCCAGTGCACACAAGAAAGATCTCGAGGTACAGGGTAAGTATGGCGTCAACTATGTCCGGTACTGGTACGACGAGGGTACCGGCAAGGTCTTCTGCTTGGTCCACGCCCCCAGCAAGGAAGCGGCGGCCGCGGTACACCGCGAGGCCCACGGGGCGATGGCCGACGAAATCATCGAGGTGAAGGAAGGCGCCTAGAGGAGGCCGCTTGAGCTGTCCGCAGTGCCGGCAGGATAACCCTGCTGGCGCTAAGTTCTGCAGCGGTTGCGGCGGACGTCTGGAGGCGGTCTGTTCCGCGTGCGGGCACTCCAACTCACCGGGCAGCCGGTTTTGTAACGAGTGCGGCAACGCGGTCGCCGCAGCGACCACCCTGCCCCCCCAGCGCTACACCCCGCCCTATCTAGCCGACAAGATCCTCAGTTCCCGCCACGCCCTCGAGGGTGAGCGCAAGCAGGTCACGGTGCTCTTCGCGGACATGAAGGGTTCCCTCGAACTGCTTGCCGACCGCGACCCCGAGGAGGCCCGCAAGCTGCTCGACCCTGTACTCGAGCGAATGATGGAGGCCGTCCACCGATACGAGGGTACGGTGAACCAGGTGATGGGCGACGGGATCATGGCGTTGTTCGGCGCCCCGCTGGCCCACGAGGACCACGCGGTCCGGGCCTGCTATACCGCTCTCGCCATGCAGCAGGCGATCGCACGCTACACGGAGCAGATCCGCCGGGACCACGGCGTCGAAGTGAAGATCCGCATTGGGCTCAACTCGGGTGAGGTGGTCGTGCGAACGATCGGCAGCGATCTACGCATGGACTACTCGGCGGTGGGCCAGACCACCCATCTCGCCGCGCGCATGGAACAGCTCGCGACCCCCGGAACGACCCGCTTGACCGGCGAGACGCTCCGGCTCGCGGACGGCTTCGTCCACGTCACGCCGCTCGGCCCCATGCCTGTGAAGGGGGTGACGGGACCGGTAGAGGTCTTCGAGCTCATGAGCGCCTCGGCGACCCGAACACGGCTGCAGGCGGCGGCGGCGCGGGGACTGACCCGCTTCGTGGGCCGCGACCGGGAGATCGAGCATCTGCGTCAGGCGCTCGCCAAGGCACAGGAGGGGCGGGGCCAGCTGGTGGCCGTTGTGGGAGAGCCCGGCGTCGGGAAGTCTCGCCTCTTCTGGGAGTTCATCCACTCGCACCAGACCCATGAATGGCTCGTCCTGGAATCGAGCTCCGTCTCCTACGGCAAGGCCACCGCCTATCTGCCCGTCATCGACCTCTGCAAGAGCTACTTCGGGATCGAGGCGCGGGACGATGCGCGCAGGATCCGCGAGAAGGTCACGGGCAAGCTCGTGATCCTGGACGAGACGCTCCGGGCCCTGGTACCAGGCTTCCTCTCCTTGCTCGAGGCGCCGGTTGATGACAGCGCGTGGGACGCGCTCGACGCCGGGCAGCGGCGGCGGCGCACCGTGGATGGGCTGAGGCGGATGCTGCTCCGAGAGAGCCAGGTCCAACCACTCTGCGTGGTCTTCGAAGACCTGCACTGGGTCGATGCCGAGAGCCAGGGCCTTTTGGACGCGCTGGTCGAGAGTCTACCGACGGCGCGCGTGCTCCTCCTCGTGAACTATCGGCCGGAGTACCAGCACGGATGGGGAAGCAAGACGTATTACAGCCAGCTCCGGCTCGATCCGCTCCCCGCAGAGAGCATCGAGGAGCTACTCCGGGCGCTCCTCGGCGACCACGAGGAGCTCGTGCCGCTCAAGCAGCTGCTGATGGAGCGGACGGAGGGTGTTCCCTTCTTCCTCGAGGAGTGCGTGCGGACGCTCGTGGAGACGGGGTCACTGATGGGAGACCGCGGCGCCTACCGGTTCGCGCGACCGTTCGATACGATTCAGGTCCCGGGCACGGTGCAGGCCATCCTCGCCGCCCGGATCGATCGTCTGCCCCCCGAAGACAAGACCCTGCTCCAGACCGCGGCCGTCATCGGTAAGGACGTGCCCTTTGCACTTTTACAGGCCGTCGCCGATGTGCCGGAAGAAACGCTGCGGCAGCAACTAGCCCGTCTCCAAGCCCTCGAGTTCCTGTACGAGACCTCCCTCTTCCCCGAGCTGGAATACACCTTCAAGCACGCGCTGACGCAGGAGGTGGCATACGGCGGATTACTCCAAGAGCGACGGCGCGCGCTCCACGCAGCGATCGTCCACGCCTTCGAAGCGCTCTATCCTGGCCGGGCCAGCGAGCGGACGGGCTGGCTCACGCTGCATGCCTTCCGGGGAGAGGTGTGGGACCGGGCCGTGGCGTACCTCGAACGAAGTGCGCTGCCCACGCTCGACGGATACACTAGCGGCTTTAGCGCCCTCGAGAGCGCGGGCGTTCTCTGGTGGATGGGGGACCACGAGCACGTCCTCCGGACGGCGCCGCGTGAGCTGAGCGCGATGTCCCGCACGCCCGGGTGGGGATTCGGCATACGGATGACGACAAACCTGCGACTCGCTCAGGCCAATCATTCACTCGGCGAGTACGCCAAGGCCATGGATCTCCTACGGATGAACATCGAGCAACTGACCGCAAGCGACCTGCTCTACGACCGAAGCTACATGCTGGGCCTGCCGTCCGTGCTGTCCTCCGTCTGGCTTGCCATGTGTCTGGCGGAACGGGGGGAGTTCCACGAGGCGGTGACCACCGCCGAGCAGGCGGTCAGCATCGCCGAGACGGGCGATGCCGCCTACAGCCTCGTCGTGGCGTGCGCCGGCCTCGGGAACGTGCACCTGCTCCAAGGGAACTTCGATCGCGCCGTTTCCGTGCTGGAACGGGGACTACGTACGGACCCCGGAGAGCCGGTCGGGCGCGTGTGGCCCCTCGTCGCCTCAACCCTGGGCGCAGCGTGGACAGGAATGGGGCGCGTCGAAGAGGGCCTGGCGCTCCTCGAGCAGGCGGTGGAGCGAGCGGTGACCATCAAGCTGATGGCCAATCAGCCCCTCCGGCTTGTGCGGCTTGGGGAGGGGCATGTGAGGGCCGGGCGGCCCGAGAATGCGTTCCCGGTCGCGGTCCAGGCGCTCGAGCTGGCCGAGGAGCAGCGCGAGCGCGGCCACGAAGCGTATGCCCACTGGCTTCTCGGCGAATCGTGGGCGAAGCGCGATGCGCCTGACTTCGATCGAGCCGAGCAGCATTACCGTAAAGGTCTCGCCGTCTCGGCGCAGCTCGGCATGCGGCCACTCCAGGGGCACTGCCATTGCGCCCTCGGACGCCTCGCCGGGCGGAGAGGCGACGCCAAAGGTGCGGGAGAGTCGCTCAACGTCGCCCGCGATCTGTTCGGGGAGATGGAAATGAGGTTCTGGCTTCGTGAGCTTGAGGTGGCAGCCCGAGAGGCATAACCCCGGGCCCTGGCCGGAGAAGCGTCTTGTGTGTTGGGCAGCTCAATCTCGACGCACTATCATAACGAAGCAGTGAACATGGAGGGAGGATCATGACGGCTGCAGAGGCATTGCGCATATTGCAGACGGACGCAGTCGCACAGCACGCTCCGCTTGCCGATCATGGCACGGCTCGCCTATACATGGCGCGATGGAACCCCGCGCGTCGTCCCGATGTGGTTCCACTGGACATGCGAGGAGCTGTTCATGGGTGCGCCGCCGAACTCGCCCAAGATGAAAGTGCTCACCGTGCGTCCGCAGGTCGCGGTCAGCATCGACACGGTGGAGTGGCCATACCAGTGGCTCACCGTGCGCGGGATGGCTGCTGTGCAGGTGTTGGCGGAACCGTTCGCCGAGTATCTGACGATGGCCCGTCGGTACCTCGGCGATGCGGGCGGGGAGCAATTCCTGACGGCCCTGCGGCAGACGTTTCACGGCTGGGCTCGCATTGCGATCCGCCCCCAGGAGGTCCGTATCCTTGACTTCCAGGGGCGCTTCCCGAGTGCGTGGTCGGCCAAGGCCCGCGAATGACCCTGAGAAGCAGGCATGGCGCAGTCAGCACCCGGCCCTGTCGGCGCTCGCGGCCGTGAAGGGAGAGCCGGGGTAGCCTGACCACTCTCGCCCCGTTCTCGCCCGCAAACACCAAGGGCTTCCGGAGAGCAACCCTGAAGCCCTTGATTGCTTTGGTTGCGGGCCCCCGATTTGAACCAGCTGCCGCCAGAGAAATATCTCCGGGGTTGATGTCTTGAGTCGAAATACCTAGCCCCGGATCTGGAAGTTCAGCTTGTGCGGCCTCTCCGTGGATCATCTAGGGTAGGGAATCCAGACACTTTCCTAG
>JBKOVG010000165.1:0-11461 GCA_046723845.1 Candidatus Methylomirabilota bacterium | reverse complement strand
AGTGGGGACTCCGGGGGGTCTGGGGCATCTCGAATCGCGTCGACTACTCCGCCCCCCCCGACGAAGTCGACCGAATGTTCCTCGTGACGCCACGAAAGAAGTAACGGCGCGGGAGGGGGCGCTCGCCGGCGCCCCCTCCGCTCCCGCCTCGGCCCGATGCGACGCTACCTCCTCCGTCAGCTCGCCCAGCTCATCGTCGTCGTCGTCGGTATCTCGATCCTCGCTTTCTCGATCCTGCACGTGATCGGTGACCCGGTCACCCTGCTCCTGCCCCAGAACGCGGGCAAGGAGGAGTACGCGCGCTACAAGCACCTGATGGGCTTGGACCAGCCCATCTGGGTCCAGTATTGGAAGTTCACGACCCGCGCCATCCGGGGTGACTTCGGCAAGTCCTGGTACGGGAATACCCCCGCCTTCCCCCTCGTCATCGAGCGGATGCCGCCGACGATCTATCTCACGCTGTCGGGGCTGGGCGTGGCCCTGCTCATCGCGCTTCCGCTGGGCGTGGTGGCTGCGCTCAAGCGGCACTCGGTGGTGGACACCTTCTGCACGATGCTGGCGGTGGCCGGGCAGGCCATGCCGATCTTCTGGCTCGGCATCATGCTCATCATCATCTTCGCGGTGCGGCTCAAGATCCTGCCCGCCTCGGGCTACGGCACCTGGCAGAACTTCGTGCTGCCCGCCTTCTGCCTGGGCGCCTTCCTCGCCCCTCTCACCATGCGGCTGGTACGGTCCGGCCTCATCGAGGTGATGAACATGGAGTTCATCAAGACGGCGCGCGCCAAGGGCGTAGGCGAGAACATGGTCGTGATCAAGCACGCCTTCCGCAACGCGTGCATCCCCGTGGTCACCGTCCTCGGCCTGCAATTCGGCCAGCTCCTGGGGGGCGCCATCATCACCGAAACCGTCTTCGCCTGGCCCGGCGTGGCGACGCTCACGGTGGATTCCATCCGCAACCAGGATTTCCCCGTGGTCCAGTGCGCGGTCGTGCTCCTCGCCCTCATCATCGTGATCGTGAACACGGCCGTCGATATCCTGGTCGGACTGATCGACCCGCGTATCCGGACCGGTGCCTGATGGCTGTCGGCCCCGACGCCACCATGGTCGCTCCCCCCCTGGAGACGGCGGCTCGGCCGGACGCCGCCGGCGCCTCCTGGCGACGGCTCGGGCGCCTGAAGTGGGCACTGGGCGGCGCGGTCGTGTTCCTCCTCATCGTGGCGAGCGCGGTGTGCGCTCCCCTGATCTCCCCGTATGACCCTCTGTCGGTGGACATCAAGCACCGAATGGCCCCGCCGGCGTGGATGGACGGCGGCTCGCGGGAACACCTCCTGGGCACGGACCAGGTCGGGCGCGATCTCCTCTCTCGCGTGATCTGGGGCGGGCGCGTCTCGCTCCTCGCGGGCACGTCCACGGTGATCTTGTCGTCGATCATCGGCGTGTGCTTCGGGCTCACCGCGGGTTACTTCGGCGGCCGGGTGGATTGGAACATCATGACGCTGATCAACGTCATGCTGACCTTTCCGTTCGTGCTGCTGGCCCTCGCCGTCATCGCCGTGCTCGGCCCCAGCCTGGCCAACATGGTGAAGGTGCTGGCGGTGACGGGCTGGCCGGTCTACGCGCGGATCATCCGCGCCGAGACTCTCGCGCTGCGCGAGCGGGACTTCGTGGTGGCCGCCAAAGCCCTCGGCATGAGTCACCTCCGCATCGTCGTCGGTCAGATCCTGCCCAATCTCGTGTCGCCAATCGTCGTGGTGGCGACACTCCAGATCGCCCAGGTCATCATTCTCGAGTCGACGCTGTCGTTCCTGGGCTTGGGCATCCAGCCGCCGACGCCTGCGTGGGGCAACATGCTCGGCGAGGGCCGCGTGTACATGCTCAACTCGTGGTGGATCGCCGCGTTTCCCGGTCTCGCCATCTTCATCACGACGCTCGTGCTCAATCTCGCGGGCAACGGGCTCCGCGACTGGCTCGATCCCCACATGAAATTGTAAAGACCACTTGTCGCGATCCCCGGCCTTTGTGTACTCTCGCGGGACGGCGAAGCCGACGAGGGTCGAGGAGGCGGCAGGTGAGATTGTTCCTGGCCATGATGTCCCACGAGACGAACACCTTCAGCAACATCCCCACCGACCGCCGGCAGTTCGAGACGCGCGGCCTCCACTACGGCGGCGAGATCATCGAGGCCTTCCGCGGCACCGGCACCTGCCTGGGCGGCATGATCGACGCGGCCACGCGACGCGGGGCCACCCTGATTCCCTCGGTGGCCGCGGCCGCCTCGCCCGCCGGCCTCGTCACGCGCGACATCTACGGTCACGTGAAGGAGCGGATGCTGCACGATCTCAAGGCGGCGGGGACGGTGGACGGCGTGCTCCTCGACCTCCACGGCGCCATGGTCACGGAAGGGCACGATGACGGCGAGGGCGACCTGATCTCCGCGGTGCGCGAAGTGGTAGGCCCCTCGGTGCCCATCGCAGTGTCCCTCGACTTCCACGGCAACATCACCGACACCATGGTGCGTGAGGCGGATCTCCTCCACGGCTACAAGACCTACCCCCACGTGGACATGGGCGAGCGGGGAGTGGAAGCGACCGAGCGCCTCCTCGACGTGATCGGCCAGCGGCTGCGCCCCACCGCCGCCCTCCGCAAGCCGCCCCTCCTCCCTCCGCTCGGCAACCAGGGCACCACACGGGGACCGATGCGCCGGCTCTATGCCATGGCGGAGGAGATGGAAAAAGATCCGAAGGTCATCTCCATCTCCGTCTTCGCGGGCTTCCCCCACGCCGACATCCCCGAGGCGGGCTTCGGGGTCTACGTGGTCACCGACAACGACCAGGCCCTCGCCGACCGTCTCGCCGACCAGCTCGCCGACACCGCGTGGGCGCACCGTCACGAGTTCATGCACACCGGGCTGCCCGTGCGCGAGGCGGTGGCGCGCGCCCTGGCCGCGCAGGGACAGCCCATCGTGCTCGCCGACATGGCCGACAACACCGGGGGCGGCGCGGCGGGAGACGGGACGGAGGTGCTGCGCGAGCTCGTGCGGGTGGGCGCCCGCTCCGCGGTCGTCGCGTGCATCTGGGATCCGCAGGCGGTGGCCCGGTGCGCGGAAGCGGGGGTGGGCGCCTCCGTCTCTCTCGACGTGGGGGGCAAGGTCGATCAGCGGCACGGCGCGCCTCTTCGGGTCACTGGCCTCGTGCGCACGCTCTCCGACGGGCGCTTCGTGCACAAGGGGCCCATGGCCCGGGGACTGCCTGGCCGCCTCGGCACCACCGCCGTGCTCGACGTCAACGACGTCAAGGTCATCCTGATCTCGTATCGCTGGCAGACCCTCGACCCCGAGATGATCCGCTTCGTCGGCCTCGATCCCCTCGACCACAAGATCCTCGTGGTGAAGTCGACCATCCACTATCGTGCCGCCTTCGAGCCCATCGCGCGCGAGATCATCGAGGTGGACGCCCCGGGCCTGTCGTCGTCCAACCTCTCGCGCTTCGACTTCCAGCGCGTCCGTCGGCCGATCTTCCCCCTCGATCCCGACACGCAGTACCCCTGAGGAGGCCCGGCATGGCGTTCTCCGGCTTCACTCTTACTGACTTCAAGGTCTTCGACATCGACGGCTTCACGCCTCGCATGGAGGCGATCCGGACGCGCATCCGGCCCAAGCTCGAGGCGATCGGCCGTGATCTTCTTGCCGATGTGGGACGCATCGCCGGCGATCAGGCCTTCGCGCATGTGGCCAAGCACGCCCGGCGCACCGTCAACCCGCCCGACGACACCTGGGTCGCCTTCGCCCTCGACAAGCGCGGCTACAAGAAGCACTGCCACTTCAAGATCGCGGTGTCGCGCGGGGCGGTGCGCTTCCTCTTCGAGGCAGGCCCCGAGCACGCAGGCAAGAAGCGCTGGGTCTCCTCGTGGAAGCGGCAGGGACCGAAGCTCGCTCCCGTCCTCCGACGCGCCAAGGGGCTCGCCTGGTTCAAGAACGAGCACGACGAGTCGCCCGCCGCCGTCCTCGCCGATCTCTCCTCCGACGAGGTGACCCGGCTCGGCGACGAGCTCGTGCGCACGCGCGACGGCCAGGTGGTGCTGGGCCGCGCGGTGCCCGCCCAGGAAGCAGCGGCCTGGAAGCCGCGCGACTATGCGCGCGCCGCCCGCGAGACCTTTCAGCTTCTCGCGCCCCTCTATCGTCTCACGTGATCTCCGCGCTCGATCACGTCGTCCTCGTCGTCAAGGACTTCGAGACGGCGCTCGCCTTCTACCGCGAGGTCTTGGGCTGCCAGCCTCTCGGCGTCGACGAGTGGCGGCAGGGGCAGCGCCGCTTCCCCTCGCTCATGGCGGGGCGGACCATGATCAACGTGCACGAGGCCGGCCGCCCCGTCACGCCCGAGGCCGCCGTGCCTACCGCCAGCTCCGAGGATCTCTGCTTCGTGTGGCAGGGGCCCATCAAGGACGCGGTGGAGCGGCTGTCCGCCCACGGGGTGCCCATCGAGATCGGCCCCGTCCCGCGGCGCGGCGCGCGCGGGGTCGACGGCACCTCCGTCTACTTCCGCGATCCCGACGGGAATCTCCTCGAGCTCATGTCATATGACTGACGCCGTCGTCTTCGACATGGACGGCGTCCTCATCGACTCGGGCGCCCATCACCGCGCCGCCTGGCAGGCCCTCCTCGAGGAGATCGGCGAGGAGCCCGCGCATCCCGAGCCCTGGCGATTGACCATCGGACGCCCCAGCGAGGAGGCGGTGCCCCTCCTCCTCAACCGCCGCCTCTCGGACTACGAGGTGCGCCGGCTCGCACGGCGCAAGCGCGACCTCTACGTCGACTTCGCGCGCGCGGGCATCGTGACCGTGCCCGGGGTGAGCCGTTTCGTGGCCGATCTCGCGCGGCGTCGCGTGCCGCGGGCGGTGGGCACCTCCGCCTCCGGCTACGACGTGGATCATCTCCTGGCCGGGGCGGGCCTCCTCCGTTACTTCGACGTCATCGTCACCGCCGACGACGTCACCTCCGGCAAGCCTGATCCCGAGGTGTACCTGCTCGCGGCGGCTCGCCTGCGCATCGCCCCCGAGCGCTGCCTGGTCTTCGAGGACTCGCTGGTGGGCGTGCAGGCGGCGCGGCGCGCAGGCATGCGCGCGGTGGGCGTCACCACCGCCCACACCGAGGACGAGCTGGTGAGAGCGGGCGCGGAGAGCGCGGTGGCCGACTTCGAGCAGGTCGAGTGGCCGGACATCGCGCGCCCGTAAGCACGGCCGCGTTCTGGGACGGGCTCTACGCGTCGAGCCAGGACGGCTGGGAGCTCGGCGAGCCCGCACCCGCTCTGGTGCAACGCCTCGAGGCCGGGCTGCCCTTGCCTTCGGGCGCGCGCGTGGCCGTGCTCGGCGCGGGGCGCGGCCACGACGCCCGGCTCCTCGCCCGCCGCGGCTACCAGGTCACCGGCTTCGATTTCGCGGAGGCCGCGGTGCGGGAGGCGCGCCGGCTCGCCAAGGAGGAGGGCGTGCGGGTGGCCTTCGAGCAGCGCGACGTCTTCTCCCTCGCCGCAGACTACGGGGGAGCCTTCGACGCGGTGTGGGAGTACACCTGCTTCTGCGCCATCGATCCCGCTCGGCGAGGCGAGTATGTCGACGTGCTCCGCGACGTCCTCCGGCCGGGCGGCCTCCTCCTCGGCTGCTTCTATCCGCTGCGCGAGGGGACGGACGGCCCGCCCTTTCCCGTCTCGCGCGAGGGCGTCGAGGCCGCCCTCGCCCCGCGCTTCGACCTCCTCGAGTCGGCGCCCCCCGCCGCCTCCCCCGAGCGCCGACGCGGCCTCGAGTGGCTGATCCTCGCGCGCCGCGGCGCCAGTTGATTCGAGCGGGGAGCGCGTGCTAGGGTTGGGCACTTTTTTCCACCCCGCCTCGATCGCGGGTCCGCCGGTGATGGCCAAAGGAGGCTTCGGCATGAAATGGTTCCGTCTCGTCTTCATCCTGCTCTTCGTGGGCGCGCTAGGCGCCGTGGCCTCGCGCGATCTCGCCGACGCGCAGGCGCAGACCATCAAGATCGGCGTCCTCTTCGATCAGAGCGGCCCCTTCGCAGCCGGCGGTTCGCTCAACTGCTGGCGCGGCGCCAAGATGATCATCGACTACGTCAACGAGCACGGCGGCGTGCTCGGCAAGTACAAGCTCGTGCGCGTCGACGGGGACAGCCAGTCCAAGGCCGACGTGGCCATCAACGAGGCGGAGCGGCTCCTCAACGTGGAGAAGGTGGACATCCTGGCCGGCATCTACTCGAGCGCCCACGCGGTGCCCATCGCGGAGCGCGTGGACAAGCAGAAGCGCTTCCTGTGGATCACCACGGGCATCGCCGACGCCGTCTTCAAGGACCGCAACCTGCAGTACACCTTCCGCCCCCAGCCCAACGGCGGGCTCTTCGGCTCCTATTCCGTGCAGTACATCGCCGCCTACGCGCAGGAGAAGCTCAAGAAGTCGCCCAAGGATCTGCGGGTGGCCATCATCTACGAGGACGGCCCCTACGGCACCAACGTGGGCTCCGCCAACGACGAGGAGGCGCGCAAGCAGGGGATGCAGGTGGTGCTCAAGGAAGGCTACTCGATCCAGGCGCCCGACCTCTCCTCGCTGGTGACCAAGCTGCGCGCCGCGCGCCCCGACGTCCTCTTCCACACCGGCTACAATCCCGACATCGCGCTCTTCCTGCGCCAGGCCAAGGAGCAGGGCCTGCGCGTCAAGGCCTACCTCGGGCACGGGGCGGGGCACAGTCAGCTCGACAAGCTCAAGGAGACCATCGGCGCCGAGTCCGAAGGCTTCCACACCGTGGATCCCGTGGCCTCCCAGCTCATCGAGAAGAAGGTCAGCCCCAAGGCGGCCGAGATGACGCGGGAGATGGTCAAGCGCTACCAGAAGGAGTTCGGCGACGGGCCCATCGCCCCCCACGTCTCCATGGGCTTCAACAACCTCGGCATCCTCCTCCTCGACGTACTCCCGCGCGCCATCCAGAAGCACGGCGGCTTCTCGCCCGAGCAGCTCGCCAAGGCCGCGCGCGAGACTGACATCCCCGAGGGCGGGACGAGCCAGGGCTACGGCGTCAAGTTCCTCGGCGAGGGCAGTCCGATGCGCGGGCAGAACGAGCGCGCCTTCCCGACCGTCTTCCAGGTGATCGACGGAAAGTTCGAGGTCGTGTGGCCCAAGTCCGTGCAGACGGCGACACCCGCCGTGCTGCTGCCCGCGTCCTCGCCTTTCTTTGCGCGCTAGCCGAGCTCGGCGGCACCGTCTGCGCGGCCCATCGCCGGCGGCGCCGCCATCGCGTCCGTGCTGACCGTCTCGGGGCTGACCAAGCGCTTCGGGGGCTTCCTCGCCCTCCACGGCGTCTCCTTCGAGGTCAAGCCGGGCGAGATACTCGGGCTGATCGGACCCAACGGCTCGGGCAAGACCACGTGCTTCAACTGCATCTCGGGGGCGCTCCTGCCCTCGGGCGGCTCCATCAAGTTCCTCGGCGACGAGATCGGCGGCCTCACCCCCGACGCCATCTGTCATCGCGGCGTGGCGCGCACCTTCCAGATCCCGCGTCCGTTCCGCAAGCTCTCCATCCTGGAGAACGTCGCCGTCGCCTCCCACTTCGGCTCGGCCACCCGCAACACCGAGGCGGAGGCGCGCCAGCAGGCCGCGGAGGTGCTGACCCTGGTCGGCCTGCCCACGGATCCCGCCGCCTCCACCACGCTCCTGGGCGCGGGCGGGCTCAAGAAGCTCGAGCTGGCCCGCGCGCTGGCGACCAGGCCCAAGCTCCTCCTCGCTGACGAGAGCCTGGGCGGGCTCGATCCCAGCGAGATGCACGACGCCGCCGAGATGCTCCGCCGCATCCGCGGTGAGCTCGGCATCACCATCGTGTGGGTCGAGCACATCATGGCCACGCTCCTCCGGGTGGTCGACCGGCTCGTCGTGCTCGACCACGGCGAGAAGATCGCGGAAGGCCTGCCCCTCGAGATCGCGGAGAATCCCCAGGTGATCGAGGCGTACCTCGGCGAGAAGGTCGTGCTCACGTGAGCATGCTCGAGCTGGACCGCATCACCTCGGGGTACGGCGCTTTCACCGCCTTGTGGGACGTGAGCGTGCGCGTGGAGGCGGGGGAAGCGGTGGCCGTGGTCGGCCCCAACGGCGCGGGCAAGACCACCCTCATGCGGGTGATCTCGGGGCTGCTGCCCGCGCGCTCCGGCCGCCTGGTGTTCGAGGGCCGCGATCTCTCGGGCGAGAAGGCGTACGACGTGGTCGCCCACGGCATCGCGCACGTGCCCGAGGGGCGCCGGATATTCCCCGCCCTGACGGTGGGCGAGAACCTCAAGATGGGCGCCTTCCTCCCCGCCGCGCGCGCACACTATCGCGAGAGCCTGGAGCGCGTCTACACCCTCTTCCCCGTGCTCGCGGAGCGGCCGACGCAGCGGGCGGGCAGCCTCTCGGGAGGCGAGCAGCAGATGCTCGCGGTGGGCCGCGCCCTCATGTCCCGGCCCAAGCTCATCCTCCTCGACGAGCCGTCGATGGGCCTGGCGCCCGTGATGGTGCTGCGCCTCTTCGACCTCATCCGCCGCGTGCGCGAGGAGGGCTACACCATCCTCGTGGTCGAGCAGAACGTGCGCCAGGTCCTGAAGATCGTGGACCGCGCCTACCTGCTCGAGGTGGGACGCATCAAGATGGAAGGCCGCGCGAGCGAGCTCGCCGAGCAGGACTTTGTGCGCAAGGCCTACGTGGGCGCGTAGGTCATGAAGCTTCGACACGCGAGGCGGACGGGTCCTGTCATCGGGGGCGGGGTGGTGCGGCTGGCTGCGTCACCCACTCGCCTGAATCGCCGCCCTTCGGGCTGCGCACATTCGAAGGGGTCCAGTGAGCTGCCCCGACGCTACCCGCTCAGCTGTGCGAGCGGTACTCAGGAACCTCGCCCAGACGACTGTTCCACTTCGAGCGCCGGCTTCGCCGGCGCAATCCTTCTCGGGGGGAGGTTCGGAAGGGGGGCGGAGCCCCCCTCCGACTCTTATGATTGATCCGCTCTTTCTGCTGGAGGCGGTGGTCAACGGCATCCTACTCGGTGGCGTGCTCGCCCTCCTCGCCCTGGGGCTCAACCTCATCTTCGGCGTGATCGATATCGTGTGGATCGCCTACGTCGATCTCGTCATGCTCTGTATGTACGCCATGTACTTCATGGTCACCGTCTACCACTGGCCCATCGTGCTGGCCGGCATAGGCTCGCTCGTGACGGGGGTGGTCCTGGGCCTCCTCGTTCACCTCCTGATCATCTCGCCCATCCTGTCGAGCCCGCCCATCAACCAGCTCCTCGCCACGGGCGGGCTCCTCTTCTTCATCCAGTCCTTCGCCACCCTCCTCTGGAGCACGGACCATCGCTCGGTGCGCGTGAACCTCCCCGTGCTCGAGGTGGGCGGCATCTTCATCTCCTTCCCCCGGCTGATCGCCTTCGCGCTGTCCATCCTCGCCATGCTCGGCCTCTATCTCTTCCTCACCCGCACCTTCGTGGGCACGGCTATCCGCGCCGTCTCCCAGGACCGCGACGCCACCGCCCTCATGGGGGCGAACCCGCTTCGGCTCTATCTCGTCACCTCCGCGGTGGGGGGCGCCATGGCGGGCATCGCGGGTGCGCTCCTCATCATCCAGTACGCCGTGCATCCCTACTTCGGAAGCGCCTTCGGTCCCCTCACCTTCATGATCTGCGTGCTGGGCGGCCTCGGCAGCATGTTCGGCGCCTTCGTAGCCGCCTTCATCATGAGCCAGGTCATCTCGGTGGGCGGGGTGCTCATCTCCACCGAGATGGGCTACGTGGTCGCCTTCGTGATCTTCATCGTGCTGATGTTCGTCCGCCCCGGCGGCATCTTCGCCAAGCGCACATGAGCTGGCGACGCCTCGCGGCGGCTCTGATCATCGCCGTCCTCGCCGTGGAGCCCTTCCTCCCTCTCGGCCGCATGCGCGAGTATCTCGTGCACGTCATCGTGCAGATCTTCATCTGGTCCTTCATCGGCGGCGCGTGGTCGCTCATGGGCCGTTTCGGCCTCGTGTCCCTCGGCCACGGCGCCTTCCTCGGGGTGGGCGCCTACACAGCCTGTCTCCTCTGGAACTTCTTCGGCCTCACCCCGTGGCTCGGCGGGGTCGTGGCCGTCCTCCTCACCGTGGCCCTTGCCGTGGTGATCGGCTATCCCTGCTCGCGCTTCCAGGTCGTCGGCCACTACTTCGGCTTGGTCACCCTCGCGGTGTCGGAGGTCGTGCGCCTCCTCATCATCGCGGAGCGCGACTGGACGGGCGGCTCCCTCGGGGTCAGCCTCAAGCCCGCGCCGTCGGACTCGAGCATCTGGGCGTTACAGTTCGCGGACAAGCGCGTCTTCTACTACGTGGCCATGGCCCTGTGGCTCTTCGGCCTCTGGATCTGGGTGCGGGTGGACCGCAGCATGGCCAGCCGGGCCATGGAGGCCATCGGCGAGGACGAGACGGCGGCGGCCTCGGTGGGGATCCACGTGACGCGCTTCAAGCTCGGCATCACCGTGCTCTCCGCCGCTCTCACCGCCTTGGGCGGGGTCATCCTCGTGCAGTATCTCGCCTACGCCAATCCCGACACCATGTCGGGCATCGGCGTCTCCCTCCGCATCGTCTTTGCGGTGGTGCTGGGCGGGATGTACTCGCTGCTAGGGCCGTCGGTGGGCACCGCGCTCACCATCGCGCTCAGCGAGTTCTTGCGCATCTATTTCGGCATCAAGCTGATCGGGATCGCCGAGACCATCTACGGCCTCGTGCTGATCCTCTGCATCATCTTCCTCCCCTCCGGGATCTACGGCTCCATCCGCGACGCCCTCCGCCGCCGCGCCACTGCCCGCACCGTCGCCGCCTGATCGCGGCGCCCTCCCCCTTCCGATCGGTCCGTGCCTCGGGCATAATTCAATGGTGATGACCTGGTCGGTGCATCCGGAGCAGGATCCCCCCAAGGCAGTGCTCGCCCTCGCGGAGCAGGTTGAGCGCGACGGCGGGTTGCCCCTGGCCCTCTATCGCGAGCCGGTGGGCGACCACTGGCACATCTTCTGTCTCCTCCCCATGGGCAAGGTCGAGCCCACGCCCTATCAGCGCGATCTCTCGCCGACCCACGCCAAGCGGCTGCAGGAGGTCGTGAAGAAGATCGACCGCTTCGTGGATCCCATCGTGGTCATGTCGCCCAAGGCCGGCGTCTACTGGACGCCCAACGGGAACCATCGCCGCATCGTGCTCCAGAAGCTTAAGGCGACCATGGTTCCGGGCATCCTCATCCCCGAAGCGGAGGTGGCTTTCCAGATCCTCGCGCTGAACACCGAGAAGGCCCACAACCTCAAGGAGAAGTCGCTCGAGGTGATCCGCATGTACCGCTCGCTGGCCGAGAGCGAACCGCGGCGCGGCGAGTCGGACTATGCCTTCCCTGTCTCTTATACACATCTGACGCTGCCGACGAATTGGCTTCTGTGTAGTTCTC
>JBKOVG010000245.1:0-5962 GCA_046723845.1 Candidatus Methylomirabilota bacterium | reverse complement strand
GAGCTGCCCATGACGCGCGGGGTGACGGAGGCGCAGGCCGAGGAGGCGCGCGGTGCCCTCCAGGGCGCGCGGGCCGCGGAGGCGGCGAGTCAGGCCGCGGTGAAGGAGGCGGAGGCGGTGCTGGAGGCCAAGCGCGCGGCGGCGGCCGCGGCCGCCGCCGATGCCACGGGGGCCAAGGCCAACGCCGTGCAGGCCGGGCGCGAGATGGATCGCCAGCGCAAGCTCGTCCAGGCCGGCTTCGTCGCCCTGCGCGACTTCGAGCAGGCGGAGACGGCGGAGGGCGCGGCGCGCGCCGCCCAGGACGCCACCGATCGCCGCAAGGTCCAGGCGGAGCGGGAGGTGCAGCAGGCCGAGGCCTCGCTCGTCACGAGGACGCTCATGGTCCAGCAGGCGAAGCAGCGCGTGGCCGAGCTGAGCGCCACCGTGGCCAAGATGGAGAGCCAGCGCCACCAGGTGCCGATGAAGGAAGCGGACATCGTGCGCGCGGAGGCGGCGCTCGCCCAGGCGCGGGCCGATCTCAACTTCGCCGAGCTGCAGCTGCAGTACACGGAGGTGCGGGCGCTCGTCGACGGCGTGGTGTCCCGCCGCACGGTGGAGGTTGGCCAGGTCGCCCAGATGGGGCAGCCGCTCCTCGCCATCGTGCCGCTGCACGAGGTATGGGTGCTGGCGAACTTCAAGGAGACGCAGCTCGCCCGCATTCGCCCCGGCATGGCCGCGGCTGTCCGCGTGGACACCTTCACGGACCGGGTCTTCCGCGGCAAGGTTGACTCGCTCTCCGCGGGCACCGGCGCGCGCTTCTCGCTGCTGCCCCCGGAGAACGCCACGGGCAACTGGGTCAAGGTCGTCCAGCGCCTGCCCGTGAAGATCCGGCTCGATCCGGGCCAGTTCAGCAATCCGCACACGCTCCGCGCGGGGATGTCGGCGGTGGTGACCGTCCAGCTCCGCTAGCGGGCTGCTGAAAAGGGCCCATCTGCTTCAACTCAGCTCTCGTCTCGCGTCGGCTTAGCCGCCGCTCAACTCGAAAGGCGGCGCTCTCGGCAGCACGCTCAACGTAAAGAAAGTACGCCTCGCATGCTGCCTTCGAGCGGCGCCTCGCATCTGGACCCTTTTGAGCGGCCTGCCAGGGTTTCAAGTTCCGATTTCTGTTGGGCCGCCGACATTTTCTGGCTCCTCCGAGGATGACTTCCGTCGCCAAGTGATTGATTCTGCGTGAGAGGGAGGGGTGGAGCGGGTTTTGCTACCTAGCCCGGCCGGAGGTGCATGCTCTCATGCTTCAGCGCAACCACGTGTCGGTCCCCGGCATCCATCTGCCCCTCAGGAAGCTCGCCCTCTGCCTCGACTGCGACGAGTGCTTCACGCTGGGATCGCAGCGCTGTCCCGCCTGCGGGAGCGGCACCTGGACACCCGCCGCCCGCTTCCTCGACCTCATGACGGCCTCACAGACGCTGCGCCCGGAGGCGACGGTGCGCAAGCTGCCGCCCCGCCGTGCCGCCGAGGAGGAGATGGCCATCGCCAAGCACCTCCTCATCGTGGCGCGCCACCGGCGCGAGCTCTACGAGGAGATCAAGCGTGCCTTCGCGGGACACGAGAGCGTCCAGGTGGTGCTCGATCGCCGGGCGGGTGAGCGGCGCCAGGGCAAGGGATCGGCGGCCGTCGACCGGCGCCGCCGCAGCCGCCGCACGCGCTCCGGCATCGACGAGCAGCTCCGGACCATCGGCTGGTCGCTCGTGCTCCTCGACCTGACCAAGTCCCGCCAGCGCTGAGGGCGAAACGCCGCTCTGGCCCGGCCGTCGCCGTGCGGAGACGGCCACTCTAGCCCACGCCCTCGCCCCCGCGCTGGCCCGCGCCGGTGAGGTTCGGGTAGGATGGTCGCCGATGCAGCGCCCGCCTCGACGTCTCGTGCCGTGGTCCTTCTTGCTTCTCCTCGTCTCGATCGCCCTCGGCTGCGCGCGGGCGCCGGGGAGCGTGGCGCCCGACGTGCGCACGCCCCAGGTGGTCGTGGTCGAGATGCTCCGGCTCGCTCAGGTGACATCGCGCGACGTGGTCTACGATCTGGGCTCGGCCGACGGGCGCATCGTGATCACCGCCGCCCAGGAGTTCGGGGCGCGCGGAGTCGGGCTCGAGATCGAGCCAGACCTGGTGGCCGAGGCGGAGCGCAATGCACGGCGCGCAAAGGTGGCCGATCGCGTGCGCTTCGTCCAGCAGGACATCTTCGAGGCGGACCTGAGCGAGGCCACGGTGGTGACGATCTACCTGAGCGCGGAGGCGAACGCGCGGCTCCGCCCGAAGCTCCTCGCCCAGCTCAAGCCCGGCTCGCGGATCGTCTCCCACGATTTCCCCATGGCCGCCTGGAAGCCCGACCGCGTGGTGAACTTCAAGGGGCCGGAGCGCACCCACGTGCTCTCGCTCTGGATCGTCCCCGCGCGCTGAGCCACGGCGCTCCGCGCGCTTTCCGCTCGCGCGAAAGGGGCTCCGGTGGATACAATGACGCAGTGGGCTGTGCTATACTCCGCGCGGTTTTCCACCGAGTCTGGAGGTGTGCGTGACCGGGTATCTGCCGGTGATCATCTTTCTCGTTCTCATCGTGGCATTCGGAGTGGTGTCGCTGGTGGCGGCCGCCGTGCTTCGACCTTCCCGTCCCACCCCCGTCAAGCTCGAGAACTACGAGTGCGGCGCCGAGCCCATCGGCCAGGCCTGGGTGCAGTTCCCCGTGGGCTTCTACCTGGTCGCGCTCATGTTCATCGTCTTCGACGCCCTCGCCGTCTTCCTCTTCCCCTGGGCGCTCGTGCTCAAGCCGCTGGGGCCGGCCGCCGTCGGGATCATGGCGCTTTTCGTGGGTATCCTCGGCCTCGGCTGGTTCTACGCGCTTCGTGAAGGCATCCTGGAATGGAAATAAAGGCGCCGACTCCGCAGATTCCCCCCGCCGTCTGGACCGAGTTCAAGGATCTCCAGGAGTGGGAGAAGCTCCACAAGGAGCGTCCGGAGGGCGACAAGCACTCCCGGCTCTTCGAGAGCGTGGAAGAGGGCATCTACAACTTCCCGGGCGGCTTCATCGTCACCACGGTGGCCGACGCCTTCCTCAACTGGGCGCGCAAGTCATCGGTGTGGCCCGTCACCTTCGGCCTCGCCTGCTGCGCCATCGAGATGATGGCCACCTTCGCCTCGCGCTTCGACGTGGAGCGGCTCGGCATGGTCCCCTTCGCCTCCCCGCGCCACTCCGATCTCATGATCGTCTCCGGCACCGTCACCATCAAGATGGCGCCCATGCTCGAGCGGATCTACGAGCAGATGCCCGATCCGAAGTGGGCGGTGTCCATGGGCTCCTGCGCCAACTCGGGCGGCCCCTTCCGCCACGGCTATCACGTGGTCAAGGGCGTGGATCGTGTCATCCCGGTGGACGTGTACGTCCCCGGCTGCCCGCCGCCGCCCGACTCGCTCCTATACGGACTCCTCAAGCTCCAGGAGAAGATCGCCCACTTCCGCCAGACGGGCCAGCGCGCCGCTCCCAGCGAGAAGACCGACTAGGGTGCTGACGCACGCGCAGGCTCGCCCCCTCGTGCAGGAGCGGCTCGGGATCGCCGTGGGCGGAGAGGGCTCCCTCCTCGTGGTGGAGACCACGCCCGATCGCTGGCTGGAGGTGGGCCGCTTCGCCCGGGAGACACTCGGCTGCGGGTATTTCTCCTTCCTCTCCGCGGTGGACGGGAAGGAGCAGGGGCTGGAGGTGGTGGCGCGCGTGGAGAACCTCGACGCCAACTTCGCCGTGTTCATGAAGGCGAAGCTGGGGGCGGGGGAGACGCGCTGCCCGTCGCTCTGTCCGGTGTGGCGCGGCGCCGACTGGATGGAGCGCGAGTGCTACGACATGTTCGGGATCCGCTTCGAGGGACATCCGGACCTGCGCCGCATTCTCCTGCCCCACGACTGGGAGGGTCATCCGCTGCTCAAGTCCTACGCGGTGGACACGCCGCACCCGCCGTACCGCTAACCGGCAAGGGGGCCTTTCATGATCTACGAGCTTCGCACCTACACGCTCCAGCCCGGCACGCAGGCTCAGTACCTGAAGAACTCCGCCGAGATCGGCCGGAAGATCCGTGGAGACAAGTACGGCAAGTTCGAGGGCGGCTGGTCGACGGAGTTCGGGACGCTGAACCAGTACGTTCACCTCTGGAGCTACGAGAACCTCAACGAGCGCGAGCGGCTGCGCGGGGAGCTCGCCCGGAACAAGGAGTGGAGCGAGGGCTACCTGCCCCACACGCGGGGCATCCTCCTCGCCCAGGAGAACAAGATCCTCTCCCCCGTGCTGCCGCTCAAGCCACCGCCGGATGCCGGTCACGTCTACGAGCTGCGCTGGTATCGCGCGCACGTGGGCCGGCTCGGCGAGTGGCTCGGCCACTTCAAGGCCATCATGCCCACCCGCGAGAAGTACTCGAGGAACGTGGGTGTCTTCCAGACCGAGGCAGGCCAGCTCAACGAGGCCGTCCACCTCTGGGCCTACAAGGATCTCAACGACCGCGCGGCCGTGCGGGGCAAGGTCCTCCAGGATCCCGAGTGGCAGGCTTTCCTCGGCAAGTCGGCTCCCTGCCTCGTCGACATGAAGTCGATCATCCTCAATCCCGCCTCCCATTCCCCGATGCAGTAGCGTCACGGAGCGCATGGACCTCGAATCGCGGAAGGTTCTCGAGATGGGCTACGGCGGGGCTGAGCGCCTCACCATGAACATGGGGCCTCAGCACCCGTCGTCCCACGGCGTCTTCCGCGCCATCCTCACCCTGGAAGGGGAGACGGTGGTGGCGGTGGATGCCGTGATCGGCTATCTCCACCGCTGCCACGAGAAGCTCGGGGAGTCGCTCACCTACACGCAGTACCCATCCATCGCCTCCAAGACCGACTACGTGGCGGCCATGACGAGCGAGCTCGCCTACGTGCGCGCGGCGGAGATGATCGGCAAGATCGACGTGCCGAAGCGCGCGCAGTACCTCCGGGTGGTGGCCGCCGAGCTGCAGCGCATCGCCTCGCACTGCCTGTGGCTCGGCACCTGGTGCCTCGACATGGGCGGGGCCCTGGGGGGCGGGGCCACCGTCTTCCTCTACTGCATCCGCGAGCGCGAGGACGTGCTCGATCTCTTCGAAGCGCTCACGGGCGCCCGTCTCCTGTACGGCCTGCATCAGGTGGGCGGCGTGCGCTACGACATCCCCGCCGACTGGGCGCGGAAGTGCCGTGTCACCGTGGACAAGATCGACGGCCGCATCAACGAGTTCGAGGAGATGCTGGAGTCCAACGCCTTCTTCCTCGCTCGCACGGTGGGGGTGGGGACGGCCTCGCGCGAGCTGGCGCAGGAGATCGGCATCTCCGGCCCCTTGCTGCGGGGCTCGGGCGTCAACTTCGACATCCGCCGCGCCGAGCCTTATTCCTCCTACGAGGACTTCGACTTCAAGGTGCCAGTGGAGGACGCGGGCGACTGCTTCGCGCGGTACCGGGTGCGGATGGTCGAGTTCCGCGAGTCGATCAAGATCGTGCGCCAGGTGCTCGACGGCCTGCCCGCGGGGCCCATCTCCTCGCGCCCCGGGGTGAAGTCCGTGGGCCAGGTGCGCATCCCCAAGGGCGAGGTCTACGCCCGGGTGGAGGGCGCGCGCGGGGAGGTCGGCTGTTATCTCATCGCCGACGGCTCGGCCAAGCCCTACCGGATGAAGTGGCGGGGAGCCTCCTTCTCCAACCTCGCGCTGTTGCCCCACATCATCCCCGGGCACAAGGTCGCCGACGTTGTCGCCATCATGGGCTCCGTCGACCCCGTCTTCGGCGAGGTCGACCGTTGAGGAAATGCCGATCGCTCTCCCCCTCGAGGGGGAGAGGGCAAGGTGAGGGGGAAGCCCACGTCTCCTCGACCCTCACCCCCGCCCTCTCCCTGCTAGGGAGAGGGGGCGCCTGATGCTCTCCGCGATCTACTCCTTCGTGGTGGGCTTCATCG
>JBKOVG010000428.1:0-5297 GCA_046723845.1 Candidatus Methylomirabilota bacterium | reverse complement strand
GCTATTGCGCTGTGGTGGATCCACAGCCTGACATCGAGCCCTATCTCGAAGCGGCCGGACAGAAGGGGATGCGCATCACGCACATCTTCGAGACGCATGTCCAGGCCGACCACCTCTCCGGCGCGCGCCGCCTCGCGGCCGTCACGGGCGCGCCGATCCTCTATCACGAGTCGGCCGGCGTGCACTTCCCACACGTCGACGTCGAAGATGGCGAGGAGCACGAGATGGGCAACGTGCGCGTGAGCGTGCTCCATACCCCGGGCCACACGCCGGAAAGCGTCTGTCTCCCCGTGACCGACCTGACCCGCGCCCCGGAGCCCTGGTTCGTCCTTACCGGCGACACGCTTTTCTCTGGCGGCGTGGGGCGGCCCGACCTGCTCGGCGCCGGCACGGAGACGCGGCAGGCCGAGCAGCTCTACGACAGCCTCTTCGGCAAGCTCCTCACGCTGCCCGACCACATCGAGGTCTTCCCGGCGCACTTCAGCGGCGCCGCCTGCGGCAAGGGGTTGAGTGGCAAGCCGGGCTCGACGATCGGCTTCGAGCGGCGCTTCAACCCGGCGCTGCAGCTCCGATCGAAGGCGGACTTCGTCCGCTTCGTGCTGGCCGACCTGCCGCCAGAGCCCGCGGAGTTCGCGCTGAACCGCCGGAAGAACCTGGGCGACGAGTGAGGGACCCGCGGCTCGGCCTGCGGGAGAACTTGCCGCAGTTCACGCTCCTGGTCGTCCTGAACGCCTTCGTCGGGGCGATGGTCGGTCTGGAGCGTACCGTCCTCCCACTCCTCGGCGAGCAGGAGTTCGGACTCAGCTCGAAGACCGCCATCACGTCCTTCATCGTGAGCTTTGGCGTCACCAAGGCGATCCTGAACCTGCTGGCCGCGCGCGTCTCCGACCGGATCGGACGGAAGCCAGTCCTGGTCACCGGATGGCTCCTCGCGCTGCCCGTCCCGTTCCTGATCATCTATGCGCCGGCCTGGTGGTGGATCGATCTCGCCAATGTCCTCCTGGGCGCGAACCAGGCTCTGGCCTGGTCGATGACCGTGATCATGAAGGTCGATCTCGTCGGTCCCAAGCGCCGCGGCCTGGCGCTCGGGCTCAACGAGTTCGCCGGCTACGTCGCGGTGGGCGTCATGTCGTGGGTGACGGGCTACATCGCCGCGCACTGGGCACTCCGGCCCCAGCCGTTCTACCCGGGGATCGCCATCGCCGTGGCCGGACTCCTGCTCTCGGTGCTCTTCGTCAGGGAGACGCGGGCGCATGCGCACCTCGAGGCCGCGGCTGCTCCGCGGGCGCCGAGCGCGTCCGCCCCCTCGCTCGGCCACATCTTCTTCCTGACGACCATCGGCAACGCGAGCCTGTTCGCGGCCTGTCAGGCCGGCCTGGTCAACAACCTCAACGACGGGATGTCCTGGGGCATTTACCCGCTGTTCTTCGCAGCCCACGGTCTGGGGGTCGAGAGCATCGGAGTCATCAAGGCGGTCTATCCCACCGTGTGGGGGCTCGTCCAGGTCGTCACGGGCCCGCTGTCCGATCGTTTCGGGCGCAAGGGCCTCATCGGCGGCGGCATGATCGTCCAGGCGGGAGGGATCTGGCTGACCGTTCTCGTCCCGGTGTATCCCGCCTGGCTGATGGGCGCGGTGCTGCAGGGGTTGGGCACCGCCATGGTGTACCCGACGCTCCTGGCCGCCATCACGGATCATGCCCATCCGACGTGGCGGGCCAGCAGCCTCGGTGTCTATCGCTTCTGGCGGGACCTCGGATATGCGGTGGGCGCTCTTCTCTCGGGGGTCGTCGCCGACCTCGTGGGATTCGGCGCCGCCATTCACCTGGTCGCGGCGCTGACGCTCGTCTCGGGCCTGGTCGTTGCTCGAGTGATGGAACGCCCGGCCCCCAAAGCCGGTCACCACGCCGGCTTGAGGCACTGAACAAGAAGTCGGCCAATGCCGCCACTGCTCAGCGACGAGATGGTGATCCGACTGATGGTCTTCGGCGCGGCGTTCTTTCTCTTGGCGATCATCGAGATTGGCGCCCCGCGGCGCCTGGCGCCAGCCGCACGCATGGGCCGGTGGCCGACCAACCTCGGATTGATGGCGCTCGGCGCCGTCCTCAGCCGAATCGGCTTGCCGCTGGCCGTCGTGGAGGCCGGCGCCCTGGCCACCGATCGCGGGTGGGGCCTCCTCGGAGTGGCGGAGGTCGCGAGGAGCCCGCTCGGCGTGGCCGCGGCAGTGATCGCGCTTGATTTCGCGATCTACGCCCAGCACGTCCTGATGCACCGCGTGCCTACGCTCTGGCGGCTCCATCGCGTCCACCACGCCGACCCCGCATTCGATGCCTCCACCGGGCTCCGCTTCCACCCTCTTGAGAGCTTGCTCTCCACCGCCTTCAAGATCGCGCTCGTCATCACCCTGGGCGCTTCCGCGGTGGCGGTCGTGACATTCGAGATCCTCCTGAACATCAGCGCCATGTTCAACCACGCGAACCTGCGCCTGCCGCTTGTCGTCGATGCCACGCTCCGGCGGATCCTCGTGACGCCGGACATGCATCGCGTCCACCATTCCGTCGCCGCGGCCGAGCTGAATCGGAACTTCGGGTTCGCCCTGCCCTGGTGGGACTGGCTGTGCGGCACCTACCAGGATCAGCCCGCTGCCGGTCATGAGACGATGGCCATCGGACTGAGAGCCATCGCGCCCGCGCGCGCGCAACGGCTCGTGGCTATGCTGGTCGAGCCCTTCCGGACCGCCGCGAGCGAACCCGGCGTCACGCTGCCGCGACGCCCTTGACGACGCGCCGGGCGACCGCACAGGCTTGCGCACACAAGCCGGCGAATCCCCTGACCTCATGGGAGGGCACACCAATGGCGGAGACGGTACGCGATCCATCAGGGAGTTGCTGGAACAGACGATGGCGACGATCGACACGCTGCTCGCCATGCCCTCGTCGCACGTCTGCGCGCGGCGCGCGCGCCCCCACCGGCCCGAGCGCCATGGCGCGCCTCCCGGACCGGCCCCACGTCACAGCGACGTCGACGACGTTCAGCGGGTATCCGAGCGGCGGGAAGTTCAGGCCCGCGCCGCTCAATACGGTTCGATCCAACTCCATCGCCCAACGCCGTCTCTCACCCGACGCGCGCCGGGACGGTCAGTCAAGGCTCGTGCGCCCACACCACCCGCACTCCCGTAACCGCCCAAACGAGCGGATCAAATACCCACCGCAGACGCAGCGCGGGATCGGCTGGAACCCGGCGAGGCGGTGATATCCGTTGGGCGCGGCGCCGGCGGACACGGCGGCGACCTGGACCGCCAACGGGCGCACGGCGTCGGCGCGGCGGTGGGCGTCGGTACGAGAAAGACCTCCGGCAACAAGTCGGTTGACGAGACGACAGTGATCCTCGAGCTGGCTCATGGTGGCTCCTTGGGTGGCGAGGGCCGCGAAGCGCTCGGCGCGGCGCTCGGACTCCTCGCGTGTGATCAGGTCCTGAACGATCAGCTGCTCATCGGCGACATGCTGTAACTCGTGCAGGCTGGTGGCGTACGTCTGGGCTGGCGACAGGTCGTCGCGAAGCCACACAATCGGGCCGAAGGCGGGTAAGCGCGTGAGGCCGAGCGTCCGCACGTGCGGGGCATGCACCCAGCGCCACGTCGGCAACTCCAGTCCCGGCAGCAGCGCCTACGCACGGCGCTCGGCGGCCTCGACGGCGGCGAGCTGCGCCGCGTTCGGATAGCCGCGCGGCTCGTCGACGAAGTGCACCGGCTCGGCGGCGGCGCGCATCAGCCTAGCTCGGCCTCAAGCACCGTGCCGGCGAAGCTGGCCTCGAGTGCGCGACGCAACTGGCGCATCGTCGCGGAAAGCGCCCACAACGCACGATGACATCGGGCAAACTTCGCGAGGTGATCGGCTGAGCGACGAAATACGGTCGATCGGAATTGTGGGCGGCGGCCCCGCTGGACTGGTCGCCGCAATTGCGGCGCGCCACGCGGGCTATGATGTCAAAGTTTTCGAGCAGGCGCCGAGCTTCGCACGCATTGGCGGCGCCATCGGCATCCAGAGCAATGGCCTGCGCGTGCTGGACGCACTTGGTGTGTTGCCGCGCTTTCCGCCACACATCGAATTGGTGGGGCAGGCGGCCGTCGAGGCTTGGTTGGCGGCGCACCCGCGAGTGCATTTTCCCTTCACTCCGAAGGGCGCCTCGTGGCTCAACATGGTCGAGGCCTGGTTCAGCGTGCTCACCCGCAAATCCGTCCGTCGGGGGTCGTTCGATACGGTGCGCGCGCTCATCCGACACCTCACCCGCTACATCGAGGAGTGGAACGCGCATCCGACGCCCTTTTGTCTGGACCAAACAGCCCGGCCGACATCATCAAGAAGGCCCTCCGCCGGAGTCCTTAACATGACTTCGCGGACGGAACACTAGTGGCATCGGACGGTGCCCGAATCCGTGAAGGTTGTCCCGGCTACCGGGATGAACTGCCACTCGTAGCTAGCGGGATAGAGCGTCAGCTTGAGCACGCCGAACGTATCGTCGCTGCGGACCTCGCTGTTCGGCGCGGCCGGCCCGGCGAACCGGTGGTGACTCGCGCCGCCCGTACCGACCACGAACTGCCGAAGGCCGCGCCTGACGTCCAGCCGGCCCTCGGGATCCTGCGGAGCGAACCGCTCGAGAGCCTGCCAGAAGGCGCGGACGTCCGGCTCGCCGCCGTCGCTCTCACACGAGGCGATATCGCCGGCGCCGACGAACACGACGCCGGCGCTTGGCGCAGCCCCCGTTGGCTTCTCGACGAGCGCCCGCAGCTTCTCGATCAGATCCTGATACGACGAGCGGGAAATCAACCTGGTGAACTGGCTCCGATAGCCGTTGACGAGGCTGACCCCCCCGCCGGCCTCGAGATCGAGGATCTTCCAGCCACCGCCGGCAGTCTGCCGCGTGTGGTAGTCGACGGGGATCTCGTGCCCCTTCGTCGTGACGATCTTGGTCCGGACGACCGTACGATCGCCGTCCACGACCTCGCCGAGGTACTGGAACTTCTCGCGGTCCGCGAGCTGAATCCGGGACACGTAGGTGCGCTGGAAGAGCTCGCTGAAGAGCCGCACGAACTCGGTGCGCTCGGCCGCGGTCCGCTCTTCCCAATAGCGGTCGAGCGATCGCTTGGCCATCTCGTTCCAGTCGAACATCTCGTCCAGCACGCCCCGCGCGGCTTGCCGCTTGGTCGGCGAGCCTCCATCTGGCGCCGAAGGGCCGAGGAGCTCGTAGAGCCGCTCGATACGCTGCCGGACGTAGTCCGTGGCAGTATCGGCTCGCGCCTC
>JBKOVG010000305.1:0-6570 GCA_046723845.1 Candidatus Methylomirabilota bacterium | reverse complement strand
TCCGAGAACCCCGCGGCATCCGACGCGGAAACCAGAGAGAGGGAAAAGGACCGTTGATGAGAAGGAAGAGCCTGACTGTTGCCGTGGCCCTCGCGGCGGCGGGTGCGGTCGTGCTGTCGGCGTGTAGTAGCAGCAGTAAGGGCGGCGGTGGTGGTACGTCGGCCAACAACAGCATCAATACAAGCAGCGCTGCCAGCAACCAGGGAGTGTCGGCTGAATATAACGCGGCGGTGGACAACATCGTGAACCCGTCGACGAAGACTGGGGGGACGCTGAACCTGGGTGCGACCGCCGACTGTGACTCGTGGGATCCGAAGATCGCCTACTACGGCTGGTGCTGGAACATGCAGCGGCTGTATAACCGGTCGCTGATCGGGTACAAGGTGCTCAACGGCTACAAGTTCGAGTTGGCGCCGGACCTGGCCACCAACATGGGGACGCACAACGCCAACTACACGTCGTGGACGTACACCCTCAAGCCTGGTGTGAAGTGGGAGAACGGCAAGCCGATCACCGCGATGGACGTGAAATACGGCCTGGAGCGCAACTTCGCCAGCGCCGAGATTCCGGGCGGCCCGTCCAGCTATTTCACCAACGGCCTGAAGGCCCCGAAGAACTACAAGGGCCCGTACAAGTCCGGGGACCTGCCCGACTCTGACATCAAGGCGAGCGGCAGCACCATCACGATCAACCTGACGGCGCCGAACGCCGACCTGGACTACATGATGGCGATGGGGGCCTCTGCCCCGGTGCCGTACAAGACCGAGAACGGCAACTTCAAGGGCGCGACCTACACCAAGCACCCGATGGCGTCCGGGCCGTTCAAGTTCCAGTCCTACAGCCCGGGCAAGTCGCTGGTGCTGGTGCGTAACCCGGAGTGGAGCCAGAGCACGGACACCATCCGGCACCCGCTGGTCAACGAGGTCGACCTGACCATCGACACCAACCCGGTGGACATGGACAGCAAGATCGATTCGGGTGAGCTGGATGCGAACGCCAACGGTGGCGCGGGTGGCCTCACGCCGGCGTTCAAGACCAAGGTGCTGACCAACACGAGCTTGAAGAAGAACGCCGATGACCCGGCCGCGTCGAGCACCCAGTACCTGCCGGTGTTCCAGTCGGTGATCACCAACGTGCACTGCCGCAACGCGATCTTCTACGCGACCAACAAGGCGTCGCTGCTGAACGTGTACGGCGGCCCCACCTCTGGTGAGATCTCGGGTTCGATGACCCCGCCCGGCATCGAGGGCTATCAGACCACGGCGGACTACGACCCGTTGTCGGCCGGCCCGGATCAGACCGGTGACCTGACCAAGGCCAAGAGCGAACTGCAGGCCTGCGGCAAGCCGAGCGGGTTCCCGGTGACCTTCGCCTACTCGACGCCGAGTGACTTCGCGCCGAAGGTGTTCGCGGCGGAGAAGGCGGCGCTGGCCCGGGTCGGCATCACCCTCACCGCGGTCACCGACGACGCGTCGACCTACTACAACACGTTCATCGGCTCGCCGAGCAACGTGTTGAAAAAGCACATCGGCATGGGACTGGCCGGCTGGGGCGCCGACTTCCCGACCAACGTCGGCTTCTACCAGGCCATCGCCAACGGCAACGCCATCGTCGACCCGGGCACCTCGAACTACGTCAGCCTCAACGACCCGGTGGTCAACGGGCTTCTCAACTCCGGTCCCGCCGGCAAGAACACCACGGCCGACTGGCAGAAGCTGAACCACCAGATCATGACCGACGCGGTGTACCTGCCGCTCTACTGGACCAAGACGCTGTACTACCGCAACCCACGGATGACGAACGTGACCTGCGACAACGCGCTCGCCTTCGGCATCTACGACTTCGTCAACATCGGAGTCAGCTGATCCACGAGCTGGCGCTCGTCTGATAGAGAGGTGAATGCTGACGATGCCCGGCCCGCGACGGGCCGGGCATCCCGGCGAATAAGATGATCCGCTTCATCATTCGCAGGTTGCTCGGGGCGGCGGTCGTCGTATGGATCGTCAGTGTCGTGACGTTCGGAATCTTTCAGCTTGCGCCGGCGCTGAGCCATCAGAGCCCGGTCTACTACTACATCGCCAAGCAGCCGCCGCCGGTGGGCAGTGTTCAATTCAAGGAGCTGGAGCACGCGTTCGGCTTCGACCGTCCCTTGTTCCAGCAGTACTGGTTCTGGTTGTCGAACATCTTCCGCTCGCACACGATCTCCAACGGCACGGGTGAGTCGGTGTCGTGCCATTTTCCGTGCCTGGGCTACTCGTTCAAGCTGCACACTCCGGTGAGCACGCTGATCTGGCAGGCCTTGCCGGTGAGCCTGAGCCTCGCGGTCGGCGCGTCGATCCTGTGGTTGGTCGGCGGTGTGCTCGTCGGCACGATCTCAGGGCTGCGCCCGGGCTCGCTGTTCGACCGGATCGGCATGATCGGCACGCTCACCGCCGTCTCGATTCCCGTCTTCTTCACCGGCCCGATCCTGCTGCTGCTGGTCGTCTACCGGTGGAAGTGGCTGCCGGACGTCAGTTATGCACCGCTGACCAAAGATCCGGCGCAGTGGCTCAGGAGCATGATTCTGCCCTGGATCACGTTGGCCTTCGCGTTCGCCGCGCTCTACGCGCGGCTGACCAGGGCAAATATGATGGAGACGATGGGTGAGGACTTCATCCGTACCGCCCGGGCCAAGGGCCTGCCACGGCGCACCGTCGTTGTCAAGCACGGGCTGCGTGCGGCGCTGACGCCGATTATCACCATCTTCGCGATCGATCTCGGCACGCTGATCGGTACCACCGTGATCACCGAAACGGTGTTCAATCTGCGTGGCTTGGGATGGCTGTCGATCCAATCGATCCGTACCAAGGATCTACCTGTCATCATGGGCGTCACCATCGTTGCCGCAATCGCCCTCGTCCTCGCTAACCTGATAGCTGACGTAATGTACGCAGTCATCGACCCGCGAGTCAGGTTCTCGTGAGCGACCGGAGAGAGGCGACTGTGGGAACGGCAGCGATCGAGTTCATACCGGAGAGTGCGCCCGAGGCCAAGGCGTTCCTTTCGGTCCGCGATCTGCGCGTGCACTTCCCGACCGACGACGGGCTGGTCAAGGCCGTCGACGGCATCTCCTTCGACGTGGAGCGGGGCAGCATCCTCGGCATTGTCGGCGAGTCGGGCTCCGGCAAGTCCGTCACAAGCCAGGCGATCCTCGGCCTGCATACAGGGACGAAGGCGAAGCTGAGCGGCGAGATCTGGTTCGACGACAAGAACCTCCTTGCCGCCTCCGAGCGGGAGATGCGCGCGCTGCGCGGGGCGGAGATTGCAGTGATCTTCCAGGATCCGCTCTCGGCGCTGCACCCGTTCTACACGGTCGGCGCGCAGATCAGCGAGGCCTACCTGGTCCACAACAAGGTGTCGCACAGCCAGGCACGCAAGGTCACGATCGAGATGCTGGACCGAGTCGGGATCCCGAACCCCGCCTCGCGGTACGACGACTACCCGCACCACTTCTCCGGCGGCATGCGGCAGCGCGCCATGATCGCGATGGCGCTCGTCTGCAGCCCGAAGCTGCTCATCGCCGACGAGCCGACCACCGCACTGGACGTCACCGTCCAGGCGCAGATCCTCGAGCTGATGAAGGACCTCGCGAAGGAGCTGGACTCCGCGGTCATCCTCATCACCCACGACCTCGGTGTCGTCGCCGAGACGTGCGACTCGGTCGTCGTGATGTACGGCGGTCAGTGCGTCGAGAAGGGCACAGTCGATCAGCTGTTCTACGAGCCGGAGATGCCCTACACGTGGGGGCTGGTCAGCTCGATGCCGCGTCTTGACCGGACGCGTCAGGCGCGGCTCACGCCGATCGGCGGCCAGCCGCCGTCGCTCATCCACGTGCCACGAGGCTGCGTGTTCAACCCGCGCTGCCGGTTCGTCGAGCGGGTTCCGGGGAACCGCTGCACGACTGAGCACCCGGAGCTGGTGGAGACCACCAAGGCCCATGAGGTGCGCTGTCACATCCCGCCCGTCGAGCGTCGTCAGATCTTCGCCAACGAGATACTCCCGTCGCTGTGATGGGATACGACGTATGACGCAGTCCAGCGATCTGGCCCAGCCCACCGCCGCGGAGATTGCGGGCGCCGATGCGCTGCTCGCGGTCGACGCGCTGACGAAGCACTTCCCCATCAAGCACGGCCTAATGATCCAGCGGCAGGTCGGCGCCGTGCGCGCGGTCGACGGCGTGTCCTTCAGCCTCAACGCCGGCGAGACGCTCGGCCCGGTCGGCGAGTCCGGGTGCGGCAAGACCACGACGGGGCGGGTGGTGACGAGGCTGCTCGAGCCGACGTCCGGGCGGATCGTCTTCGACGGCGTGGACATTACTCGGCTGCGGAGGTCGCGGATGCGCCCGCTCCGGCGGGACATTCAGATGATCTTCCAGGACCCGTACTCGTCGCTTAACCCGCGGCACACGATCGGCACGATCGTCGGTGCTCCGTTCCGCATCCAGCGGGCCACAACGGAGCACGGCGTCAAGGCGGAGGTGCAGACGCTCCTCGAGCGCGTCGGCCTCAACCCCGAGCACTACAACCGCTACCCGCACGAGTTCTCGGGTGGCCAGAGGCAGCGCATCGGCGTGGCGCGCGCCATCGCGTTGCGGCCCAAGCTCATCGTCTGCGACGAGCCGGTCTCGGCGCTGGACGTGTCGATCCAGGCGCAGGTGATCAACCTGCTCGAGGACCTGCAGAGCGAGTACGACCTCGCCTACATCTTCGTGGCGCACGACCTGTCCGTCGTGCGGCACATCTCCGACCGGGTCGCGGTCATGTACCTCGGGAAGGTCATGGAGCTGACCGACCGGGACACGCTCTACGCGGCGCCGATGCACCCGTACACGCACGCGCTGATGTCCGCGGTGCCGGTTCCCGACCCGAAGAAGGAGAATCGCCGCGAGCGGATCCTGCTCAAGGGCGACCTGCCCAGCCCAATCAATCCGCCCAGCGGCTGCGTGTTCCACACCCGCTGTCCGAAGTTCCGCGAGCTGCTCGGCGACACCGAACGGGAACAGTGCACGACGGTCGTCCCGCCGCTCGAGGCCAGGGTCGCGGGACACTTCGTGGCCTGCCACTTCCCCGAGGTGCGCGCTGACATCGCCGCTGCCGAGGACGAGGGGATCAGCGTCGCCGAGTCGCCGGCCGCGACGCTCGACGAGAATCCCGCCCCGGCCGAACAGTAGGGCGGCCCGCCACACGATACCCGTGGGCTCGTGCTCGAGGACCGCGGGACCAGCGGGCGCAGATCGGTGGTTGTGCACGCCCACTCGGACGACGAGTCGATCACAACTGCCCCACGACGGCCTATAACGCCGCGAGAGCGTCCGCGTCGCACAAGCTCGCGTTTGACCGTTCCGATATGTTCGAGCAGCCGCGCGCGCCAGCGCGTCCCACGTGGCCGGATGACTTCCGGAAGTTGTGCGTCGAACAGGTCACCAAGGCCGGGCGTTGTGGGCCCTCAGCTGGTGTGCGGACGCCCTCGCGAGGTGCCCCGGCATCGTCCACAGCCGGCTCGACAGCCGCCCTGCCCGGCCTGGCCCGGCCCAGCGAGGGCACCGCCTAGGGGTAGCCCGTACGCTTTCGAGGGTGATACGGCCGTCGCGTCGCGTGTTGCTGGTGCACGCGCATCCCGACGACGAGACGATCGCGACGGGCGCGACGATGGCCCGGTACGCCGCCGAGGGCGCGCAGGTGACGCTGTTGACCTGCACGCTAGGCGAGCAGGGCGAGATCCTGGTGCCGGAGCTGGAGTTGCTCGGTGCCGACGACGCAGATCAGCTGGGCGGATATCGCATCAGCGAGCTTGCCGAGGCGATGCGCCACCTAGGGGTGCGCGACCACCGATTCCTCGGCGGCGCCGGCAGATTCCGCGACAGCGGCATGATGGACACCGCGGCAAACGACTATCCGCGCGCCTTCTGGCGGGCGGCCCGGGATCCGGAGGTGTTCGACGCGGCGGTAGGTGCGGCGCTCGACGTCATCCGCGAGACCCGTCCCCAGGTGGTGGTCAGCTATGACCCGAACGGCGACTACGGCCATCCCGACCACATAATGGCGCACCGTGTAGCCGCCGCCGCGGTCGCCTGCGCCACGGACATCGTCGCCAAGTTCTACTGGACGGCGACGCCGCGATCCATGCTGCGCCGCGGGTTCGAGGTCCTCAAGGCGTCGAGGTCGTCGTACTTCGGCGTCGACAGCGTCGAGGAGCTGCCCTTCGGCGTCGACGATGACGTGATCACCACGGTGATCGACGCCCGGGCCTATGCCTCGGCAAAGCTCGAGGCGCTGCGCGCCCACGCGACTCAGATCAGCGTCGACGGGCCGTTCTTCGCGCTGTCGAACATGCTCGGGCGTGAGGTGCTCGCCGTGGAGCACTTCCGGTTGGCCAACGGCGAGCTCGGCCCGGACCGGGATGCCGACGGACGCGAAACCGACCTGTTCAGCGGGATCACCCCATGACCGGGTTTCACGCCATGGTCGCGAGCAGGGCGCCGACGTGACGCGCCTCGGCATCGTGCTGTGCGGGTTGTGCGCCGTGCTGGCA
>JBKOVG010000152.1:0-18990 GCA_046723845.1 Candidatus Methylomirabilota bacterium | reverse complement strand
GGGAGGAGCGGATCGAAGGCGGGGTGATGCAGCAGGGAGGCGAGGAGGCGGCGCTCGAACCCGCCCTCGCGGTCGAGAAGATGCGGAGGGCGCGCGGCGGAGACGAAGAGGTGACCCGGCATCGTCCCGTGCTCCTCGTGCAGACGGCGGGCGCACTCGAACGCGGTGACGCCGCCCAGGCAGTGACCAAAGAAGGCGAACGGCCGGTCGAGGTGCCTAAGCAGCGAGGGAAAGAGGCCGTCTGTGAACATCTTGACGCTCGTCACCGGCGCTTCCGCGATGCGGCCGGCGCGCCCGGGCGGCTCCACCGCCACCAGCTCGATATCGGCGGGCAGCGCCTCGGCCCACGCGCGAAACGCGGTGGCGCCGGCGCCCGCGAACGGGAAGCAGAAGAGCCTCGCGCGAGGCTGGGCGACCGGGCGAGGGAAGACCAGCCAGCCGTCCGACGACGTCCGGGATCTGGCGCTGACCCGGCTCGACTCCGCGCTCCTGGGACCTTTGTCCGCGAGAGGGGCCGCGGTGGGAAAGAGCTCGTCGACGAGCTGCTCGACGCTCGGGCCGCGGATCAGCTTCACGAGGGGAACGGGCATGCCGAGCGCAGTCTCGAGGCGATTGGCCACGTTGACCGACATCAGCGAGTCGAGACCGAGCTCGCTGAGCGGCTGCCGCGTGTCGATGAGCTCCGCGAAGCCGAGCTCACGGGTGATGCGCTCGCGGACGAGGGCGATCACTCGCGCCCGCTGTCCGCCGGGCTCGGCCTGAGGGAGGCTCGCCGGCGGCTCGGGAGCTGCGGGAGATTGCGCGAGAGCGAGACCGGAGTAGAAGGGTGCAGCCCGGCCGAGATGCTGGAGGAACACGGGCCAGTCGATATCGGCGACGGCGGCCTGGGTGGCACGCGCCGCAAGCAGACGGGTGAACGACTGCAGGCCGGCGCTGGGGGCGAGATGCCGTACCCCGCGCGCCTGCCACATCGCGGCGCCGCGTGCTCCCCGGGACGCCGCCATGCCCGCCTCGCTCCACGGCCCCCAGTTGATGCCGAGCGCGGGCTGTCCCGCCCGGGCGCGGAGGGCGACCACGGCATCCAGGAATGCGTTGGCTGCCGTGTAGTTCGCCTGCCCGGCGGAGCCCGTGAGGCTCAGGAGCGAGGAGTGCACGACGAAGTGATCGAGGGCGCAGTCGCGCGTGTAGCGGTGCAGGAGCCATGTGCCCCGGACCTTGGGGGCGGTGGCGGCGGCGAAGCGCGACCACTCCATCTGCTCGAGGATGCCGTCCTGGAGCACGCCCGCGCAGTGAATCACGCCCTTGAGGGGAGGCAGCCGGCGAATCGCGCGCATGAGCCGCCGGACGTCGGACTCCACGGCGACGTCGGCGGCGATCACGTGGACGCGCGCTCCCAGGGCCTCGATCGCCTGCACCGTGCGTTGCGCGTCCCCCGATGGCGCGCTCCGTCCGGTGAGCACCAGCGTGCGGATGCCGAGGGTCTCGGCGAGCCAGCGCGCCACGCGCTGTCCGAGCATGCCGAGGCCGCCCGTGACCAGGTACGTGCACTCGCCGCGCGCGCGACGGGGCGAGGGTGAAGCGCCGTCGAGCACGAGCCGCTCCAGGCGCGCCACGTAGCGCCTCCCATCGCGGAAGGCGATCTGATCCTCGCCGTCGGGCCGGAGCAGCTCGGCCAAGATCGCGCTCGCATCCTGACGCGCGTCGCCGCGCCTCGCCGGCGGCAGATCGAGGAGCCCGCCCCACAGGCGGGGGGCTTCCAGCGCGATCGTCCGCCCGAGACCCCAAAGCGGCGCCTGCGCCACGCCGGTGGCGGCCTCCGCGGTGCCGGTGTCCTGGGCGCTTCTCGTGACGAACCAGAGGCGGCCGGGGAGGAAGCCGCTCGCCCGGGCCCGGCAGAGCGCCTGATAGACGAGCAGCGCGCCGCCGCAGCCCACGCGCTCGGCGTGCTCGAGTCGCTCGGGCGTCAGCTCGCGAGCCTCCGGCGCGTCGAGTCCCCACAGATACGCGACACCATCGACGGAGGCGCCCCCGGCGGCGGCGAGATCGGACACGAGACGGTGCAGGTCGTCCGCACTCTGGGCGTCGACGATCCACTGATCGGCGGCGCGCTTCGCGAAGCGCGCGCCCGCGCTGATCGTGATGCAGCGGTGGCCGCTCTCGCGGAGATGCCGGGCCAGCGCGCGACCGACGCCGCCAGCGTCCGAGACCACGAGCCATCGCTGCTTCGTTGCGGCAGACGCAGGGTCGTGCTCCCGCTGCTCCCAGCGGACGCGATAGAGCTGCTCTGCTCCCGGCGACGCGGCGCGGCCGAGATCGGCGGGGTCGAGCCGCCGCAGGGTCAGGCCCTCGACGAGCGCCGCGAGCTTCGCCTGCCTGTCGTAGATCCGGATGTCGACCACGCGGACGTCGTCGTCGCCGTCGTCGTCGCAGCGCACCGCGTGCGCCCAGCCCTCGTCGATCCCGCGCTCGACACGGAAGCTCGCGACCCCGGTGGGGAGAAACATCGGGCCACGACCACGCGCCCGCACCTCGCCGATGGCCGCGGGATAGAGGTGCAGACAGGCGTCGAGGAACGCGGGATGGAGACGGTGCTTTCCCCGCACTGCCTCGGCGGGCAACGCGATCTCGCCGAGAGCCTGCTGTCGACCCTGCCACAGGCGACGGATGCCCCGAAAGGACGGACCGTACGAGATGCCGAGCCGGTCGAGCGCGGCGTAGTAGCGCGCGCTCGCAACCGATCGGCCGATGCTCGCCGGTTTCGGGCACCGCAGCCGGGCGGGCAGCGTCAGGTGTCGAGACACGCTCCCGGCCAGGTGGATCGGCCACGCCTGGCCCTCGGGCGCCGAGGCGGCCATCCTGAACTCTGCGCGCTCCGGCCCCTTCGCCGCCACGGTCGTCCGCAGACGGCGCGACTGGCCCTCGAACAGGACGAGCGCTTCCTGGTAGACGACGTTTTCCACCGCGACGGCGGCCGAGCCTAGGCTCTCGCTTCCCGCAGCGAGGGCTGCCTCGAGCGCCGCGGCGAGAGGCAGCACGACGGCGCCGCCGATGCAATGATCGCGCATGAGCGCCGCCTCGGGACCGAGCGGGCTCGACTCGAAGACGATCTCGCCGGGCGGCGCGGGCAGCCGCGTGCTGAGAAGCGGATGCGCCACGCTCGCCTCGAGCGGCGCTGGTGCGGGAGCCGCACCGCCACTGTCCAGCCAGTAGCGCTTCCCTTGGAACGGATACGTTGGCAGTGGCCGGCGCCGGTGCGTGGCGCTGCGATGAACGGTGCTCCAATCGATGTCGCTGCCGCTCAGGTACAGGTGCCGGAGCGCCTCGAGGATCGACCGCCACTCCGGGCGCTGCCGACCGAGCGAGGCGATCCACATCGCGTCCGCCTCGGGCAGCGTCGATCGGCCCGCTGCCAGCAAGGCCGACCCGGGACCGACCTCGAGATAGCGGTGGATCCCCATCGCGTGAAGCGAGCCGACGCCGTCGGCGAACCGGACGGTCCGGCGCACGTGATCGCGCCAGTAGCCGGCATCCGGAGCGCCCTCGATCGCACGGCCGGTGAGGTTGGAGATGATGGGCATCCGGGGCGGCTGCCACGAGACCGTCCGCGCTGCCCGCGTGAAGGCATCGAGCATCGGCTCCATGAGCGCGGAGTGGAACGCATGGGAGACAGCGAGGGCGGTCGAGCGGATGCCGCGCGACTCGAGGAGCCTGGTGAAGTCGTGGATGTCGCCGGTCGGCCCCGACACGACCGTGGCCTGGGGGCCGTTGACGGCGGCGATCGACAGCCGGGTGTTCTTCGCGGCGAGGAGATCGCGGACCGCGTCCTCGGAGGCCATGACGGCAGCCATGGCCCCCGGCGGCAGGGCCTGCATGAGACGGCCCCGCTCCGACACGAGAGCGAGCGCATGCTCCAGCGAGAGCATCCCGGCGACGCAGGCGGCGGTGAGCTCGCCGATGCTGTGGCCGATCACCGCGTCGGGAACGACGCCGCAGGCCAGCCAGAACTGGGCGAGCGCGTACTCCAAGGCGAAGAGCGCGGGCTGCGTGTACCGCGTCTGATCGAGGGGAGATTCCGCGGACGCGGCGGCGAACATCACGTCGAGCAGCGGACGATCGAGCCGCGACTCGAGGAGCGCCGCGCAGCGGTCGAGGGCTTCCCGGAAGATCGGATGCGTGCGATAGAGCTCGGCGCCCATGCCCGCCCACTGCGAGCCCTGACCGGAGAAGACGAAGGCCAGCGGCCGGGGCTCGCCACGCGCGATCGGGCCGCGCGCGGCGGCCTCACGGAGCGCGGCGCGCACCTCGTCGAGCGTGGCGGCGGCGGCCGCGAAGCGCACGGGAAGCTGGCTGCGACCGAGGTTGCTCGTGTAGCAGACGTCGGCGAGGTCGACCTCGGAGAGGGTCTGGCTCCGCTCGCGAAACCGCTCGAGATAGGCGTGGAGCGCGGTGTCGCTCTTGGCGGAGAGCGTGAAGAGATGGGCGGGCCGCGGCTCGGCGGCCGGCGATGGCTCCGGCGCCTGCTCGAGGACCACGAAGGCATTGGTTCCGCCGATCCCGAGCGAGTTGATCCCGGCGCGCCGCGGATGACCATGTGACGTCCAGCTCCGGAGAGCGTCGTTCACGTAGAAGGGGCTGCCCGCGAAGCCGATGGCCGGGTTGGGGCTCGTAAAATTCAGGGTGGGCGGAAGCTCTGCGTGGTAGACGGCGAGCGCCGCCTTGATCAGGCTCGCCAGGCCGGCCGCCTGCTCCGGATGGCCGATGTTGCCCTTGACGGAGCCGACCGCGCAGTAGCCGACGCGCTCCGGGCCGCCCTGGAAGGCGCGGGTGAGCGCCTCGATCTCCAGCGGATCGCCGGTCGCGGTGCCCGTGGCGTGGCACTCCACGTAGCCGATGGTCTCCGGCGGAACGTCGGCGAGGGTGATGGCCTCCACCATGGCGCGGGCCTGGCCGGTGACGCTGGGCGCCGTGTAGCTGACCTTGCGGCCGCCGTCGTTATTGACCGCGCTGCCCTTGATGACGGCGTAGACGTGATCTCCGTCGGCGACGGCGTCGGACAGCCGCTTGAGGAGAATGGCCGCCACGCCGCTGCCGAAGATCGTGCCCTGTCCCCCCGCGTCGAAGGGTCGGCAGTGCCCGTCGAGCGAGTACACGTTGCCCTTCTCGGCGAGGTAGCCGGCCACCTGCGGAATGCGCACGGTGGCCGCGCCGCCGAGGGCCATGTCGCACTCGCCCGAGAGAAGGCTCTGGCAGGCGAGGTGCACCGCGACCAGCGAGGTCGAGCAGGCCGTCTGCACGGTGATGCTCGGGCCGGTGAGGTTGAGCTTGTAGGAGACGCGGGTGCTGAGGAAGTCCTTGTCGTTGCCGAGGTGGGACAGGCTCGCCGTCTGGCCCGGCAGATCGGGATGCCCGGCATGGGCCAAGAGATAGCTGGTGACCACGCTGCCCCCACCCGCGAACACGCCCACCACGCTCGGGGTGGATTCCGCGTGATAGCCCGCGTCGTCGAAGGCCTCCCACGCGACCTCGAGGAAGAGACGCTGCTGGGGATCGAGGAGCTCTGCCTCGCGCGGCGAATAGCCGAAGAAGGCGGCGTCGAAGCGGTCGACGTCGGTGAGCGTCGGCGCCGCCCGCACGTAGCCCGGCCGCGCGAGCAGCGCGGCGTCCATCCCCGCTCCGAGGAGCTCAGCCTCCGAGAAGAAGCGGATCGACTCGACGCCGCGGCAGAGATTGCTCCAGAAGTCGGCCACGGACTGCGCCCCCGGGAACCGGCAGGCCATGCCGATGATCGCGACCCCGGGGAGGGCCGCGCCGGAGGTGCTCACGCGCCTCGGCCCTGGCGCCGCGCCTCGGCCCGGCGCCGGCTTCTCGCCAGCGACTCGTCGTCGCTCCGGCGAGTCGCGGGCTGGTAGAGCGCGGCGAGATCGCCGACGGTGCGGACGTCGGTGAAGCTCGTCACGCGGGGGGCGAGGCCGAGCCGAGCGCCGATACGGGCGATGAGCACGGCGACCTCGGCCGAGGAGAGACCGAGCTCCTCCGTGAGGACGACGCGGGGCGTGAGGCGGCCGGGGCGCTTGCCCTCCTCGGTCAGGAGGGCGCGCACTTCGACATCGACGAGCGCGCTCACGTCACTCGGTGGGCGATCAGCGGTCATCGGACGAGACCTTCGATGACGACCTCGGGGGCTCACCGCGGGGAAACCTAGCGGTGGGCCGGCCGCGTGGTCCGGAGGCAGCCCTCGAGGGCGAGCAGCCAAGCGTCGATCATCTCCCGCTGCGCGGCGAGGAAGGAACGCTGATCGGGCGTGGACTTCTCGAGCTCGAGGTAGGAAGACATGAGCGCTTTCATGAATCGTCGCGCCCGATCCTCCGGAGAGAGCGACCCCGCACCCTCGTCGAGCGTCTCGCGGTAGGCGCGCATGAAGACGATCCAGGGAGAGAGCCATTGCTTGAGGGCGAGGGCCTGAAAGTTGTTCAGGGCGGCGCCGGGCTCGATCAGGAGCTTGACGAAATCGATGAGCGGAGGCGTGGCGAAGCGGTCCGCGCCGTCCTTCGAGGATGGTGCCTGGCTCGGTCGGCGAGCGTACTTGCGCTTACTGTGTGCTTTGGTCGCCACGAGAGCACTCCCTTTGCGCCCAGGGCGCCTCAGGATCAGTCGGGGGAGCCAATGAGGGCCGGAATATCCCATAGCGAACTAGGGACGGTCAAGAGGACGGCCCTCGATCATGCGTCACGTGCGGCTCGTCAGCGTCGCGGCGGGGGCAGGCTCGCGCTGCCCGTCGACGGCTTGAAGCCGGGGACGATGCGCCAGCCCGGATTCGCGGCGAGCCCGTCGGTCTCGTAGGCGCCGACGTCGGCGGGGGGCGTGCGCGCGCGCCCGTTGAAATCGGAGGCGGGCGCGAGGGCGTGATCGGCATGGCCGATGAGGGGCGAGCCCGGCCGCGGCCACACGTCCATGCGCGCGGGATCGACGAAGGCGCCGGCGGCCGCGCCGCCGTCGAGGAAGCGGGTGGGGTCGAGCATGGCGCCCGTGAGAGTGCCTTCCACGTAGTTGGCCCGCACCGTGATGGATGGTCCGCCGAGCCCGCTCGCCTCCATGGCGCTCGTGCCCGGACAGTAGAGGGCGTTGTTGGCGAGGGTCATGCTGGTGGCGCCGTCCCACTGGAGGGATACGCACTGGCGGTGGCCGACCAGCGTGTTGTTGACGATGGTGACGTTGCGCATCCACGGCACCTGGACGTGGGGCGCGGTGAGGATGCCCACGTCGGAGCTGAGCACGATGTTGTTGCGGACGATGGCGTCCGAGACCGCCTGGATGGCCTCGCCGCAGTTCCACATCACGTTGGCCTCGACGATGTTGAGCCCGGGGCCGCCCCCGTAGACGAAGATGCACGGGTAGCGGCGGCCGATGGTGGTGTCGTGGATGACGTTGTGGCGGACGAGGTTGCCGTAGGAGCCCACCTTGATCTCGATGCCGTCGTTGCCGCCGTCGCTCGTGCCGCGGAGATGGTGGATGTAGTTGCCCTCGATCACGCTGTTGGTCACCCGGCAGGTGTCGTGGTTGCAGCCGAGGTAGAAGCCCTCGCCCTCCGTGGGCGCGGCGACGCTGAGCCCCGTGTGGTGGATGTGGTTGCCACGGAAGGCGAGGGCGTCCGTGTTGTCGTAGTTGACGGCCACCGCGTTGTTGCCCGTCTCGAAGATCTCGCAGTCCTCCATGGTGATGTGATGACCGCCCATGATGCGCACGCCGCTGCTCCCGCCCTGGAAGGCGAGACCGCGGATGACCAGGTAGGAGGAGTTGACGATCTCGATGTTGTTCTGGGTGTCCATGGTGTCCACCGGCCGCGTCAGCACGGCTCGCTCGCCGGGGGCGGCGCGGATCACGATGGGAGCGGCCGCCGTGCCGTTGACGGTGATGGCGCGGCGACAGGACTGGCTGTAGATTCCTCCCCGCAGCACGAGCTCGTCGCCCGGCTGGAGGCGGCCGGCCGCGGCCACGAACTCCTCGCCGCAGGCGACGGAGGACGGCCGGATCTCCACGATGGCGGCCGAGGCGACGGCCGGGGCCGTCAGGGCCAGGGCGAGCAGGCCGGGCATCAGACGTGCGATCTTCACGAGATGGCGGTCCTTAGGGCTGGTATGGTGTCCATTGAAACACGAACCCCGGCGACCGGTTGACCATGAGCGAGCCCGAGATCACCGAGGACGACGTCGCGCGGTACTGGGACGCCAACGCCGGCCCCTGGGCCGAGGAGGTGCGCCAGGGCCACGACGTGGCCCGTGAGTGGCTCAACAATCCAGCGTTCTTCGCCTTCGTGGGCGACCTCCGCGGCCGGGACGTGCTGGACGCGGGGTGCGGCGAGGGCTACAACACGCGCCTCCTCTCCCGCGGGGGCGCGCGCATGACCGGCGTCGATCTCTCCGAGCGCATGGTCGAGCTCGCGATGGCCGAGGAGCGCCGGGAGCCCCTGGGCATCCGCTACCTGCGCACCTCGTACGCCGAGCTCGGCATGCTCGCCGACGGGAGCTTCGACGCAGTGGTCTCGTTCATGGCCCTGATGGACGGCCCGCGCCTCGCCGGCGCCCTGCGCGAGGCCTTCCGTGTCCTGCGGCCGGGCGGCCTCCTCGCCTTCAGCATCACGCATCCGTGCTTCATCACGAAGGGGGCGCGGTGGCTCCGCAACGAGGAGGGCGAGAAGGTGAGCTGGGTGGTGAGCGAGTACTTCAATCCCGCGCGGTGGATCGACGGCTGGCGCTTCACCGACGCGCCGCTGGAGGCCCCGCGCTTCGCCGTGCCGCGCTTCGACCGCACCCTGTCCGAGTACGTCAACACCATCATCGCGAGCGGGTTCGTCCTGCGGCGGCTCGAGGAGCCACGGCCGTCGGAGGAATACTGCCAGGCGCATCCGAGCCAGCGCGGCTGGCGCGACCACGCCGGCCTCTTTCTCTATGTCCGCGCGGAGAAGCCGCGCGCCACCACCTGATCCGGGAGGCATCGCGATGACCATCGAGTTCGGCCTGCTCATCCCCACGCGCGAGGCGGTGATGTCGGGCCGCCAGGAGACGGGTCCGCTCCTGACCATGGCGGAGCGCGCGGAGGCGCGGGGCTTCGACTCCGTGTGGATCGGCGACTCCATCACCGCGCGCCCGCGCCACGAGCCGCTCACCCTGCTCGCCGGGGTGGCCGCGCGCACCAAGCGCGTGCGCCTGGGCACGGCCGTGCTCCTGCCCGCCCTGCGCAATCCCGTGGTCCTCGCCCACGTGGTCGCCACCCTCGACCGCATCGCGGAAGGGCGGGTCATCCTGGGCGTGGGCATCGCGGGCGACGCCCCGAACATTCGCAAGGAGTTCCAGCACGTGGCCGTGCCCTTCGAGCGGCGGGTGGGGCGACTCCTCGAGCTCCTGGAGATCTGCCAGGCCCTGTGGAGCCGTGATCACGTCAGCTTCCACGGCAAGCACTTCTCCCTCGATGACGTGACCATGGACCCGAAGCCGCATCGCCGCGGCGGGCCGCCCATCTGGATCGGCGGCAGCGGCCCCACCGCGCTCCGCGAGGCTGCGCGCTTCGACGCGTGGTTTCCCACGGGGCCGAGCGTGGAGTTCTTCGCCGAGCAGTTCCCGCGCATCGAGGCGGCGGCCCGCGCGGCAGGGCGCCCCTCCGAGGCCGTCACCGGCGCCGCCTACGTCACGGTGGCGCTCGACCCGAGCCCCGCCGCGGCCGAGAAGCGGCTCCATGAATTCCTCGAAACGTACTACGCCACGCCCGCGTCGGTCATCATGAAGCGGCAGTCGACCTACGCCGGCCCCATCGAGGGCTGCGTGGAGTGGCTCCAGCGCTGGGTTGCCGCGGGTCGCACGCACCTCTCCCTGCGCTTCGCGGGCGGCGATCAGCTCGCGCAGGTCGACGAGGCGGCCTCGCGGATCCTGCCAAAGCTCAGGTAGAGGGTGGCCCCCTCACCCTACCCTCTCCCCCAACCGGGGGAGAGGGATTTGGGTCAGCTCAGGTGAGCTTGTAGAAGCCCTTGGCGCCTCCCGCCAGGATCTGGCGCTTGGTCTCCGCGGAGAGTCCCGGCCGGTCCGCGATCATCTTGGGCGCGCCCGGGAAGAAGCCATCGGGATGCGGATAGTCGGTGGCCCACAGGATCTTGTGCGGCCCGATGTAATCAGCGAGGACGGAGAGGCTGCCCTCCACCGGCTCGAAGGAGATCCAGCAGTTGCGCCGGAAGAGCTCGCTCGGGCGCATGGAGAGGCCGGAGTCGTTGAAGCCCTTGTCGTCGAAGTGCCGGTCCATGCGGTCGAGCCAGGGGGCGATCCAGCCGCCGCCCGACTCGAGGAAGCCGATGCGCACCTTGGGATGCCGGTCGCACACGCCTTCCCAGATCACGCTCATGGCGGCCAGCATCATCTCCATGGTGTGGGAGACGATGTGCTTGGCCCCGCGGTTCTCGAAGCGGTCCACGCCCACCTGGGGCATGCCGCCGCTCGATCCCTCGTGGAGGCCGATGGCCATGTCGAGATCCTCCACTTCCTTCCAGAAAACCTCGTAGTCGGGGTGATGCAGCATGCGCCCGTTGTAGGGATTGGGACGGAGGAAGCCCGCGCGCATGCCGAGCTCCTTGCGCGCGTAGCGCATCTCCTCGATGGAGAGCTCGATGGACTGCATGGGCAGCATCGCCACGCCGAAGAGACGGTCCGGGTAGGGCGCGCAGTAGTCGGCGAGCCAGCGGTTGTAGGCGCGGCACACCGCGGCGGCCAGCGTGGGCTCCTTGATGGCGCCCGCGAAAAGGCCCACGCTCGGATACAGGAAGGCGGCATCGATGCCGTCCAGGTCCATGTCGGGGATGCGAGCGTGGGGGTCGAAGCCGCCCTTGCGCCCGTCGATGTACTTCATGGTCTCTTCGGGCATCTCGTGGTCGCGGGAGCCGATGGCCCCGATGACGCCGAAGCCCTTCTGGCTGCCCAGCATCTGCTCGCCCACCCGCAGCCGCTCCTTGCCGTCGGTGTCCACGATGATCTTGGGAGCGCGCTCGCGGAAGGCGGGATCGATGTACTTGTCCCAGATGTCCACCGGCTCCAGCACATGTCCATCGGCGTCGATCACGTTGTAGGGGCGGGCCATGGGCGACTCCTTTCGGTGCGTTAGCGCTTCAGTCGAAGCTCCTCGAGGGGGCCCGAGTAGGGGAAGGACGGGATCAGGGTGAGCCCGGGTTCCTCCACGCGCGGGCCGAAGGCTCGGATGAATCCGTTTTCCCAGATGGGTGCGAAGACCACTCGCTCCTGCACGATGCGCTGGATCTGGTGGAGCATCTCCTCGCGCTTCTTGCGGTCCATCTCCTGGAGCTGGGCCTGGAAGAGGGTCTCCACTTCCGGGATGGACCCGTAGGAGAGGACGCCGCGCGCGGTGGCGAACGCCTCGAGGCGCGTGGAGGCATTGCCCGCGGAGCCGGTGGCTCCCACGAAGAGCCCCTTGAGCTTCTTGTCCCGCCAGGCGGAGAGAAGAGCGGCACGCTCCATCGTGCGCACGCGCGTGCGGATGCCCACCGCGTTGAGATAGTTCGCGATGGCCTCGCCCATCGAGTTGTAGGGAGGGAAGGGCGTGAACTCGCCCGCGTCAAGTCCGGACGGATAACCGGCCTCGGCGAGGAGGGCCTTGGCGCGCTTGGGATCGTAGGGATCGGGCGGGATGGGCAGGGCGAACTCCTGATGCCGCGGCACGATGTTGCCCGTGGGCCCCGAGAAGCCCAGCGACTCCGCCTCGTTGATGGCCTGGCGGTCGATGGCGAAACTCGCGGCCATCCGGATGCGGCGGTCCGCCCATGGTGACCCCGCCGTCCACTGATCGGGGAACATGAGGAAGAGCACGCCGTTGGTGCGCATGGCGCTGAGGGTCAGCCCCGGCGTGCGGCGCACGTCCTCGGCGATGGGGCCATTGAGGAAGTAGGCGATGTCGATCTCGCTGCGCTTCAGCGCGGCGGCCCGCGTGGCCTCGTCGGGGATGCTCCGCAGGACGAGGCGCTTCACGCTCGGGGTCTTGCGCCAGTACCCGTCGAAGGCCTCCAGGGTGAGCTCGATGCCGGGCTGGAAGCTCACGAACTTGTAGGGCCCGGCGCCGATGGGCGCGCGCCGGAAGCCATCCTCACCGACCTTCTCCACGTACTTCTTCGGCACGATCCACGCCGCGCCCGAGGCGCTGGTGCCGTAGAAGGTCATGAAGTCCGGCCAGGGCTCCTTCAGGTGGAAGCGCACGCGGCCCGGATCGACCATCTGCACCTCTCGCACGCGCTCCTTCAGGATGGGCGCGGCGGCGCCGCGGTAGCGCTCGAAGGAGAACTTCACGTCCTCTGCCGTCACGGGATCGCCGTTGTGGAAGCGCGCGCCCTTGCGGAGGACGAACTCCCACGTGCGCCCGTCCTTCGACATGGTCCACGACTCGGCGAGGCTCGGGGCGTTGAGGCTCGAGGGCATGGGCTTCACGAGGGCATCGTGGAGCGCGTAGAAGATCATGAAGGGCGTGATCTCCGCGTCGGTCTCCGCGGGATCGAGCCAGCGGGTGGCCAGCGTCACGTGGACGGCGAAGGTCAGCGTGCCCGCCGGCTGGGCATGGACCGGCGTCACGAGGAGGGCTACCAGAGCGGCCGAACGAAGGATGTGTCGCCACCAGCACTGCATCGCGCCTCCCTCTGTCCCCTGCCGGGGTGAGGCTGTATCTAAATGACGCCGTCTCTCCGGAGGGTCTCGATCTCCGCGTCGCCGTAGCCGAGCAGCTTGCCGTACACCTCCGCGTTGTGTTCGCCGAGGAGCGGGGCGCGCACCACGTCAGTGGGGGAATCGGACAGGCGCACGGGGTTGGCGGGCATGGGATACGGGCCGCGCCGGGGATGCTCGAGGTCGACGATGAAGCCGCGCTGCCGGAGATGCTTGTCCTTCAGCACCTCGGCGGAGTCGAGCACGGCTCCGCACGGCACGCCGGCGCCCGCGAGGATCTCCAGCGCCTCGTGTTTGGAGCGCTGCGACGTCCACGCCTCGATCTTGGCGTCGATGTCGTCCACGATGGCCACGCGATCGCGCCGGTCCGCATAGCGCGGGTCGTCCCCCAGCTCGGGATGGCCCACGATGCGCGTGAGCGTCTTCCACATCTCCGCCGTGGCGCAGTGGATGAACACGTAGTCGTTGGGGCCGCCGGGATGGCAGCGATAGATGTTGGACGGCGCGGCGGCCGCGGAGCGGTTGCCCTGGCGCGGGGCGGGCTTGCCCGAGACGTAGGTCTCGCGCAGGTGGATGCGGAGGAGGTTGACCACGGAATCCTGCTGCGCCACCTCGAGCTGCTGCCCCACGCCGGTGGCCTGGCGCTGGATGATGGCGGCGAGGATGCCGATGCAGGTATGCAGTCCCGCCCCCGTGTCGGCGAGGCCGCCGATGGCCTTGGTGGGCGGGCCGTCGGGCGAGCCGGTCATGGCCATGGCCCCCGCCATGGCCTGGGCAATCCACTCGAAGCTCTTGTAGTCCTCGTAGGGGCCGCCGCTGCCGAAGCCCTTCACGGAGGCGGCGATGATGCGCGGGTTCAGCCGCTTGAGCGACTCGTAGCCGATCCCGAGGCGGTCCATGACGCCCGGCCCCATGTTCTCCACCACCACGTCGGACTGCTTCACTAGCTCCTCGAACATGGCGCGCCCGCGCGGCGACTTGAGGTTGAGGGTGACGCCCTTCTTGCAGGAGTTGAGGAGGAGGAAGAACCAGGCATCCTCGCCGCGCTTGTCGGAGAGCGCGGTGCGCCCCGGTTCGCCTGTGGGCGGCTCGATCTTGATCACGTCGGCGCCGAGCCACGCGAGCATCTGGGTGCAGCTCGGGCCCGCTTCGTACTGAGTCAGGTCGAGGACGCGAATCCCGTCGAGGGCCTTGGGCATGGGCCGGTCTCCGCGGCTACGTGGTGTAAGCCGAGAAGCGCACGGTCTGCGCGCGCGCCTTGTCGTCGGTGATCACGTTGACCACCGCGGGCTTGCCTGAGGCCCACGCCCGCTCGAGCGCGGGGCGGATGTCGTGCGGCTTCTCGACAAATTCACCATGCGCGCCCAGGTCCTGGGCGAGCTTGTCGTAGCGCGTGTGCCCGAGGTTGCGCCCCGGCTTGGGCAGGGGGCGCGTCCACGGCGCGTTGGCCGTCCACCCGCCGTTGTTGCTGATGACCACGATGACGGGAATGTTGTGGCGCACGGCGGTGTCCATGTCCATGGCGTTGATGCCGAAGGAGCCGTCGCCGTGGAGCACCACCACCTGCGCGTCGGGCTTGGCCACCTTGGCCCCCACCCCGAAGGGCAGCCCCACCCCCATGCAGCCGAAGGCGCCGGAGTTGAGCCGGTGGCCTGGGGTGAAGGTGGGAATGGCCTGGCGACCGTAGTTGAGGATCTCCTGGCCGTCCACCACGAGGACGGCGTCGCGGCGGAGGAAGTCGCGCACCTCCTTGCAGAGGCGCAGCGGGTGGATGGGGGTGACGTCGCTCGACATGGCCTTGTCCTGCTCCGCGCCTTTCTCCGCGTCGAGCACACGGAGCTTGCCCGTCCAGGCTGCGTAGCGCTTCGGGTCGATCTTGCCCTCGGCCTCCGCGCGAAGCTGCGTCAGCACTTCCCGCGCGTCCCCCGCGATGGGCACGTCCACGTGGCGGTTGTGGCCGAGCTGGCCCGGGTTCACGTCGACGTGGATGACCTTGAGGTCGGCGCCGAAGCGCGGCGGGCGCCCGAACTGGATCACCCAGTTGAAGCGCGTGCCCACGGCCAGCACTACGTCCGCTTCGGTGAAAGCCTTGCTGCGCGCGTTGAGGAACGCGAGGGCATGGTCCTCGGGCACGAGCCCGCGCGAGATGGGCGTGGTGTAGAAGGGAATGCCCGTGGCCTCCACGAAGCTCTGGAGCGCCGCCGCGCCGTCCGACCACCATACCCCGCTGCCCGCGATCACCACGGGGCGTTCGGCCCGGCCGAGGAGCGCGATGGCCTCGCGGATCGCTCCGGGATCGCCGAGGGTGCGCGGCGAGGGACGCCACGGCGCGGGATAGCTGATGCTCTCCTCCTCGACCTTCTCACCCAGGATGTCGCCGGGCAGGTCCAGATACACGGGCCCGGGACGGCCGCTGGTGGCCTGGCGCATCGCCGTCTGCACCATGTCGGGAATGCGGCGGGCGTCGTAGATGCGCTCCGACCACTTGGTCACGGGCCGGAACACCGCGACCTGATCAATCTCCTGGAAGGCCTCCATGCCGAGATACACGCGCGGGCTCGAGCCGCCGATGGCGAGCACGGGGGCGGCGTCGGTGAAGGCGTTGGCGATGCCGGTGAGGAGATTGGTGGCCCCGGGGCCGGAGCAGCCCATGCAGACGCCGGGCCGGCGGGTGAGGCGCGTCCAGGCATGCGCGGCCATCGCCGCCGCCTGCTCGTGGCGATGATCGATGGCCCGGATGCCGAGGCTGATGCAGGCGGCCTCCGTCTCCAGCATGGGCCCGCCCATCAGATAGAAGAGCGTGTCCACGCCCTGCGACCTGAGCGCCTGCGCCAGTACCTCGGATCCCGTGATGGTGGCCATGAGCGATCTCCTTTCCGAGTCCTTGAAGATCCCTGAGGCCGACACTCTAGCAGCCAAGCTGGTCGTCGGCACGGGAAAGGTGAATCACATCGACTTGCTCACCCGGGAAGGCGGAGTCGGCGACCCGATGCTCTCCCCGCTCAGGGGAGCAGATCGCCTACGAGAATCCGCGTGCCGGACGCGGCCAGTGGGGTCACCGTCGCAGGCGGGCGGAGGAGGTCGACCGACCGATAGATCCAGCCGTATGGGGCATCCACCGCCGGGTGCGGCTCGCGATGCACCTCGAGCACTCTCTCGATGACGTTCACGATCCAGTAATCCTGAATGCTATCGCTACTCGGCGAGCCAGACCGTGTCGAGCTGGCAGTTCAGGAAGTGACTCGGGGTGATGGTGTAGCCCCGCACCTTGCTCAGGTGGGGGATGATGCGATGCCATTGCAGCGTATGGATGAAGTGCACCTCCTCGTCGTAGAGCCGCTTCTCGAAGGCGCGCAGGTACTTCCGCCGTTCCTCCGGATCCGTGGCCCGCGACTGTTTGACGTACAGATCGTCCATCACCGTGTCCTTGTGCTTGCTGAAGTTGACGGGGGACGTGGTGAGGAACCAGTGCAGGTCCATGTCCGGCTCCACGATGGAGTTGCACGGGGCGTTGGTGGAGACCTCGAAGTCACCCGCCTTCTGTACCTGGAGCCACGCCGCCGTCTCGAGGTTCACCTGCTTCACGTTGACGCCGATCTGCTTCCACTGGTCGATGAGCCAGATGGCCACCGGCTCGTACGGCATAGGCGTGGCGCGGTTGGTCAGGGTGAAGGAGAGGTTCTCCTGCCCGGCTTCCTTGAGGAGGCGGCGCGCCTCGGCGCGCGCGGCGTTGATGTCGGTACCGTAGCCCGCCAGCTTCATGAGCTCCTCGGGCGGGGTGGCCCACGGCGTGCCGGGGACCTGGATGCCCGCCACCTCCTTCACCACCGCGATGCGCGACAGGGACTTGGAGCCGTTCCACCGGTCGAGGGCGAGGCTCAGGGCGCGTCGCACCCGCTTGTCGTCGAAGGGCTTCTTATTCTGGTTCATCGCCACCTGGATCGAGCAGTTCCAGGGGCTCTCCTGCACCGTGATCTTGTTGCCGAGGGCCTGCACGAGCTGATCGCGCTGCTGCGGGCTGAAGCCGCGGAACTGGATCATGGCCCGCTCGCCGCGAATGGCCGCCACCTGCGCGGCGGGATCCTGGATGAAGACCACGCGATAGCCGTCGAGGTAGGGCTTGCCCTTGTCCCAGTAGTCGGGGTTTTTCTTGCCCACCCAGTGCGAGCCGCGCACGTACTCCACGAACTTGAAGGGCCCCGTGCCCATGATGTTCTTCTCGTACCAGCGCGGGTCCTTGGCGAGGATGTCCGCCTTGTAGATGAAGTTCCAGGGCGAGGCGACGCTGGCGAGGAACGACCCCTCGGGATACTTGAGGCGGAAGACGACGGTGTCCGCATTGGGCGCCTCCACCGCCTCCACCGCCTTGTACTGCTCCTGCCGGCTCGAGGGTACGCCCGGCGCGGGGAAGATGATCTTGTCGTAGGAGGCCTTCACATCCTTGGAAGTCATGAGGCTGCCGTCGTGGAACTTGACCCCGTGCCGCAGCTTGAAAGTGTAGGTGCGCCTGTCGGCGGAGACGGTCCACGACTCGGCAAGATCGCCGATGACCCTCGTGCCGGTCTTGTCGGTGGGATCCACGCGCAAGAGGGTGCTGTAGTGCGGACCAACGGGGTGGAGCATCCCGAACGTCTCTTCGCGGTGACCGTCGAAGCTTGGAGGCTCCGCGGCGCCCACGAAGACCAGCTCACCGCCGGAGCGTGGCTTGTCCTGGGCCCGGGCGGGGCTGAGAGCCGCCAGGGAGACGGCGACGGCGAAGAAGACAAAGGTTGTCAGAGCTCTCATGCCGCGTTGCCTCATGAACACCTCCCATGAGGGGAGAGAAGGTGCCGCGTACCATATCACAGGCCCAGACCGCGCGCGGTGTGCTATTGCTCTTCCCAAAGGAGATCGCTCATGCCGACGCCCCGCTTCCCCGATGTGCCCAAGGACAGGCTGACCAAAGCCCAGAAGCGCGTGTACGACGCCATCGCGGGGGGCCCGCGCGGCGGCGTGCGCGGTCCCTTCGCGGTCCTCTGGCGCAGCCCGGAGCTCGCGGATCTCGTTCAGAAGCTCGGCGAGCACCTGCGCTTCCACTCGACGCTGCCACCCCTGCTCAACGAGTTCGCCATTCTCATCAACGCGCGCTACTGGGGGTCGAAGTACGAGTGGTACGCGCACCGTCCGCTGGCGCTGAAGGGCGGCCTTGCGGAGTCCATTGCCGACGACGTGGCGCGGGGCGCCCGGCCCGGCGGGGATGAAGGATGACGAGGCGGTGGTCTTCGACTTCTGCTCCGTGCTGCACCGGCAGCACTTCGTGGACGACGCCCTCTTCAAGCGCGCGGTGGACGCGCTGGGCGAGCAGGGGGTGGTGGACCTGATCGGCGTGAGCGGCTACTACACCCTAGTGTCCATAGTCCTGAACGTGGCGGAGGTTCCACCGCCGCCGGGCGCGGCCTCGCCGTGGTGAGTCTTGAGCACGTCGCCATCGAGCCTCAGCCCCTCGACGCCGAAGTCGATTGCGCCACTCCGGAACGTCATCTCTTGGCGGTTCCCCGTGCGCGCTTCAGCGCGAGGATCTTCTCGACAGTGTCGAGGTCGCGCGCCACCGAGTCGATGCGCCGCAGGCTCTGTACTCGCGCCAGGAACGGCCGCGCGAGCTCGAACTGCTGTGCGTCGAAGTAGAGATAGCCGATCTCGTAGTCGGCCCACCAGTTGTTGGGCTCGAGCGCCTTGGCCTTCTCGAGGAAGACCAGAGCCTCTGGTCTCCGCTTCAAGCACGCCAAGGCATGGCCGACATACACATGGAACTCATAGTCTGTACGTCGACCGATGAATGGCTCGAGAATCCTGTACATCTCCGAGCAGTGGCCAGCCATGCCAAGCCCCAGTGCGATTACTTCCGGCCAGTAGTCGTCTGCGGGATACAGGCGGGCGTACTCCACCGTGGCGTTCGTGCCGTCCGGGACATTGTTCCGCAGCGCATAACCCTTGATGAGCATCTTCCAGCCTTCGGCCGATGTCGGATTGCGCTCGAGAATGACCCGCCCCTCCCTGACGTCGTCGAGGGAGATCCGGGCGATCCAGGGGAGGCGGAAGAAGCCGGGGCGGACGTCGAGGAGGACCGGCTCCCCCACCCACAGAGGCGGGTCTGCGGGGGACAGAAGGATGCGCTCGACCCGGTTGGGGTCTTCGACCGACCGGAGGGCGATCCACCTGAGTGGAAGGCGGCCGAAGTCGAGGCTATCGGCGGCGATTTCGACCACGTCAGCCTCGCGGGGCTCGGCGGCGGTGTGATCGAGAGCAGCGT
>JBKOVG010000189.1:0-4811 GCA_046723845.1 Candidatus Methylomirabilota bacterium | reverse complement strand
GGGGACCAGTTGCTGTCGTCGGTAGCCTGAGCCCTTTTCGTCCCGCCTACACGCTTAACCCCCGTCAAGGACGGAACACTGGTCCAAATTGTCTACGCTGACCGGCGTATGGCTCTGCGCAGACGTCGATCGGATCATCGTGCCCCTACTGCCAACGCCCGATCCTCATCGGGTCGGATATGTGCGAGACGACAGCAGGGCCAGAACAGCTCTCCTATCCTTTCACGGGTCACGGGGAGAACGATCCTCATGGCCTGAGGGGGCGGCGGTGAGGAGGAGACATGATTGAAACCTGGTGGAAGAGGATGGTGGTTCGGGGCAACGGGGGCGGGCTCACGCTCATCGACCTCATGGTCGTGGTGTCCGTCATCGGCGTGGTGACGGCCATGGCGATCCCGCTCTACGCCAACGCCGAGGCCCGTGACCGCATCGAGAAGGCCCAGTCCGACTTGGAGATGCTCGCCACCGCCGTCAAGACGTACGCGGCCCACATGGGTGCACTCCCAGCGGCCCTGACGGCTCTGACCACCACGGCCACCAATCGTCTCAACTGGAGTGCGGGTCCGTTCATGCCCTTGGTTCCCAGGCCGCCTTCGGGTGGGACGCCGGCCTGGGGCGCGTACACCTACACGTCGAGCACCGCCGGCACGTTCTCCGTCACCGCGTCCGGCGACGGTACGACGATCACCCTGCCGTGAGGAACCGGCCCTCAACCCGGTACTTCGAGCGGTCGTCCTGCCGCACTGTCTCGAGCGACGCATCCCAGGGCCGATTCCCCCGAGTCTGTGCCAAGCGGGGCAATACCCGGCGGTGACTGAGAAGGGGGGCTTTATGTCACCTACAACCTACAGCATTTCTCTCCCGCTTCGGTAGCAAACGGGAAATGTTTGTGTTGATTCTTGAGATGCGAAGGAGGAATCAACATGAAACGAAGAAACAAACATCTCGCTTCCCGGGGAAGTACTGACTGTCAGCCTTTTCTTGACAACGCGTGTCGAACTCGGTTAGGAGCGTATCGCGGCCAGAGCCACGCGCAGCTGCCGTTCCCGTGGTCGTAAAGATCTTGCCAATCGAGGGTGGATTGATTTTACTAGGCACCGGACCAGACCAGTCCTGACGAGGAGGAGCGCCATCATGAGGATTCTGAGTCTGCTTCTATCGTGGTGCCTGTTGACGACGCTCTTCCTGGCCGATGCCGAGCCGACGCCCCTAAATTTCGAGATCGTGACGCTGTCGAACCGTTCCGATCTCATCAGCGGCGGGGACGCGCTCGTCGAGGTGCGCGTGCCCAAGAACGTGCCGCTGAAGAAGGTCACGTTGTCGCTCAACGGACACGATGTGACGTCGGCGTTCCAGACCAACGAGGCCGCCCGCACGATGCGCGGCGTGCTGACGGGGCTGGTGGTCGGCGAGAATGAGTTGCTCGCCGACTCGAACGGCAACGGGAATGGTCGGCCGAGAGCGACGCTTTGGATCCTCAACCATCCGATCGGCGGCCCGGTGCTGTTGGGCTCGCAGACCACGCCGTGGATCTGCGCCACGCCGACTCCGGTGCCCGCATCCGGGAACACGCCGGCATCAAACGCGAGCGGGCTGTCGACCTTCGCGGTCGACGCCCAGTGCAACATCGCCACCGAGTTCAAGCTGTTCTACCACACGACCGCGCTGGGTTGCTCGACCGCGCTGCCCGACCCGAGCCCGCCGGCCTCGGCGTCACCGAACAACTGCTTCAAGCCATACACTCTCGGCAGCCCGCCGCCGGCTGATCTGGCGATGACCACCACGACCACCGGGCTGAGGGTGCCGTACATCGTGCGCGTCGAGCGCGGCACGATCAATCGCGGGATTTACGACATCGCGGTGCTGTTCGATCCGGCCAAGCCATGGTCCGCGCTGGCGCCGCAGCCGCAGTGGAACCGTAAGGTGGTCTACACCTTCGGCGCGTCCACCGGGCAGCCGCGGCTTCAGTTCCGCAGCGAGCAGAACTGGGCCGACGACACGGCACTTTCGCGCGGCTTCATGGTCGTGGACAATAGCGTCACGGACTCACTGTACAACTCGAATCGGGTTCTCGTCTCCGAGACCGTGATGATGATGAAGGAGCACATCGTCGACACTTACGGCGAGATCCTCTACACAATGGGCAACGGGTGCTCGGGCGGCTCGATCCAGCAGAATACGACCGCCTCGATCTTTCCCGGCCTGCTCGACGGCATCCAGCCGAGCTGCGATTTCCCGGATTCGATCACGACCGGCCTCGAGGTCACCGATTGCGTGCTCCTGGTGAACTTCTACGCCGGGCCGGAGTGGACGGCCCTGATGACCGCGAGCGGGCTGACCCAGGCGCAGATCAACGCGAAGAAGACGGCCATCAACGGTCACCTCGACCACCTGGGCTGCCAGTCGTGGAACAACTCGTTCGGCTTCAACAACAAGCCCGGCAACTACGTGCCGATCCTGGTGGTCAACCAGACGACGGGCGCCTTGGTGCCCGTGGGCGCGCCCCGCAACAATTGCCTGCTGCCTGCCGCGCTCGTCTACGACCCGGTGACCAACCCGACTGGCACGCGGTGCGGCGACCCCGACCTCGCCACGGCGGTATGGGGCAAGACCACGGGCATCGCTCCCGGCAGCAGACGCGCCTTGAAGACCGGCGACAACGTCGGCATCCAGTATGGGTTGAAGGCGCTGCTCGGAGGGGCGATCACGCCGGAAGAGTTCGTCACGCTGAACGAGAAGATCGGCGGCTTCGATGCGGATTCGAACCGGCAGCCCGCCCGCAGCACGGCCGACCTGCCTGCGCTCGACATCGCCTACCGGGCCGGTATCGTGGCCAGCGGCGAGAACCTCGGTAAGCTGCCGATCATCGACTCGCGCGGCTGGGACGAGCAGGGCATCCATTACATCTGGCGCAGCTTCTCGGAGCGTGCCCGCATCGACGCGGCCAATGGTGGCAATCACGGCAACCAGGTGATGTGGCGCTATGGCACCGGGCTGTTGCCTGCCACGGCGGCGCAGTTCACGGCCGTGACCTTGCAGTCGTTCCTGACCATGGATACCTGGCTGTCGAAGCTGACGGTTACCGCGCCGAAGGAGACGCTCAACTCCGTGCGCACCCAGGCCGACGTCATCGAGGCGAAGCCGGCGACGGCGTTCGATCTCTGCTACTTGACCGGCGACACGAACTTCATGACTCCGGTCACCGACACGGCGACGTGCGACGCCGATCCGCGGCTGGCGAAACACTCCTCGCCTCGCCAGATCGCCGGGGGTCCGCTTGCGGAAATGATCCTAAAGTGCCAGTTGAAGCCACTCAACCCGGCCGAGTATTTCCCGGTCGTCTTCACATCTGCCCAGTGGACGCGCTTGGAAGCCGCGTTCCCGGGTGGCGTGTGCGACTGGAGCCAGCCCGGCATTGGTCAGCAGCCGGCGGTTTCGCCGCTCGACTTTGCCCAAGGCCCGGGCGGCGTGCCTCTGCCGCCGGCGCCGATATCGGAGCGGTGAGGCCACGCGTCCACGGGACGGGAAGATCGTCGGCGCGGTCGGCGTGTCCAGTGCCGCCTCGGAGCAGGACGCACAGGTCGCCAAAGCAGGGGCCGACGCGTTGACAAAGTAGATGCGCGAGCGACGGGTCGGCTCAGCAATGGCCGGCTCGTCGCCAGTATTGCCGCGGGCCCCCGAAGTGAGCCTTGGGGACTCGAAGTCGTTCTATGCCCCCGATGTTCGCCGCCGTGCCAAGCTTCGCTATTCGCAAGCGGTGATTGGCACCACTACGCATCCTACGAACTCGGGAATCTGACGCTGCGCTAACCCGTACACGGCATATGAAGACCCTGCATATCGCTTAGCCAAGAGCTGCACCGCAAGGCGTGTGGCTCTATTCGCTCGAGCGAAAAGCTGGGCCATTCCCCAGCTCTGCTCATCATGCCGTGCTACCCTGTCGACGCGTGTGTGGTTCCCGGCGCTAAGCAGTTCGGCCGAATTGCAGTTAGGATCCATGCCTACGCTACCCGGCGGCACGCTCACGATGCTGCACACCGACGTCGAGGAGAGCACTCTCCTGACAGTGCATCTCGGAGACCGATATCCGGAGGTGCTGGCCACCCACCGCACCCTGGTGCGGGCCGCGTGCGCTGCGCTCGAAGGCCACGAGGTTGATACCCAGGGGGACTCATTCTTCGTGGTGTTCGCCCGCGCCACGCAGGGAATTGCCGCAGCCGTGGAGATTCAGCGCGCCCTCGCAGCCGAAACCTGGCCCGAGGGTGGGGCCGTGCGGGTGCGCATCGGCGTTCACACGGGAGAACCGATCCCAACGGCGGAAGGCTACACGGGGCTGGACGTCATCCGTGGCGCGCGCATCAAGGAGGCCGGCCATGGTGGTCAGGTCCTCATGTCCAAATCGACCGCCGCTCTGATTGAAGACGCCCTGACCGGTGGTCTGAGTCTGCGCGACCTCGGTTCGCATCGCCTCAAGGGCCTCCCCCGCTCCGAACGCATCTTCCAACTCATCATCCCGGACCTGCCGACAGACTTCCCACCGCTCGAGTCGCTCGATACGCGTGGGCGCCCGGGCCTCGCGCCGGGAAGGGTCCTGACGACGGTACTCTTCGTCGACATCCCTGATGCGACTGGCCGGCTCGTCGCGCTGGGCGACCGCCGCTGGCTCGAGTTGCGAGCGCAGTACACCGCGCTTGTCCGCCGGGAGCTTGTCCAGCACGGCGGGGAGGAGATAAACGTAGTCGCGGATGAGATCTTCGCGGTCTTTGACGGTGCGGCTACTGCCATCCGCTGTGGGTGCGCGATTCGCGATG
>JBKOVG010000056.1:0-61467 GCA_046723845.1 Candidatus Methylomirabilota bacterium | reverse complement strand
GCACGGAGCTCACCGCGGCCATGGCCCTGCTCCAGACCCTCGCGGTGGCCATCGCCCTCGTCCTGCTCTTCGCGGTGGCGAGGCGTGCCTCGCGCCCCATCGGCGAATGAGCGCCCCCGCCGCGAGGCAGGCCGGCCGCGCCGCCTCCATCGAGGTGCGCGATCTGGTCGTGCAGTACGGGAGCGTGGTCGCCGTGCGGGGGGTGAGCTTCTCCGTGGACGCGGGCGAGCACCTGACTCTGCTCGGGCCTTCCGGATGCGGCAAGACGACCACGCTGCGGGCCATCGCGGGGCTCGAGAAGCCGGCAGGCGGGGAGATCCGCATCGACAGCGCCATCGTGTACGACGGCCGCTCCGGCGCCCAGGTGCCCCCGGAGCGCCGCGGCCTCTCCATGGTGTTCCAGTCCTACGCCATCTGGCCGCACATGAGCGTGTTCGACAACGTCGCCTATGGCCTGCGTGTCCGCCGCGAACCGGAGAGCGAGATCGCTCGCAAGGTCGGGGAGGCGCTGGAGCTGGTCCAGATGGGCGAGTTGGCGAAGCGGAGCGCGGCCAAGCTCTCCGGAGGGCAGCAGCAGCGTGTCGCCCTCGCCCGCGCCTTCGTCTTCTCCCCCTCCGTGCTGCTTTTCGACGAGCCGCTCTCAAACCTCGACGCCAAGCTTCGCGCCGAGATGCGCGTCGAGCTGAAAGAGCTGCAGCGGCGGCTCGGCATCACCTCGGTGTACGTGACCCACGACCTCGAGGAGGCTCTCGCCATCTCCGACCGCATCATCGTCATGCGCGACGGGGTCATCGAGCAGATCGGCACGCCCGCCGAGATCTACGACCTGCCCCGCAACGCCTTCGTGGCCGACTTCGTCGGCTCCGCCAATCTCATCCGCGGCCGGCGCCGCCCCGAGCTCGACGGCGACGGCCTCGTGGTCCTGGAGACGTCGGGCGGCGCCCTCGTCCACGGCGTCGCCCACGGACGGCGCGCGGGGGGGGAGGCGGTCTTCTCTGCGCGCACCGTGCACCTCCAGCTCTCGCGCGAGCGCCCGGCCGCCCCTCGCAACGTGTGGCCGGCCCGCGTGCGGAGTCGCGTCTTCCAGGGCGACTTCACCCAGTACCATCTCGACTGGGACGGCCGGCGCCTCGTCCTCCGCTGCGTCACCGCGGAGCCGGTGGCCGAGGGTACGGAGGTCTTCCTGAGCCTCGATCCGCGGCACTGCGTGCTGCTGGAGGAGTAATGCGGGGCCGTGGTAGGCTCCCCCCACCATGAAAATCACCGACGTTCGCCTGACCCTCTTCGCCTGGGACGACATCCCCGCCACCACCTACGGACGCCACACGGGGCGCTTCAGCGGCAAGAGCCAGCTCGGCCTCGTCACCATCGAGACCGACGAGGGCGTCTCTGGTCACGCCTTCCTCGGCTCGTCCATGCGCGGCGCGCATCTCGACGGGCAATCGCTGATCCAGTTCCTCAAGCCCGTGGTGATGGGACAGGACCCGCTGGCGCGCGAGCGACTCTATCAGGCGATGTGGCACAAGAATCGCCAGACGACCTTCCGCGCCATCGGCGCCATGGACGTGGCCCTGTGGGACATCGCAGGCAAGGCGGTAGGCCAGCCCATCCACCGTCTCCTCGGCTCCTATCGCGACAGCGCGCCCGCCTACGCGAGCTCGGCGGTGCTGCCCACCAAGGAGGCCTACGCGGAAGAAGCCCTCCGCTTCAAGGCCGAGGGATGGACGACCTACAAGATCCACCCGCCCACCGATCCCGCGGTGGACATCGAGGTGTGCCGCGCTGTGCGGCGCGCGGTGGGCGACGACTTCCGCGTGATGCTCGACTCCACCTGGGCCTATCAGTACCCGGACGCGCTACGGGTGGGCAAGGTGGCGGAGGAGCTCGGCTTCTACTGGTACGAGGATCCGCTCGCCGACGACGACATCCTGAGCTACGTGAAGCTCAAGCAGCACCTCGCCATTCCCATCCTCGCCACCGAGTACGCGCCGGGCGGGCTCACCGCCTTCGCGCCCTGGCTCGTGCACCAGGCCACGGACTTCCTCCGCGGCGACGTGGCGGTGAAGGGCGGCATCACCGCGCTCGTGAAGGCCGCGCATCTCGCCGAGGCTTTCCACATGAACTTCGAGATCCACCACGGGGGGAACTCGCTCAACAACGTGGCGAATCTCCATGTGACCATGGCCATCCAGAACTGCGAGTACTTCGAGGTGCTCCTGCCCGCGGGCGCGCAGAAGTACGGCCTCGCCCAGGACATCGAGGTGGACCGCCAGGGGCTCGTGCACGCCTTCAACGGCCCGGGACTGGGCGCGGCCATCAACTTCGATCTGATCGAGCGGAAGACGGTCGCCGTCCTGAGCTGCTGAGGCCTTCCTCGCTCGCTGACGGCGAGCGGTCAGGACGGGAGGGTGTAGCGGCGCTCGATGGCCGCCTTGATCAGCCGGCGGCTGTCTTCCGGGGTCAGGCTCGCATCCGCCTCCACGCCGGCGGCCTCGGAAGCCAGGCCCTCGTCCTTGATCGCGTCCCGGAACCAGCGGGAGTAGTCCTGGTTGCGGAGGTGATGCGTCCAGGTCTCATCGTCGACCCCGGCGGCGAGCTGGATGAACAGCACGAGATTCTGGGCGCGCAGCTTGAGCTGCCCCGCCGAGCCCCTGAAGTAGAAGCTCTTGTCCTCGCCGAGCTCGCCCGTGGCGTACTTGCGGATGTGGCGGCGATGCTCCGAACGCGGCGCCACCGTGCGCAGCCACAGGGGATCGCGCGCCTCGGGCCGGCGCTGCCAGAGGAGCGCCAGCCCCGCCTCGCTCCCCGCCGGTGGCACGGCGAACGGTGGAGCCCCCACGGTCTCCCCAAAGGCGCGCAAGGTCTCCTCCGCGGCGCGGCCGATAGTGACCGCGAGATCGATCGAGCCGAGCACGGCTGGATTCACATGCTCGGGATGCACGGTGATCAGGATCATCCCCGAGAGCGAGCGCGGCAGCGTCACCGAGACCAGGCCCGAGGGCGCGGGCAGCAGGTGATGGGCCTCGTCGATCACGATCCAGTGGGGCCGTCCCGTGCGCGAGCGGAGATCTTGGAGCCCGGACAAGAGCTTCGAGAAGAACGCCGGGCGCTCGTCCAGCCCGAGCCCGAGGAGATTGACCACCACGTTGTGGTCGGGTTGCTCGAGCACGTCGAGCGCGCCGGCCACCGTGGGCGCGTGCTCCTTGTCGCCGAGCACGATGGTGTTCTCGAACAGCGCGTAGTCGCCTTCGGGATCCACGATGCAGAATTGATAGCCCTGCCCGGCCAGCCGCTCGAGCACCCCGGTGGCGAAGGTCGACTTCCCGCTGCCCGACGCGCCCGCGATGAGCAGGCTCAGACCGTAGGGGTCGAGCCGGATCTCCTCGCCGTCCGCCCGGACGCCGAGCACGATGGCGTGACGGGTGAGACGGTGCGACAGCGCGGCGAGGTCGTCGGCGATCAGACGCTCGATGAGCTGGGCGACGCCGTCGCCGTTGCGCGAGGGGGTGACCCAGTCCGCGCGCTCCCGGACGAGGGGAAGGGCGTTGGCCACCGCTACTCCGCATTCGGAGAGGCGCATCAAGGCGTGGTCGTTCTCCGCGTCTCCCACTCCCACACAGTTGTGGCGAGAGAGTCCCAGCTCCAGCAGCGCCGCCTCCAGCCCCGTGGCCTTGTTGAGGCCGGAGGGTAGTACCATCACCGCGCCCTTGTTGAAGATCACCTGCAGCTCGAGCCCGAGATCGCGAATGATCTCGAGCACGACGCTCTCGTTCGGCTGCCAGGTTGCCACAATGCAGTGCCCAATGGCCAGCGGCGAGACCATGCGGGCGCGAAGCGCCTCCACAAAGGCGGCGGGCGGCGGATCCCCGAGGGCCCGGTACTCCCGGCCCGCCGGACGATAGAGCACGCCGCCGTTCTCAGCCACCACGCGATCGAACACATCGAGGGCGGGGAAGACCTTGAGGAGATCCTCCATCTCGCGACCCGTGACGAGGACGATCTTGCGGCCGGAGTCGCGCAGCCGGTGCAGCGCGGCCAGCGTCTCCTCGCAGACATTGCCGTCGGTCGCGATGGTGCCGTCGAAGTCGCAGGCGAGGACGAGATAACGCATGGCTCGATCCTACACGGGCAACCGGCGTGCCACGGAGCGATTGCTTGAGACCATGGGCACATCGCCGCGGCCGAGTGCAGGCCGGGGTGTAACTTCTTCCCGCACATGGGAAAGAACAACCCAATCCCACACGAGTGGTTGACACGCCGTGGAGATGACCGTAGCGTTTTCGTATGCACTTCACGGTAGCGAGCTACAACATCCATCGCTGCGCGGGACTCGATCGGCGCGTGAATCTCGAGCGCATCGCCGACGTGCTGAAGGAGATCGACGCCGACCTCGTGGGTATCCAGGAGGTGCTGCGCCCCCAGGCCGACGCGCTCGCCGAGCGGTTGGAGATGGAGCTCGCCATGGGTCCCACCACCAGGCGCAACGGGCTGCCCTATGGCAACGCGGTGCTGAGCCGCCTGCCCATTCACGGCAGCCACACTTTCGACCTTTCCTGGGCGAGCCGCGAGCCGCGTGGGGGCATCCGGCTCGACCTGGTCATGAACGAGGGGCTGCTGCACCTGTTCAACGTGCACTTCGGCCTCAAGGTGCGTGAGCGCGCCGACCAGGTGCGCATGCTCGTCCGCGATCACATCCTCCACCAGGATTTGACGGGGCCCCGGATCGTCATTGGCGATCTCAACGAGTGGTTCCCCGGGCCCGTGGGCCGGCTTCTCCGCCGTGAGCTGCACGGCCCGCGCATTCGGCGCACGCATCCCGCTCCCTTGCCGATCTTCCCCCTCGACCGCATCTACTGGGACCGCCATCTCGTCTCCGACGGTTTCCGCGTCCACCGGAGCCGCCTCGCCCGCATCGCCTCCGACCATCTCCCCGTGGTGGCGCAGCTCCGCATCGTGAGCGCGCCGGTGGACAGCGGACGCTAGGCTGGATTGCTCACGAGTGCCACACGTACGACCGGCCGGGTGGCGTCGGGGGGAGGGGTGTGCTCCGGCGGAGTGGGACCCCCTCCCCCTGAGGGTGATGAGCGAGCGGAGCACCTGCTCGCGATAGGGCCCCTGGCGCGGTCCTCGTACCAGTCATGGCAGGTGGCGGTGAGGAGCGACCACATCGTCGCCCCCGCGCCTCAGCGTCGAGATCGGGCGATGAAGCTGATGACCGCCACGAACAGCGCGGAGCCGATGATCGACCAGAGGATGGGGAAGCGCGTGCCGCTGATGCTCACGGTGAAGAGCTCGGGCAGGCCGAGAAGGCGAGCCAGCCACAGGCCCACGAGGGCGCCGATGAAGCCCAGGGCAATGGAGACCAGGCATCCGCCGCGGGACACGCCGGTGATGGCCTGGCCGAGGGCGCCGCACACGCCGGCGATCAGGAGGAGGAGGACGAAGTTCCAGAAGCCGAAGCCCCCCACCGCCCACGTGGTGCTGTCCATATCCGAATGCTACCATCACCGCTTCATGGCGGGCCCGCCCCAGCGCATCGTCGTGGTCGGCACCACCGGCTCCGGCAAGTCGGTCCTCGCGGCGCGGCTCGCCCACGCGCTCGGTGCGGCCTTCGTCGAGCTCGACGCTCTCCACTGGGGACCCGCCTGGACCGCCGCCGCCCCCGAGGTCCTTCGCGCGCGCGCCGAGGAGGCGACGCGGGGGCCGGCCTGGGTGGTGGCGGGCAACTACCGGCACGTGCGCGACGTCGTGTGGCCTCGCGCCCGCACCATCGTCTGGCTCGACTACGCGTTCCCCCGCGTGTTCGGGCGGCTCGGCGCGCGCACGCTCAAGCGGCGCGTCACGCGCGAGGTGCTGTGGAACGGCAATCGCGAGAACCTGTGGGAGCACGCGATGCTCTGGTCGGAGCGATCGCTCTTCCACTGGCTCTTGAAGACCTATTGGCGCAATCGCCGGGAGTACCCGCTCCTCTTCGCCCGCCCCGAGCACGCGCACCTCGAGATCGTCCGCCTCCGCACGCCCCGTGAGGCGGAGGCGTGGCTCGAGGCCTTCCTCGCCTCCGTCCTCACTTCCGCTCCCACGCGGTCAGGCAACTGAGCGCGTCGGCGCGGCCGAGGGCGAGGAGCCGCGCCATGGCCTCCGCGTCGAAGTCGAGGGGCCGGAGAAGCAGCGGCGACGAGGGAGTGAGGAGCTGGACGTCGACGCGGGGATGACGGAGGCGGGCCAGCTCGGTGTCGCGACGTATCTGCTGGATCATGATCAGCTCGAAGCTCTCCTCGAGGGCGCGGCGCATGGTGGTCGGCTCGGCCCCGCGCTCCGAGGGCGCGTAGCTCATCACCACCACCGCGCGACCCAGCGAGGCATCCGCCTCCAGCGCCTCCAGGACGGGGGCGCGCCCGGTGATGCCGCCGTCCACCAGCATGGCGCCGTCCACCTCGACGGGAGGAAAGAGACCGGGCACCGCGGAGGCGGCCATGAGCGCGTCCACCGTCACCGTCGTGTTGTCGAACACGCGCTTCTCCCGGCGCGCAAGATCGGTCGCCGTCACGAGCAGGCGCATGGGCGAGGCGCGGATCTGCTCGAAGTCGAGCGAGGTCTGGATCAGCTCGCGGAGCGGCGCGGGATCGAAGAGGGCCTTCGTCTCGTTGAGGACGAGCAGGGTGAGCCACCCGGGCAGGAAGCCCGCGAAGAAGAGGGGCAGCCGGAGCGAGTACACCTGCTCCCGCGTCACGCTCCGCCAGAGCGCCTCCAGTCGGTCCGCGCGTCCGCTGGCGATCATCGCCGCGTTGAGGGCGCCCGCCGAGGAACCCGCCACCAGCCGGATAGGGAGCCCTCGCTCCACGAAGGTCGCCGCCACTCCCGCCTCGTAGGCGCCCTTGGCTCCACCCCCCGAGAGCACGAGGGCCATGGGCGCGCCGAAATCCACGTCGGACGACGAGCAGGCCGCGGCGGCGACCATGGGCGTGGTGAGGGATGTGAGGAGGGCGAGCGCCACCGCTCGCCACGGCGTGCTCCAGCGGGAGGGCAATCGCACGCGGCTCGACGGGCCTCGCGCGGCGCCTAGCCGGAGGCGCGCCCCGCCTTCGCGCCCATGGGACGCGGCGCCGGGTCCCGAGCGGCCAGGACGACGATCGCGGAGCACGCGCACGCGAACCGGTTCAGCATGGCGCCAAAGTATAGCGCCCGGTCGCTTCGTCGCACCCGGAAACGATGACCCGCCGGCATGCTCCGGTGACTCGTCTTTTCGCCCCGAGAGCGCGGGTTTCCCCGCTCCGTCCGCTGGCACGACGGCTGCTAACTTCCGTATGCGCTCGGTCGTGCAGATCGTCGTCACGCCGGGTTCGGGTGAGGGGCGTGCGCGCTTCATCACGCGCCGCCTCCGGCGGGCCTTCAGGCGTCGAGGCCACGACGTCCGCGTGCAGGCCTTTCGCAGTCTGGAGAGCCTGCTCGAATGGTCGGACACGTGCAGGCCCGAGTTCTCGCACCTCGTCGCGGTGGGAGGCGACGCGACGCTGAGCGCGGCGGCCGGCGCCTCGGTCAGGCTGTCGATTCCCTTCGTACCCGTCCCGAGCGGCTTCGGCAACATGTTCGCCCGCGCCTTCGGCTTCGGCAGCCAGACCCCGAGCGTCACCGAGCTCTTCGAGCGCGGTCAGGTCCGCCGGGTCGACGTCGGCAGCATGTCGAACGGCCGGCTCTTCCTCTCCCACCGCAGCTTCGGACTCCTGGACGACATCCAGGAATCGGTGGAGCAGGGACGAGGTCAGCCGAAGTCCCGCCTCTGGCGGCATCTCGCCTACTTCGCGGAAGCGAGGCGATTCCTCTACAGCGCGCCGCTGCCCTCGATTCGCGTCGAGGTGGATGGCGACGTCCTTGCGGAGGGGGCGGGGCTCGTCACCGTAGCCAACGTGGAGACGTATCGCGACTACCTGAGCCTCACCCCCACCGCGTCGCCCGTGGACGGCGTCTTCGACGTGTTCGCCATCTCGAGCCCGTCGCGCTTCCGTCTCTGGCTGCGGGTCCTACGGCTGCTCGTCACGCGGTCGCGGCGCGCGGAGGGCATGGCGCTCACCCGTGGCCGACAGATTCGCGTGACGGTCGAGGGCCAGCCGCCCGAGGAGCTGACGGTGCTGCGCCGCGCCCTGCCCCTGCTGGTGCTTCCCGAGAGCGTGAGGGAGCTCGAGGCGCGACAGGCCGACGCGGAGGCGGAGCTCGCCCGGAGCTCGTGATCAGGCGGGGCGATGCTGCGCCTCGGGCGCGCCTCCTGCCTGCATGCGCGCTACCACGAGCACGATCAGGCCGATCCCGATCCATACGCCTTGCCGCGCGCGGCGCACGAGGCTGAAGGCGAGGCCGGCGCTCGCCCCGAGGCCCAAGGCATCAAAGACGCCGGTGTTCGCGCCCTCGAGCACACCCAGGCTGCCCGGCACTAGGAAGGAGGCGAAGCGCACCCCCGAGCCCACCGCCTCGATCACGATCGCGGTGACGACACCGACGGGAATCTCCAGCACGTACAGGATCACCAACACCTCGAGGGCGCCCAGCAGCCAGCCGCAGAAGTGGAAGGACACGGAAAGGATGAAGCGGCGCCAGCTCTCGCGGTAGTACCGGCGCAGGCGGGCATCCAGATCCTCGGCGGCGGAGGCGTCCTTGATCAGCCCGCTCCAGGCGAGGAGGTGCCCGACCCGCTTCACGAGCCCCGCCACCTGCGTCACGAAGAACCCGCCGATCAGGAGCAGCTCGACACCCAGGAGGGCGAGCATCGCCCAGATCACGTCGACGTCCACCTTGATCGCCGTCAGGGCGAGGATCGTCCCCACCACGAGCAGAAAGGCCTGGGCCATGGTGCTGGTGGTCTTGGCGATCACGATGGAGGGCACGCTCTCGTCGTACGGCACGGCGGGGCGCAGCAGCCAGACCTTGACCGCCTCGCCACCCACCGAGCCGAGGGCTGTCACGATGTTGACGGCCTCTCCGGCTGTGCGCGCGGCGAGCATCCTCACGTAGGGTGGCGCGCTGCTGATGAATGCGTACCGCCAGCCCAGCGTGTCCACGGCCATGATGAGCCCGTAGGGAATCGAGACGAGCATGAGCTGCCACCAGCTCAGCCGGCCGAGGACGGCGAGCACCGAGTCGAGCCCGACCCGCACCACGAGAATCGCGAGCACGACGAGGCCGCCCACGAACAGCCCCGCGCGTACAAATTTCATGAGAGCGACACGATTCAAGGGATGTGCCATGCACCGATTCGAGCCAGACACGCGCCGGACTGGACATTAGGAACCCGGGGCTGGAGGACGGCGGCCCTGCTGGCAGGTTCTACCGTGTCATTTGGTGGCGCCCTGGTCTCAACCGTGGACGATTTTCGAGCATGGGCGGCACGGGGCCGGATGATCCGTCCCCCCACCGGCCTCAGGGACTCTGACTCTCCACTCCTCCCGGCTGCGACCGCGACAGAGACGAACGGACCCTCTCGAGCCGCGTTCGCATCTCGTCCCTGACCTGGCCTCTCGCCACCGTCCGCCTGAGCTGGCTCCCCACGCCGAGAACCTCGTCGGTCGAGACTCTCGTGCTGGCCACGAGGAGGGTGCCTTCCTGGAACGGGAAGGCTCCCGTGAGGATCACCATCGCGTTGAAGGAGTGCTCCACGTAGAAGTAGCGCTCGAGGTGGATGGTGGAGCCCGCGCCGGTCACCACCATGCGATGGAGCAGGCTCAGGTGCGGCCGGCGCTGCACGCGGCGCTTCACCCAGTACACGTAGCTCGCCACCTGCGCCGGCTGGTCCGCGGGGTAGTGCAGCAAGGCTTGGTGCAGCTCCGTGCCCGAGCGGCCGATGCGCTGCACATCGGCGATGGCCAAACGAAGCTCCACGGCGGGATCGGTGACGGCCCCGCCCGTGCGCGCGTAGGGTGCGATGGCAGCGAGGCCGCGCTGGCGATAGGACAGCACGCGCTCCGAGAGCAGCCGCCGAAAGGCGCCGGAGGCCAGATCGAGGGTGTCGCGGTTCGAGCCGCCTGCCGCGCTGCGGGCCGAGCGCAACGACTCGATCTCTCCCGTCGAGAGATTGAAGCGCGTGCCCGGCGCGGCATCGAGCAGGCTCGCCGCCTCGTCGCGCTCGCTCGAGCTGAACGGGGGGCCGACGAGCGAGCTCGGGGCCTCTGGCGGCACTAGGCCGAACTCTCCGATGGTCGCGTCCTGGGCGATGAGTTGGCCCGAGGAGAGATACTCCGCGAGCTGGCTGAAGGGAGCGGGCAGCGTGAGGGCGACGCCGGCTGCTATCTCGCGCTCGCTGTTCTCCGCGACCGGAAAGGACACGACCTCGCCGCGTACGATGCGTCGGCGCTGCTCCAGCGGGATCTGGAGACCTTCCTGCACTTCGATGGCCGCCGGGCTGTCGTCGGCGGCCGGCGCGGTCCGAGAGGCGGTGAGGACGGCGAAGAGGCCGAGGGCCGGAAGGCCGAGGACGCAGAGCGCACGCCAGCACGTCACCCTCTGATTATGACGCAACCGGCTGCTCGCGTACTATTGGCGCGTGAGCGCGCCCGACCGCCCCGAGCAGTCCCTCGAGCGCATGAATCGCTTCCAGGAGCCGGAGGCCCGGCGAATCATCGCCGAGCTCGACCTGCCCCCCGCCTCCCGCGGCCTCGACGTGGGTTGCGGCGTCGGCCTCTACGCGCTCTGGCTCGCCGAGGCGGTGGGACGCGGCGGCCAGGTGATCGCCCTGGAGCCCGAAGCCTCCCGGGTCGACGCGGCCCGCGCCCTCACGGCTGGGCAGCCCGGCGCGGAGCACGTGGAGTTCCGCGTCGGTGACGGCACCGCGCTGCCCGTGCCGGATCAGAGCGCGGACTGGCTCTGGTGCGGCGACGTGCTCCATCACATCGTGGACACGGAGGGCGCGCTGCGCGAGTTCGCGCGCGTGGTGCGGCCGGGCGGGCACATCATCATCAAGGAATCGCAGCTGCTCTCCGCGCTCTTCCTGCCCGGCCATCCTGAGTTGGAACGCCGCATCCAGCTCGCCGAGATCCGCCGCACCCTCGACGAGGGCGCCGGCCGCTCCTTCCAGGAGCGCCGGCAGACCACCATGGCCTCGCTGCGCGCGGCCGGCCTCGCCGATCCGATCATGCGGAGCTACCTCCTCGAGCGCCGCACGCCGCTCCGTGATGCCGATCGCGACTACATTCAGCACACGGTGTTCAGCCGCAACTGGGGCGAGCGGATCCGCGAGCTCTTGACTACCGATGAGTGGAGGCAGCGCTCGGCCCTCTGCGAGCCCGGCTCCCCCGACAACGTGCTGCGGGGGGCCGACTACTTCTGCCTCTATCCCATTAGCGTTTTCATCGCGGCAAGGCTTGCCTAGCCCTATGCGCCGCATGTGCGGTTATTCGGCTGCTCGAGACCCGAATACTGTCATTCTCCGTCACCGCCAGTGACGTAGGCCGTCGCTCCCGGAGGGCGTGACCCCCAGAAACCCTCGAAATCCTTGACATCCGTTCCTTGGCACTGGCCGTGCAGTAAGCGGGCGCGCGATCACCACCCCACACACCGTTCAGGCTCAAGGAGATAAAGGATGCTAGGGCGAATCGCCGGCACGGTCAGGTTCTCGGAACCCCTCAGCTTCTACACCTCGTTGCGAATCGGCGGCCCTGCCGAGTTCTTCGTGATGCCGCAGGACCTCAACGACGTGCGCTACGCCCTGGCCTTCGCGGACCACGAGGATCTGCCCGTGGTCGTGATCGGCGGCGGCAACAACCTGCTCGTCTCCGACCGCGGCCTGCAGGCCGTGGTGATCAAGCTCGAGGGCATTCTCGGGCGAGCCGAGTTCAGGGGCGACGAGGTGGCGGTGGGTGGTGGCATGCCGCTGGCCGCCCTCATCCGCGAGGCGGCGGCGCTCGGCCTGGGCGGCCTCGAGCACATGGCGGGCATTCCCGCGTCGGTGGGCGGCGCGCTTGCCACCAACGCGCGGTCGCTCGAGGGCTCCGTCCTGGACCTGTGTACCTCCGTGTCGTTCCTCCATCCAGACGGCACCCTCGGGGAGTACCGGCCAAGCAGCGAGGGCGGAGGAGCGCGGAGCTTGGATCTGCCCGCGGGCGCGGTGGTCGTCGGCTGCCGGTTGCAGCTCGTGCGCCGGCCGCCCCAGCGCATCCAGGAGAACCTGCGCCTGCGCATGAAGGTGTGGAAGGATACGCAGCCCTTCGCCCTCGCCTCCGCCGGCTACGTCTGGAAGAATCCTCCTGGCGATCGGGCGGCCCGGCTCGTGGAGACGGTGGGGCTGCGCGGCAAGCGTGTGCGCGGCGCCGAGATCTCCTCGAAGTGCGGCAACCTGATCATCAATCGCGGCGGCGCGACCCACGCCGACGTCATCGCCCTCATGGAGATGGCACGCGAGCGCGTGGAGACGCGCATGGCCATCACGCTCCAGCCGGAGATCCGCCTGCTGGGCGCGGGCGTGGCCTCCGTCTTCGAGACGCCGGCGCTCGAGCTGAGCGCCTCCCGCTAGCCGGCTCCGTTCGGGCCGGCGGCGACGGCGGCCTACCGCTCGTACTTGAACGACACGTTCACGCGGGCGCGATAGGCCGTGACCTTGCCCTTGTCGATGGTCACGTCGAGCCGCGAGACCTCGCCGACCCTGAGATCGCGCAGCGTCTTGCCCGCCGTCTGCACGGCATTCTTGACGGCGTCCTCCCACGACACCTTGCTTGTTCCCACCAGATCCGTCACCCGATAGATGCTGTTGTTGGCCACGGTGTGCCTCCTCGTGGGGCTGGGGCTCTGAGGAAGGTCCCGATGCGGGAAGCCGGCGCCGCGCCCGACCGTCTACAGCTCGGTCAAGGCCACGATCACCCCGCCGATGATGGTGAGGGCGCCGCAGATATAGGCGTCGGTGAGCTGACGGTCGAGGAGATCGCAGGCGACCCGGTAGGCGAGGACGCCGCTCAGGAGGATGGCACTTCGCAGCCAGACTTTCTTCATCACGCTCGCCTGCTCCCGGTAGGCTACCGTCGATTCCCGAGCCAAGACAAGGGGCTTATCAATTCGCCGCCCGACGGCCTGGTGGAAGGGGCCACCGTGCGCACGGCCAAGGCGGCCGCTCTCGCGGGATCCGGCGCCTCCCCCCAAAGCGGGAGCACCCCTGCCCGCCGCTCCGGGGCGTCGTCCCTAGCCGGTCGACCGCGGCGTGAAGTGGAGCTTCATGCCCTCGTGCGAGGCCACGAAGCCCCGGCCCTCGTAGAAGCGCTTGGCGTCGGGGCGGCTCTTGTCGGTGGTGATCTGGATCATCACGCAGCCGCGCTCGCGGGCCCGCGCGATCGCCCACTCGAAGAGCGCCTTTCCGACTCCCTGTGAGCGCACGCGGCGGTCCACACCGTCGCCCGGGCCGCCCCAGGTTACACCGGCGGCCCGCGCTCCGCATCCGTCCGGCAAAGTGCGATACACTGCGCGCGTCGACGGGTCCACTCTCGCGGTACGGAGGCATCATGGCAGAGCCCAGCAAGCACGGCCCGCTCACCGGCGTGAAGGTCCTGGACATGACGGAGCACATGGCGGGCCCCTACTGCACGATGATCCTCGCCGACATGGGCGCGGAGGTGATCAAGCTTGAGCGTCCGGGGACGGGCGACTCCTCGCGGGCCATGGGCGACGGGAGCGAGCGCAATCCCTACTTCCGCTACATCAACCGCAACAAGCAGAGCGTCACCCTCGACTACAAGTCGCCGCGCGGGCGGGACATCTTCCTCAAGCTGGTCGCCCAGGCCGACGTGCTCGTGGAGAACTACCGCGCCACCGTCATGGAGCGCGCGGGGCTCGGCTACGAGACGCTCAGACAGACCAACCCGCGCCTCATCTACGCCCAGCTCTCGGGCTTCGGCTCCGACGGGCCCTATCGCGAGAAGGGCGGCTTCGATCTCATCGCGCAAGGCATGGGCGGCATCATGCACGTCACCGGGGAGCCCGACGGCCCGCCCACCTCGGTGGGCCTGCCCATCTGCGATCTCGGCACCGGCATGTGGGGCGCCCACGGCGTGCTCGCCGCCCTCTACGAGCGTCAGCGCACCGGGCAGGGCCAGAAGATCGAATGCTCGCTCCTGGAAACGGCGGTGGCGTTTTCCTCCTGGACGAGCGCGGGCTGGCTCGCCGATCACGTGGAGCCCACGCGCATGGGCTCGCGCCATCGCCAGAACGCGCCCTATCAGCGCTTCGAGACCAAGGACGGCTACATGATGATCGGCAGCTCCGCCCAGAGCATCTGGGAGCGCTGCGCTAAGGCCCTCGGTCATCCCGAGTGGGCCGCCGATCCGCGCTTCCGCCGTGGCCCCGATCGCCGCAAGCACCGTTTCGCGCTGGAGAAGGAGATCAGCGCCGTCCTCGCCACCGCCCCTACCGCGCACTGGATCAAGGTGCTCGACGACGCGGGGGTGCCCTGCGGTCCCGTGTACACCTACGAGCAGCTCTTCGCCGATCCACAGGTGGTGCACCGCGAGATGGTGGTGCACGCCGACGACGCCGAGCTCGGCCGGGTACCGCACATCCGCACGCCCATCCGCATGTCGGCGAGCGACGTGGCGGTGCGGGTGACCGCGCCCAAGCTGGGCCAGCACACCGGCGCCATCCTCGCCGGCCTGGGCTACTCGCCGTCCGACATCGAGGCGCTGCGCGGCGATCGCGTGATCTGAGCCGTCTCGCTCCGCATGTCGATCTTCCTGATCCGGCACGGGGAGACGCTGGGCAACGCCTCGCGCACCGTCCAGCTCCCCGACAATCCGCTCTCCGCGCGCGGCGCCTTGCAGGCGGCGCGACTCGCGCGCCGGCTCGCGCACGAGAGCATCACCCTCATCCTCTCCAGCGACTATTCGCGCGCGGCGGCCACCGCCGATCATCTCCGTCGCGTCACCGGCGCGCCCATCCGCTACAGCCCGCTCCTCCAGGAGCGCAACTTCGGAGACCTCCGGGGCACGCCCAAAGCCGAGCTCGGCTTCGACATGTTCGAGCCCGGCTACGCGCCCCCCCATGGCGAGACGTGGGAGGTGTTCCACGCCCGGGTCGACCGCGCGTGGGCTCTCGTGCAGGAGGAGGCGGCGACGACGGCGGGGCACGTGGCGGTGGTGACCCACGGGCTCGTGTGCCGATCGCTGGCCGACCGCCATCTCGTGCTGCTCGACGGCGAGCCGCCGCCGGCGGCCTGGCACAACACCTCGCTCACCATCATCGATCACCCGGCGCCGTGGCGGGTGCGCCTGCTCAACTGCGCCGCCCATCTCGACGATCTGGAGAGCCGCCCCCTTCCCGAGTCCGGCGCCGTCTGAGGCATGCCCGATCGGCCTTGACAGGCCGGGCGGGGGCGGCGCACTCTCGGGGCCTGCGCGTCAACCCATGAGTTCCCCGGAAGCATTCACAAGGAGGCGAGTATGAAGGCAGCGGTGTTCCACGGTCCGCATCAGCCCCTCACCATCGAGGACGTCGACATCGACAAGCCCATGGGGCGCGAGGTGCTCGTGCGCACCGTCGGCTCCGGCGTGTGCCACAGCGACCTGCACTTCGTGGACGGCCTGTATCCCTTCCCCACTCCCGCCATCCTGGGCCACGAGGCGGCGGGCATCGTGGAGGAAGTGGGGCTCCAGGTCAGCGAGTTCAAGCCCGGCGATCACGTGATCGCGTGCCTGTCTGTCTTCTGCGGACACTGCGACTACTGCCTCACCGGCAAGACTCACCTCTGCCAGACGCGGCCGGTGCGGGCCAAGACCGATCCGCCCAAGCTCTCCTGGAAGGGCCAGCCCGTGAACCAGTTCGCCAACCTCTCCGCCTACGCGGAGAAGATGCTCGTGCACGAGAACGCCCTCGTGAAGATCGACAACGAGATGCCCCTCGATCGCGCCGCCCTCATCGGCTGTGGAGTGACCACGGGGATGGGCGCCGTGCTCAACACCGCGCGCATCGAGCCCGGCTCCACGGTAGCCGTGTTCGGGGCGGGCGGGGTGGGCCTCGCCTGCATCCAGGGCGCGCGCATCGCAGGCGCGCGGATGATCATCGCGGTGGATACCGTCGAGTCCAAGCTCACCACGGCCAAGCAGCTCGGGGCCACTCACGGCGTCAACGCCAAGACCGACGACGCCGTCAAGGCCATTCGCGATCTCACCAACGGCGGCGCCGACTATTCCTTCGAGGCCATCGGGCTCAAGCTCGCCGCCGAGCAGTGCTTCGACTGCATCCGCCCGGGGGGGACGGCGACCATCGTGGGCATGATCCCCGTGGGCCAGAAGATCGAGCTCGACGGCCCCATGTTCCTCCGCGAGAAGAAGATCCAGGGCTGCAGCATGGGCTCCAACCGCTTCAAGGTGGACATGCCGCGCTACATCGAGCTGTACCGGCAGGGGCGCCTCAAGCTCGACGAGATGATCACGCGCCGAGGCAAGCTCGAGGACGTCAACGAGTTCTTCCGGGCCATGAAGGCCGGTGAGGTCGCCCGCTCCGTCATGATGTTCTAGGGCGATCGTGCGGGCCGGCCGGCGCCCGCGAACGCGCCGGCCGGCCCCTCGATGCGGGCGCCGGTTTTGTGGGGGCGCGGCCCTGCCCGCGTGCTACGGTTTTCTCAGTAGGTCATCCGCATCGTGGGCGAGCTGCCGAGGCTGTCGGGCGGGAAGATCGACCGGAGCGCGTGCGTCCGACTCCTGGAGCAACCCGCCTCGCCCGGCGGCTGACGATCAGACCCTGCCCACGAACCTCGTGGGCAGGGTCTGGCCCTCCACCGGATTGGCCGCGGCGTCCTCGAGGGTGCGCGCGGGACGCCACTGGCTCGCCGGACGCACCTGGCCGTCGGTGCCGACCTGATCGATGTTCCAGTAGATCTCGAGGTTGTTGCCGTCGGGGTCGGTGAACTCGATGGCGATCTGGCAGCCCGCGCGCCGCCGCCCCTCGAACACGATGGGCACGCCGTGCTTCTGGAGCCAGGCGCGGGCGCGGAACACCTCGTCGAGCGAGCCCACCTCGAAGGCGAAGTGATTGAGGCTGCCTCCCGCGGCCTTGGTCGCCTCGCGATCGCCGCCCGCCTTCTTGCCGCCGCCCACGAGGGCGACGCCGTGATGATCGCCGCCCACGCAGAGGAAGGTCATCCCGCCCGGCATCATGCTGTCGGGATAGCGGTCGGTGACGCGCAGGCCGAGCACGTCCTGATAGAAGCGCAGGGAGGCGTCGAGGTCGCTGACGTTCAGCACCACGTGGCCGATCTTCCGGAGCTGGAATTCCATGTCGATCCCCTTAGTCGCCCAGGAGCACAAATTGACGGCGTCCGACCTGGCCTTCGTCGAGCGCGCGCCACCCCGCGTCCGCCTGGGGCTTGAGACGCTGCCATTCGTCGACGCGCATGAGCACGCGCGCCCGCGGCGCCGCGGCGAGGAGCGTGGCCGCCTCGTGCTCGCTCCTGAGCTCTCGCACCGGCTGCCGCAGATAGAAATCCCACGCGAGGTTGGCGTCGGGGTAGGCGAGGAGCGGCTGGCCCGGGGCGAGCCTGCTCGCGACGCGGAGGGCCACGCCCGGATAGTCGTGCACGCGGGCGAAGCGCGCGGGATAGCCGACCGCGGCCACCGTGAGGGCGACGCCGAGCCCCGCGGCGAGCCAGGCCGCGGCGGCCAGCCCGCTATGCTCCACGCGCAGGCTCAGGAGGGCGAGCGCGGCGCTGACCACGATAGCCGTCGCGGTGAGCCAGCGCTCCCAGGACGAGGCGGGAAGGAACACGACGTCGGGGCCAGACACACCGCCCCAGATCAGGAAGGCCCCGACGCCGATCATCAGCACGAGATACACGGCGGCCGCCCAGTCGAGGAGGCTCCGCGCCCGCTCTGCCCCGCGCACGCAGAACTCCGCCACTAGTACGGCAAAGATCGGCCAGAGGGGCAGGAAGTAGCGCGCGCGCTGCTCGCCGGACAGGCTCAGAAGGATGATCAGCGTGCCCGCCCACACGAGGAGCCGCGTGCGGTCGGGACCACGGTCGCGCGTCCACCACCACGCGGCGGGTAGGAGGAAGAATCCCCACGGCAGAAACCGAGCGAGATGTCCAGCAACTGCTTCGAGTCGCGAAGCCACCGCGCTCCGGAAATACCAGGCGAGATAGTCCGTCACCACCACGGCCTGACCGTAGCTCCTCTCGTGCTGGAGGAGATAGGGCAGGAGCCATGGCAGCGCGGTGAGCACGATGAGGCCGAGACCAAGAGGCAGGCGGAGCCGTCCGATGCCGCGCCATCCCTCGGTGACGAGCGAGGCCATGATCGCGGCCACCAGCACCATCAACGCCGCCGGCCCCTTGCTCGCGAGCGCACCCGCCGTGCACAGATAGAAGCCGAGGAGCGGACGCAGCGAGGACGGCGCGCGGATCGAGGCGAGGTAGAAGTAGAGCGCCCAGCTCATCCACGCCGTCAGCATGATGTCCGTCAGCACCTGGTGGGCCATGAAGAAATAGAACGGGCTGGTGGCGAGGACGAGCGTGGCGGCGAGGGCCACCGCGTCGCCCCAGAGCAGCCGCCCGATGGCGAACACGGCGAGCAGCCCCGCCACTGCGGAGATCACGGAGGCGATGGGGGCGGTCGCGTCGGTGACCTTGCCGAAGGGTAGGGCAAAGACGGCCACCGTCCAGAAGAAGAGCGGCGGCTTGTTCAGGTAGACCTCGTCGCGGACGCGAGGCAGGATCCAGTGGCCGTGCTCGACGGCCTCGCGGGCGAGCAGACTGTAGCGGGCCTCGTCCTGGTTGTCGAGAGGACGCCGACCCAGGGGCAGGGCGAAGATCACCGCGCTGGCGAGGAGCAGGGCGGCCAGGGCGAGGCCGACGTGGCGCGAGGTGACGCGGCGAGGAGCGGCGCGGCGGCGGACGGCGCCGCGCTTCAGATCACGCCCGCACGCCGCGCGCGGTCGGCGATCTTCTTCGCGCGCGTGAGATGGGGCTGGTCCATCATCTGGCCCTTCCAGGCGAAGGCGCCCGCGCCCTTGCCCGCGTGCTCGGCGAAGGCGGCGATGAGGGCGAGGGCGTCCTCCGCTTCCGCCTTCGAGGGCGTGAACTCCTGGTTGATCACCTCGATCTGGTTCGGGTGAATCGACATCTTCCCGCTGAAGCCCATGGCCACGCCTTCCCGGCACTCGCGGCGCAGGCCCTCCAGATCGGGAATGTCCGTGTACACAGTGTCCAGCGACTCCACCCCCGCCGCGGAGGCGGCCACCGCGCACATGACGCGCGCGTAGCGCGGGATGTCGAGATAGCGCCCGTCTTCGTCGCGCACGCGGGGCAGGCCCATCGCCGCGGAGAGATCCTCGATGCCCCACGAGACGGCGGCCACGCGCGGGCTCGCCGCCGCCACCTCGGCGATGTTGAGGAGGCCCGGCGGCGTCTCGGTGGCGATCAGGATCATCTTCGTCGAGCCGAAGGGCAGACCGTGTTTCTCTTCCAGGCGCTCGAGTTCCGCGGCGACGCGGCGCACGTCGGCGGCGCTCCGCGGCTTGGGCACGAGATAGCCGTCGGGCCGCGCGGCGATGGTCTCCTCGAGATCGGCCACCGCATGTTCGGTGAAGATCGGATTCATCCTGATCCAGCGCTCGCGCCCGCCGAAGTCGAGGGTGTCGAGCCAGCGGCGCACCACGGGGCGCGTGGCCGGCTTGAGCGCCAGAGGCACGGCGTCTTCCAGGTCGAGGATGAGCCCGTCGGCAGGGAGGGTGAGGGCCTTAGCCATCATCTTCTCCTGACCGCCGGGGACGAAGTGGAGCGAGCGGCGCACCCTCAGCCCTTCTTCCGACGCAGCATGGCCGCCCGTCGGCAGCGCATAACGAGATCGCCGTGCTGGTTGCGGGCACGGTGCTCGAAGGTGACGATGCCCCACTCCGGGCGCGACCTCGACTCACGTTTGTCCACCACTTCCGTCTCCGCGTAGATAGTGTCGCCGTGGAAGACGGGCTTGGGGAACTCGACCTTCTCGAATCCGAGATTGCCCACCGTCGTGCCCAGGGTGGTCTCACTCACGGAGAGCCCCACCGCCACTCCCAAGGTGAAGAGGCTGTTCACGAGGGGCTTGCCGAACTCCGCCTTGGCCGCGGCGTGGAAGTCCACGTGGAGCGGCTGGGGGTTCATGGTGAGGCAGGAGAAGAAGACGTTGTCGGCCTCGGTCACGGTGCGGCCGGGCTGGTGCTGGAACACCTGTCCGACCGTGAGCTCCTCGAAGAGCTTGCCGGCCATGGAGAACCTCCGGTCAGCAGACGGGGCGCTGCAACACCTGGGGATCGAGCTTGCGGAGTAGGAGCTGGCCGTCCGAGGTTGAGCCCACGAGCGTGCCGCGCTCGGCGATCACGCGCCCGCGCAGAATGGTGACCACGGGCCAGCCCGAGACCTGCCAGCCTTCCCACGGGCTGTAGTCCGTCACGTGGAAGTCGTCCCTGGTCAGCGTCTTGCGGATGGTGGGGTCCATGATGGCGAAGTCCGCGTCGCTGCCGGGGGCGATCACGCCCTTGCGCGGATAGAGGCCGAAGATCTTCGCGGCGTTGGTAGCGGTGATGTCGGCGAAGCGCTCGAGGCTCATGCCGCGCTTGCCCACCCCTTCCGTGAAGGCGATGCCGAGGCGCGCCTCCGCTCCCACGTTGCCCCCTGTGACGTCCTCGATGGTACGCCCGCGGAGCTTCAACTCGAGGCTCGTCGGATACTCGTCGGTGGCCAGGGTGGAGAGCCCGCCGTGCACCAGCCCGTCCCACAGCGCCTTCTGGTCCTCGGGGAACTTGAGGGATGGATAGGTGTGGGAACAGAAGCCGCGCGGCGTCTTGTAGTACTCCGCGTTGAAGCACGCGTACTGGTGGAGCGTCTCGCCGTACACGGGCATGCCGAGGGAGCGCGCCTCGCCGATGGCGTCCACGCCCTCCCGGGCCGAGGTGTGGACGAAGTACACGGTGGCGTCCATGGCCCGCGCCAGCGCGATGGTGCGGCGGAAGGCCAGGAGCTCAGAGAGCTTGGTGTGGACGAGATGCATGTTCGTCCCGTCCATCCGGCCTTCCTCGCGGAAGCGCTCGTAGTTGAACTGGACGAGATCCTCGTCCTCGCCGTGGACGACCATGATGCCGCCGTGCTGGGCGGTCTTCTCCATGGCCAGTCCGATGCGCCCGAAGTCCAGGCGATTGCCCGCGCGCTTCGGATGCGGGGGCAACACGTTGGTGGTGAAAACCTTGAAGGATGGATGCCCGGCCTGGATCGCCTCGGGCATCTGCTCGAACACGCGCAGCGGGAGAGCCCCGGCCAGCGTGATGTGGAAGGCGTAGTCCACGTGCGACTGGCCCTTCCAGCGCTCGGCACGCTGCTCGAGCACGGGCATGAGGTCGCTGCCCGGCCGCACGTAGCAGAAGTCGATGTGGGTGGTGGTGCCGCCGCACGCCATGCCCCGCGTGTCCTCCTCGGGGCCCAGGGTGATGGAGGGCGACTCGGGGTGCGACATGATGCCGTGGGCGAGATGTGTGTGCGGCTCCACCCCACCCGGCGTCACGATGAGGCCGGAGGCATCGATGACCTTCGTGGCCTCGCTGGGCAGCGTGCCCGGCGCACCGAGGACGGCGATGCGTCCGTCCTGCACGCCCACGTCCCAGGAGCCCACGCCCTGAGGCGTGATGACACGGCCGCCGCGGATCACGAGGTCGAGCACGCGCCGAGCCTAGCCCAACCCGCCGAGGCCGTCAAATGATGCTATAACTCGCGCATGCACGACCTGGGACCCGAGGACGTCCGGCGGCTCGCGGCCGCGCTGTCCATCTCCCTCGACGACGAGGACGCCAGCGAGATCGCCCATCGGCTGAACGCGTTCCTCGATGCCCTGGGCGCACTCGATGGGCTCCCCCTCGATAGCGTGGAGCCCTGGCCCACGAGCCCCGAGGGCGCAACGTGAGTGGCGGCACCGACGAGCTCGCCTTCGCGAGCGCCTCGCGCCAGGCCGCGCTCATGCGCGAGAAGCGCCTCTCCCCCGTGGAGCTGGTCACCGCCTACCTGGAGCGCATCGAGCGGCTCGACGGACGGCTGCGTGCCTTCATCACCGTGTGCGGCGAGAGCGCCCTGGTCGAGGCCAAGCGAGCGGAGAGCGAGGCCGCCCGGGGCGAGTGGCGCGGGCCGCTCCACGGCATTCCCTTCGCAGTGAAGGACCAGCTCGACACGGCGGGCATTCTCACCACCTCGGGCTCGGCCCTTCTCCGCGGCCATGTGCCTGCCGAGGACTCCACGGTGGTGACGAGGCTCAAGAACGCGGGTGGCATCCTGATCGGCAAGCTCAACCTGACCGAGTTCGCCCTCGGCGGCACGCTGCGCTTCCCGTACGGGCAGCCCCGCAATCCGTGGAACGACGCGCACGACCCGGGCGGCTCGTCGTCGGGATCGGGCATCGCCGCTGCGGCCGCGCTCTGCTCGATCACTCTCGGCGAGGACACGGGCGGATCGGTGCGGAGTCCCGCCTCCTACTGCGGCGCGGTGGGACTTCGGCCGACCTGGGGGCGCGTCTCGCGTCACGGCTGCTTCCCTGCCGCATGGTCGATGGACCAGGTGGGGCCGCTCACGCGCACGGTGGAGGACACCGCGCTCGTCCTCGGCCTGATCGCAGGTTACGACGAGAAGGACCCGACCACGAGCCGCAGCGCCGTGCCCGACTATCGCGCGGCGCTGAACGCGGGAGTGAAGCAGCTCGGCATCGGCGTGATCACCGAGCTGGTCGACGGCGCCGACACGCACGCCGAGGTCCGCGGCGCGGTGCGGGAGGCGGCACGCGCGCTCGCCGGGATGGGCGCCCGCGTGGAGGACGTCTCGCTGCCGCTCGTCCCGCACGCGGGCGGCGTCTTCATGGCCCTCTGCGACTCGGAGGCGGCGGGCCGGCACCAGTCCTGGCTCGCCACACGTCCCGGAGAATACGACGCGGGCACCCGCCGGCGCCTCGTGGCGGCGGGCCTCATTCCCGCCACCGCCGTGCATCGGGCCGCGCGCGCCCGCGCTCTGATCCGTGAGCAGATCCTGGATGCGCTCGGGAAGCTCGATCTGCTCCTCGCTCCCACCTCGCCGCACCCGGCGCCGCCCATCACGAGCCACACCGCGCCCGTCGCCAGCAAGGAAGAGGCGGCGCGGCGTTTCTTCGGCCGGCGCTCCTACACCACGCCCGCGAGCCTCGCCGGCGTGCCTGCGATCTCGCTGCCCTGCGGCTTCACCGCCGCCGGCCTGCCCATCGGGCTCCAGCTCATCGGCCGGCCCCTCGCGGAATCCGCCGTGCTCGGCGCCGCTCGGACGTGGGAAAAGGCCGCCGGTCTCGCGGACCGCCGTCCTCCCCTGGCCGTGACACCGTCGCGGTCGTAGCGCTCGTCTGATCGTCCCAGACCGTCGATGGAGGTGCCCCATGACCGAGCCCAATCTCTACACGCTGACCCGGCGCCTCGAGCGTCTCAAGCGCGAGCTGGTGTGGGAAACTAACCACGAGCCGGAACACGTAGATCCAGTGCCCGGCCGGCGCCTCGTTCAGCTTCACCACGAACGAGTAGAGGCCGTCCGAGACACTCACCGCCTCGGGCGGCGCCACCCGCGCGATCTTGTCCATGCTAGTGAGGGACGAGGGCCCAGAGTGGATCGAGATTCTTTCGATCGGGCTTGAGAAGGCCGACCCCAGGCGCGTTCACCAGCTCCACGATCTTGTCGTTGATGGGCGTCTTCACGCCGACCTGCTTCCCCTGCTCAGAGACGTAGCCGTTGAGATAGTTGATCTCCGTGCGCCGGCCCTTCATCACGTCCTGCAGCATGGAGGGACGCCCGCCCACGCGGCTCTTGGCGTCGCGCGCCATCTCCGCCTCGACCTCGGCCAGGCCCTTGCCCTGGGTGGCATCCACGAAGCGCTGGGCGGTGATGCTGTAGATCGGCTCGACCTCGTAGCCCCGCGCCCGCCCTACCTGGATCACCTCCGCCGCCGTGAAGACAGCGATGCGCCGGGGCACGTCGGCGGTACGCGCCTCCGCGGAGTCGTAGCCGGAGAGCCCGGAGATCGGATTGACCATGCAGTTGACGGCGAGCTTCGACCACCGCTCGCCCCACAGGTTGGTGGTGACCTTGGTCGGCGCGACGTCGTTCATGATGCGGGCGATCTCCTGCGCCCGCTCCGTGTCCTTCCCGTCGTGCTCGCCGATCTTGAAGCCGAGGGAGCCCTTGTCGGTGCGGATGGCGTGGCCCGGCTCGTACATGCCCGCGCTGATGGTGATGACGCAGCCGAGGGTGCGCTCGCGGCCCGCCACTCCCGCCACGCGCTCGTCGTTGATCCCGTTCTGGAAGTCCACCACCACACCGCCGGGCGTGCGGAGGTTCGCCACCGCCATGGCCGTGGCCCACTCCGTGTCGTAGCTCTTCACGGAGATGAAGACGTAGTCGAAGGGCTCGCGCACCCCCTGCATCTCGTGGAGGTGCAGCGCCTTCACGGGCACCACGTGCTCGCCGCAGGTGCCGGACAGCCTCAGCCCCACCTTCTTCATGGCCTCCACGTGCTCCGGCCACTGCTCCATCAGGGTCACGTCGTGGCCCGCCTTGGTCAGCATGCCGCCGACGATCGAGCCGATGGCCCCCGCTCCGATGATGCCGATTCTCTTCGCCATGTCTCCCCCTGCACTGGGTGGTGAGTGCGCGTCCGCCGTGGACCGGGGCCGAGTCTACCAAACCGCGGACGCGGCGGAGGCGGGCGTTTGAGTCCCGTACGGCTTTTCGGTATAAATGAGCTTCCATGCCTTCCGATCTCCTCAGCCTCGCCCGCGAGCGGGCTCAGACCAATCTCTTCTGGCGCTATCTCGACGTGCAGGTGGACGAGGCGGGCGAGGGGTGGGTGAAGCTGCGCGTGCCCGTGCGCGATCCGCTGCGCAACGCGGCGGGCGCTCCCGTGCACGGCGGCGTCCTCAGCGCGCTGGTGGACATGGCGGTGGGCGGCGCCCTCGGGACGACCCACGAGCACGCGGCGGGTGGCGTGGGCCAGACCACCCTCGATCTCAACGTCAGCTTCCTCGCCGCCGCGGGCGATGGCGAGATCCTCGCGGAGGGACGGCTGCTCCGTCGCGGCCGCAGCATCGCCTTCGGCGAGGCCCGCATTACCGACGGCGCGGGCAAGCTCGTGGCGGTTGGACGCGCGACCTACATGCTCCTCTTACCCAAGACCTAGCCCGAACCGAGGATCAAAGGAGATTCCCGTGGCCACCAAGATCGTCTTCGCCCCCAAGATGCCCGATCCCATCATGGAGATCGCCCGTGCGATGGTGCCCGCGGGCTACGAGATGGCCGTCAGCGAGCACGACGATCCCAGCTTTCTCAAGCACGTGGAGGGCGCCGAGTACTACGTCGGCTTCCCGCGGGCGGGGATGAGCGATGCGTTCTTCAAGGCCGGCTCCAAGCTCAAGCTGGTGCAGCTCATCAGCGCGGGCTATGACCGCATCGACGTGGCCGCGGCGAAGCAGGCGGGCGTCCCTATCGCCAACAACGGCGGGGCAAACTCCGTGGCGGTGGCCGAGCACACCATCATGCTCATCCTCGCCGTGTACAAGAAGATGGCCTTCCACCACATCAACGTCACCCACGGCAAGTGGCGGGTGGGCGACTTCGCCACCACGCGGACCTACGAGCTGGCGGGGAAGACGCTCGGGATCGTGGGGCTCGGCACCATCGGCAAGAAGGTGGCCCGGCGCGCCGAGGCCTTCGACATGGACATCCAGTACTACGACGTGATCCGGCTCACCGAGGACCAGGAGGACGCCCTCGGCGTGAAGTTCGCCCTCTTCCCCGAACTGCTCGCCTCCTCCGACGTGGTCAGCCTGCACGTGCCGCTCAACGAACAGACGCGCAAGATGATGGGGGCGCGCGAGTTCGCCATGATGAAAAAGGACGCCATCTTCATCAACACCTGCCGCGGCCCCGTGGTGGACGAGGAGGCGCTGCGGCATGCGCTCCTCTCCAAGCAGATCGCCGCCGCCGGCCTCGACGTGATGGTGGAGGAGCCGCCCCTCATCAACCACCCGCTCTTCGGCCTGGAGAACGTGACCTTCACGCCGCACTCTGCGGGACCGACGTGGGAAAACTGGACCAAGGCCTTCCGGAACGCCTTCGACAACGTGCAGCGGGTGGCCCGCGGCGACAAGCCCCTCTGGGTGATTCCCGAACTGCGCTGAGGCCCGGGCGGGGGGAGGCGGCGGCGGGCGCCTCTTCCGCCCGTCGCGAGGCTTCGTCTAGTTGGTGTCCACGCTGGCCAGCTTCATGGACCAGGCCGTCCACTTGTTCCAGTTGCCGAACTGGGTGGGAAGCTTGTCCTCGACGCTCGACGATCCGTGGCCCTCCACCTTTCGCATGGCCACCGAATGGTGGCCGAGGAACGAGTCGTCCTCCCCGTAGAGGCTGAAGTCCAGCAGCACGCGGTCGATCTCGTCGCTGCTGTAGTTGGTCACCCGGGCGTGGAGGACCACCAGATCTCCGCGCGACTTCGAGCGACACCAGAACCACTCCACACCGAGCGCTCCCTGCCTGACCGTGCGCACCTTGCCCGTCTCGATGGGGGCGGCGTGGGACGGTGTGACAGCCGATGCGGATTCCTCGGGGCACCACTGCCAGCCAAAGCGACCGTGGAGCATGTCGGCCGCGTTGTCACTCTTCGCGGCGGGAGCGGAGAGGAGTCGAATCGACAGCACGCTCACGAGCACGATGAGCACCAGGAGGGCTCCCGCGCCGAGCACGGGATGGGCACTGATGACGCCCCTGACCAGGCTTCGCGTAAAACCTTCCGGGTGGGTAGGTCTCCGCCGCCCCGTCGAAGAAGCTGACGAACCGTTTCTGCCGAAGTCTCTCGAGTTCATTTCGCTCGCATGTTTCCGTGCGCCGGACGTAAGGTCCTCCCCGGCGGCAGCACAGGGCATGCCAGCAAGCCGCTCGGCGAAACCCACGTGCCATCAGGCGCTCAACCGTGCGAATTCGTCGAGATGCCCTTGTGACGACCGCGGCGGCTATGCCACGATTGACGCCGCAGAAGAAGAACTGTAGCACGGTGCGGGCGGCAAGGACGACGATGTCCGTTTGCTATCATCGGCGACCCCAGAGGACTGCGGTGGACCTTCGACACTTCTTCGACCGGGCGATCCGCGCGAGCTTCCATGATCTCGGGCTCCAGGGCGACCCCGCCGTTCCCTATCTCGCCGATCTCCTGACGCGATTCGCCCGGACGGAGAACCTCTATCCCAGAGGCACGGCACTGCCTCGTCTCGAGACGGTGGTCGACATGATGCTGGAGATGCAGTCGGCCTGGCAGGCAGACTCGCCGGACTTCCGGCCCGAGCACGAGGTGACGGTGCGGCGGCACATCGGTGACTACACGCTCTTCATGAGCGGCATCTTTCCCGAGCGCGTGGAGCGCACGGCGAGCACGAGCTTCTACATCTCACAGGGCAAGCACGCCTATCGCTTCGTCTCCGAGCACGCGCGGGCGGCGGCCCGTGACGCCGCTCCCCCGTACCGGCGCCTCGCCGAGCGCTTCGAGAGCTACGCGCGCGCCCTCGACTACACGCGCCGCGTGCACTTCTTCGAGGCGCCGGCGCATCCTTTCTTCCGCCTTCGCTTCGACTAGTGCCGGACCAACTTGACTTCGCCAGATCGACTCAGCTCTCGCCTCGCCACAGAGCGGCTCAGCTCGAAATGCCACGTTCTCGGTCGGCCGCAGCCCTCAACGTATACCTCCATACGCCTCGGGCTGCGGCCTCCCTCGGGCCTCGTCTGGCTCGCAATTTGGCTCGGCACTCTGCGGGAGCACGTGGCGTGTAGCCAATACTCGTTGGAGACGCACTAGGCGGCGGCCCTCTCAGTCGATATCGGGGCGGCGTCCGGTCCAGCCGGCCGCCTGGTCGTAGGCATGCCCCAGCCTGAGGATGGTGGCCTCGTCGAACGGGCGGCCGACGATCTGCAGCCCGACGGGCAGACCCGCGGCGGAGAAGCCGCATGGCACGGAGAGGACGGGCAGGCCGAGGGCGTTGAACGGGCGGGTGAGCCGAGAGAAGCGGCCCATCCGCCTGACCACCTCGTCGGTGGTGCCCGACTTCGCCTCGGCGAGGGCAGGGGCGGGCTCGGGGATGGTGGGCGCGACGAGGACATCCACTCTCGAGAAGACGTCCGCGATGAACTCGCGAGTGAGACGTGCCCGCAGCCGCGATCCCTGGATGTAGTCGTAGGCCGACACGCGGAGCCCGGGGGCCAGCCGCGCGAGGACCGCGGGCTGGAGCTCTCCCGGCCGCTCCTTGAGAATCCGCGAGTGAATGGCCGCGGCCTCTGCGGCGACCATCTTGTTGTTGCAGGCGGCGACCATGGGCTCCGGATCGGACACGGTCAGGCGCTCCACCCGCGCCCCGAGCTTTCCCATGGCATCGATCGCGTCCCGGGTGGCCCGCTCGACATCCGGATGGAGACCGGCGAAGTAGTAGCCCTCGGGCACGCCGATGCGCAATCCGCGCACGGGGCCGGCAAGCACTCCCACGTAGTCCGGCACCTTCCGGTGACTCGAGGTGGCGTCCGCGGCATCGCGACCGGCGATGATACCCAGGAGCAGCGCGCAATCGCGCACGGTGAGGGTCATGGGTCCGAGATGGTCATGGGACCAGGACAGCGCCATGGCTCCCGCGCGGCTCACGCGCCCGTACGTGGGCTTGAGCCCCACGATGCCGCAGACCGCGGCGGGGAGGCGGATCGAGCCGCCCGTGTCACTGCCCAGGGCGCCCGCGCAGAGCCGCGCGGCCACCGCCCCGCCGGAGCCGCTCGACGAACCGCCCGTGATGTGACCGGGGCGCCAGGGGTTCTGAGCGTCGCCATGATGCGCGTTGTCTCCGAAGGGGCCCATGGCGAGCTCGCTCATGTTGAGCTTGCCGAGGGTGACGGCGCCGGCCCGCGAGAGCCGGGTCACCGGGGTGCAGTCACGCGCGGAGAGGAAGTAGTCGGGCGTCTTCGTGCCGCACGAGGTCGGCAGTCCCTTGATGGCGCAGAGGTCCTTGTAGGCGAGGGGCACGCCGTGCAAGGGACCTCGGGACGGCTCCCTCTCCAATGCGCGGGCGCGCGCCAGCGCTCCCTCGGCGTCCACGGTGATGAAGGCGCGCAGGGTCGGGTTGACCTTCGCTATGCGATCCAGATATCCCTGCACCGCTTCCATCGGCGAGATCTTCTTCGCTCGGATGGCCTCCGCGAGGCTTCCTATGGTCCAGTCGGTCACGTGATGTCCTCTCGTTCTCCAGTGGGCTCCCGCGGCCCGCGCATCACCTCGGTCGTCCGGGCACGCGTCAGGGCGACGGATACAGCCGATTGGACTCTTCGAACAGGGCCAGCGTCTTCTCGACGTCGTAGGGCTGCTCCACCAGGCGCTCTGGATCCCACTCGCTCCGGGGGACCGCAAAGAAATCACCCCCGTACACATGAAGGGCGCCCGTTAGGCGTTTGATCGGGTTGATCACGGAATGGATGATGTCACGCCCGAGCGGCACCGCCTCCCTGTCGCTCACGGCCTTCGCCCCGGCCGCCTCGATCCGGTGCTCGGGCCCGCTCTTCGACCGCCGCCAGAAGATGTTGTCCTCGCGGCCCGTGTAGATGCCGATGACCGCCCACATTCCGTGATTGTGGGGTATCTGGCACATCCGCGGTCCCCAGACAAGGTTGAGCACGGTGAGCTCATCCGATCGATGGAGCACCGCCACCCCTGCGCGCTGCGGAGCGCCGAGAGCCTCCAGGACCTCGGTCGGACTGGACACGGCGCGCGCGACGACCTCGAGCACGGCCGGCTCGCTGCGCACGGCGGCGCGGCAGTCGGCGATGAACCGGTCAACATCGAACATGGCGCCCTCCTTCCCCGAGCCACCGGGCGGAGACCATCCTCCCGGTCTCAGCCGGCGATCAGAGCGATGTACACGATCTCCCCGGAGAACTTGCCATTGTCCGGCACCCAGATGAAGCAACGCGACGTGCGGTGAACTATAGCGTGTCGGATCGCTCCGGACAACGCTCGGTGGCGCATCACACTCCGCCGGAGACGCTCGCGCGCGAGCGAATGCGGCGGAGGGAGGGGCGGGGCGCGGTCAGGCGCTCACATTCCCAGGTACGCGCGCTTCACGTGCTCGTTGCCGAGCAACTCGGCGCCACTGCCCTCGAGCACCACGCGGCCGTTCTCCAGCACGTAGGCGCGGCGCGAGAGCGCGAGCGCCTGCCGCGTGTTCTGCTCCACCAGGAGCACCGTGGTGCCCCGCCGGTTGATCTCGCCGATGATCCGGAAGATCTCGTGCACCACGATGGGCGCCAGCCCCAGCGACGGCTCGTCGAGCATGAGCACGCGCGGGCGGGCCATGAGGGCCCGGCCAATGGCCAGCATCTGCTGCTCCCCGCCCGACATGGTACCCGCAGCCTGGCGCCGGCGCTCCGCGAGCCGCGGGAAGAGGCCGAAGACCTGCTCGAGGCCCTCGCGGCGCCGGGCCCTGGCCGCGGAAACGTAGGAGCCCATCTCGAGATTCTCGAGCACGGAGAGGCTCGGGAAGATCTTGCGCCCCTCGGGAACCTGCACCACGCCGTGCTCCACGATGGCGTGGCTGGGGAGGCTGTCGAGACGAGCGCCGTCGAGGAGGATCTGCCCCGCGCGCGGTCGCATGAGCCCCGAGATCGCCCGCAGCATGGTGGTCTTGCCCGCCCCGTTCGCGCCGACCACCGAGAGCGTCTCCCCCGCCTCCACGGAGACGGTGACGCCCCGGAGGGCGGGCAGGTCGCCGTAGGCCACCTCCACGCCTCGCAGCTCGAGCAGGCTCACGCGCTCTCTCCCAGGTAGGCCTCGATGACGCGCCGATCGGAGGCGACGGCGGCGGGCGAGCCCTCCGCCAGCTTCTCGCCATGGTGGAGCACGACGAGCCGGTGGGAGAGCGCCATGATCGCCTGCATCACGTGCTCGATGATGAGCAGGCTCACCCCGCGGGCGTGGATGCGCCGGATCAAGCCGATGATGGCCTCGATCTCCGTGGGGTTGAGCCCGGACATGGCTTCGTCGAGGAGGAGCAGCTCGGGACGCGTGGCGAGGCCGCGCGCGATCTCGAGGCGCTTGCGATCCGAGAGGGTGAGGCTGCGCGCGGGAGCGTCGCGGCGCGGGCCCAGGCCCACGAAGTCCACGATCTCCTGCGCCGATCGCCTCGCCGCTTCCGCGTCGCGCTCGCGATTGAAGGCGCCGACCATGACGTTCTCGATCACGGTGAGCCCGGCGAAGGGCTGCACGATCTGGAAGGTGCGCGTGAGCCCGCGCCGGCAGACGGCGTGCGGCTTGGCGCCCACGAGGGACGCGCCTTTGAACCGGATCTCGCCCGAGGTCGGCGCGTGGAAGCCCGCGATCAAGTGGAACACGGTGGTCTTCCCCGCCCCGTTGGGGCCGATGAGCCCGACGATCTCCCCCGCCTCGACGGCGAGATCGAACTGGCTCACGGCGAGGAGCCCGCCGAAGCGCTTGGTCAGACCGGAGATCTCGAGCAGGCTCACGCTCGGCTCGCTCGGCGGCGGCGCTCGCGCACCAGCCCCATGATGCCTTGAGGGAGAAAGGAGATCACGAGAACGAGCACAGCACCGTAGAGCATGACGTCCGCGCCTGCGCGCCCGCGGAGGGCGAAGCGCGTCAGCTCGGAGAGCGGGGTGAGCACGAAGGAGCCCAGCACGGGCCCGAGCGCCGTGCCCGCCCCTCCCACGATGGCGGGCAGGAGCGCGCCGATGGACACGCTCGGCCCGAAGGTGATGGTCGGGTCGATGTAGGCGAAGTACTGCGCGTAGAAGGTGCCGCCCAGCGCGGTGAGGAAGGACGAGAGGGCCATGGCGCGGAGCTTGATGGCGAGCGCGTCCACGCCGGCCGTCTCCGCGGCGTCCTCGTTCTCGCGCACCGCGGCCAGGGAGAAGCCGAGGCGCGACCGTCCGATCTTCCACGTGAGGGCCAGGGCCAGCACGCCCATGGCGAGGATGATGTAGTAGTAGGGCAGCTTCTCCGCGAAGATGAGCAGCTGAGGCGCGCTACGTGTGGTCGGCACCACCAGGCCAAGCGATGATCCCACCGCTTTGGTGTTGACCGCGATCACCCGCAGCATCTCCGCGAAGGCGAGGGTGACGAGGGAGAAGTACGGGCCCTTGAGCCCGTAGCGGAAGGACAGATACCCCTCGAAGAGACCGAAGGCCGCGGCGAGCGCGCCCCCCGCCGCCATGCCCACCCACGGCGTCAGTCCCGCTCGGAGCAGGAGGAGGGTGGAGGTGTAGGCGCCGATGCCGAAGAACGCGGCGTGGCCGAACGAGAACTGTCCCGCGTAGCCGCCGAGGAGATTCCACGCGATGCCGAGATAGGCCCAGAACAGCACGCTGATGAGGATCTCGAGCTGGTACTTCGACAGGACAGGCGGCAGAGCGAGGAGGAGGATGACGGCGAGGACGCCGCCGAGCCTAGCGCCCACGCGAGCCGCCGAAGAGGCCCTGGGGCCGGAAGAGCAGCACGAGGATGAAGATCGCGAAGACCACGAGGAGCTTGAGCGAGCCGGGCAGGAAGGCCGCCCCCAGCGACTCCGCGAGCCCCACGATGAAGCCGCCCGCGAGGGCACCCACGAGGTTACTCATACCGCCCAGCACCACCACCACGAAGGCCATGATGTTGAACGACTCGGCCACGTCGGGCGCCACGTAGAAGAACGGCGTGATGAGCGCCCCCGCCACCGCCACGCAGGCCGAGCCGAGGCCGAAGCTCGCCGCACGGATGCGGGGGACGTTGATGCCGACGAGGGCCGCGCCCTCCGGCTCCTCGGCCAGCGCGCGCAGGGCCTTGCCCACGTCGGTGAGGCGCAGGAAGGCGAAGAGCCCGCCCGCCATGACGACGGCGCCTGCCGAGGCAACCAGGCGCGGCACCTCGACCAGCGCGTCGCCCAGCATGAAGGAGGCGCTCGAGTAGGAGACCTTGACGGTGCGGAAGTCTCCCTGCCAGAGCACGAGGGCGAGGTTCTCGAAGAAGAGCGCGAGGCCCAAGGTGAGGAGGAGCTGGTTGTGCTCGGCCGCCGTGCGATTGGGCTCGATGACAACCTTCTGGATCAGCACGCCGAGAAGGAAGAAGAGCGGGGCCGTCACCACCATCGAGAGGTAGGGATCGACGCCGGCCAGCACGAAGAGCCAGTACGTGGCATACATGGCCAGCATCATCACCGCGCCGTGGGCGAAGTTGATGATGCGGAGCACGCCGAAGACCAGGCTGAGCCCGCAAGCGACCAGCCCGTACACCCCGCCCAGGAGCAGACCGCTGACGACGGCCTGGAGGAGGAGCCCCCAGGTCACGTCACCGCCTGACCATCCAGACTGATTTCCCAAGCCGCGGGCTGCTCAAAAAGGTCCAGATGCGAGGCGGCGCCCCGCCGTTCGAGTCGAGCGGCGACCTCTGGTCGTGGCGAGACGAGACCCGAGTCGATCCGCACGCGAGGCGTACTTATTGTACGTTGAGCGTGCGGCCGAGGGCGCCAACGAAGCAGATAAGCCTTTTTCAGCAGCCCGCCTATCCCTTCCACTTGAGGACGGGGAAGATCGGCTTGGCCTCCGCGTACTTCGCGGGACCGACCACCACCGGCTTGCCGTTCTGCACCTGGATCAGCGCGGGCGTGGCGTAGATGTCCTCGCCCGTCTCGTCGAAGCGGATGGACTCCTGGGTCAGGATCTGGTCGGTGAGGTTGGTCTTGGCGATGGCCTCGCGCAGCTTGTCGCGATCCATGGAGCCCGCCCGCTCGAGGGCATCGCGGAGCACGAACACGACCTCGTAGCCCTGCACGCTGTGGTTCGACATGGTGGTGCCGAACTTCTTCTGGTAGGCGTCGAAGACGGCGCGGGCGCGGGGGCTCTGCGGGTTGTGCCAGTAGTTGCCGTCGAAGAGCTGCTCGGTCAGCTCTCGGTTCTCCGCGATGAATTTCGGATTCGAGTAGGCGGCGTTGGCCAGGCCCACGAGGGCGTTGACGCCGATCTTGAGCTTGGCCGCCGTCTCCGCGATGAGCTTGGAGTCGCCGTAGTAGCCGCTCACGATCAGGAGATCTGGCCGGGCCGCTTTGACCTTGGAGAGCTCGGAGGTGAGATCGGGCGAGCGCAGGTTGTAGGGAATGCGCTGCACCAGCTCGTAGCCCATGGTCTTGGCGAAGGCCTCCACGTGGTTGCCCATGGTGGTGCCGAAGTTGCCTTCCTCGTGCATCATGGCCACGCGTCGAATGGGCACGTTGGCGCTCTTGGCCATGTCGAACATGTTGCTCACGGTGAGCGTGGCCATGGCCTTGCCGTTGGGCTGCATGCGGAAGGTGTACTTGAGCCCGCCCTCCGTCAGGTTGTCGGCCACCGCGGCGAGGAGGAGGAAGGGCGTGCGGTTCTTCTCCGTCACCTGGCGCACGGAGAAGGCGACCAGGCTCGAGAAGGGGCCGATGATGGCCACCGCGCCCTGGTCGATGAGACGCGAGGCCTCGGAGTTACCCAGCTCGACCTTGTTCTGCGTGTCACCGGGCAGCAGGGTGATCTTGGCGCCGCCCAGCGACTTGATGCCGCCCCCGGCGTTGATCTCGTCGGTGGCGAGGGTGAGGCCGTTGAGGGCCAGCGCGGCCTCGAAGGCCAGCGGCCCCGTCACGGGCAGGATGTAGCCGACCTTGACCTCACGAGACTGCGCGCGCAGCACGGCGGGGAACCCCGTCACCGCGGCAGCGGCGCCGCTCGTGACCATGAAAGATCGCCGCGTGACCCGCGCGGACGACGAAGACCGCTTGCCATTGCTCATCGTGTGGCCTCCGGTGAATGCGGAAAGACCGCTCGGCCCTTCGAATGCGCGCGACACTAGCATCCGATCCCGGAGACTGTCAACGGGACGCGGCCTTGACAGGCCCCATGCTTGATGGTGCCATGATGGCCCATGCGGCGCACCATCGGCGACATTGCGGCCTTCGTCACCAGCAAGAACGCGGGCCCCTTCCTCCTCACCCTCGACATCGTGTTCCCCGATCGCGCGACCTACGAGCGCTTCAAGGCCCTCAAGGCCCTCGACCGGGTCACCATCGCGGGGCTCTACGGCGTCATGGCGGAGGACGTGCTGAAGATTATCGAGTTTGATCCCGCGTACGCGGTCAAGATCACCATGCGGCGACCGTTGGGCTCGGGAGCCCTCGGCGAGAGCGACGTCTACGGCGCCCAGCAGCACGTCCCGCTCATGGAGCACGCCGTGGCCTGGGAGGACACATGAGCGCGCGACGCATGACCATCCTCGCCCCCGAGGGCATGCTGGGTTACGGCATCCCCGTCCGCTCGATGGCCGAGGGCATGAAGCGCAACCCCGACGCCATCGCGGTGGACGCGGGCTCGACCGATCCCGGGCCATACTATCTCGGCGCGGGCGTGCCCTTCACCAACCGCCGCGCCTTCAAGCGCGACCTCGGCATGATCCTCGACGCCGCCCGCGACCGGCACGTGCCCGTCCTCATCGGCTCGGCGGGCGGCGGAGGCGGAACGCCGCACCTCCAGTGGGCCCTCGAGGTTTATCGCGAGATCTGTCGCGAGCGCGGCCATCACTTCCGCACCGCGGTGATCGGAGCCGAGGTGGACAAGGACTGGCTGAAGCGGCAGATCTCGAGCGGGCGCACCTCGCCCCTCGACCTCGAGACTCCCCTGACCCACGAAGAGGTCGATCGCAGCGTGCGCATCGTGGCCCAGATGGGCTACGAGCCCTTCATGCGCGCCCTCGACATGGGCGCGGAGGTCGTCATCGCGGGACGCGCCTACGATCCCGCGCCCATCGGCGCCCTGCCCATGCGCGCGGGCTTCGACACCGGCCTCGTCATCCACATGGGCAAGATCCTCGAGTGCGGGGGCGCGGCCGCATTCCCGCGCCATGGCTCCGACAGCCTCCTCGGCTTCATGGAGGAGGACGCCTTCGTGGTCGAGCCGCCCAACCCGGACAAGGTGTGCACGGTCGCCTCCGTGGCCGCGCACACCCTCTACGAGAAGCCGGATCCGTATCTCCTGCACCTGCCCGGCGGCGCCATCGATCTCTCGCAGACGGTCTTCGAGCAGATCAATCCGCGCCAGGTGCGGGTGCGCGGCACGCGCTGGGTCAAGGCGCCCGCTTACACCCTCAAGCTCGAAGGCGTGCGGCGTGCCGGCTATCGCACCCTGGCCATCGCGGGCGTGCGCGATCCCGTCCTCGTCTCGCAGATCGACGCCTATCTGGAGAACATCCGCCAGCGCGTGGCGGAGACGTATCCCGACGGCTATCGGCTCATCTTCCATGTCTATGGGCGAGACGGCGTCATGGGGCGGCTGGAGCCCGTGAAGGAGATCCGCTCTCACGAGATCGGCCTGATCATCGAGGTCATCGCCGACGATCCCGACACCTCGGCGGCCGTCCTCGCCCTCGCGCGCTCGGCGGGGCTGCACGTGACGTATCCGGGACGGAAGGCCATCGCGGGCAACCTCGCCTTCCCCTTCTCACCCTCGGACATCAAGGCGGGGGAGGTCTTCGAGTTCAACGTGCATCACCTGGTGATCGTCGACGATCCGCTGGAGCTCTTCCCCATCGAGATCGAGGAGACATGACGGCCGGCCCGCTCGACCTCGTCATCAAGAACGTGCGGCTCGTGCGGCCCGGGCAGCCCACCGTCGAGCCGATGGACCTGGGCGTGAAGGACGGACGGTTCGCTCGCGTCGCGCGCGAGATCCCCGCCACCCACGCCCTGCAGACGTTCGACGCCCGAGGCCTCCTCGGCTTCCCCGGCCTCGTCGACGCCCACACCCACGCGGGCATCTACGCCCCCCTCGCCGAGGATGCGGCGACGGAGAGCAAGGCCGCGCTGATGGGCGGCGTCACCGCCATGCTGACCTACTTCCGCACCGGCCAGTACTACCTCAACCGCGGCGGCGCCTATCGCGACTTCTTTCCCGAGGTGCTGCGCCAGTCCGAGGGACGGTACTGGTGCGACTACGCCTACCACGTGGCGCCCATCGAGCGCGCCCACATCGACGAGATGGAGATGCTCGCCGTCGAGCACGGCGTGCCGTCGTTCAAGATCTTCATGTTCTACGGCGGCTATGGCCTCCACGGCACCGCCGACCCCGCGGCGCAGCGGCAGTTCCTCATGCTGCCCGAAGGCGAGAGCTACGACCTCGCCCACTTCCAGTTCATCCTGCGGGGGGCCGCGCGGCTCATCGAGCGCCGGCCGGAGCTGCGCGAAGTAATCAGCGTCAGTTTCCACTGCGAGCTGGCGGACATCCTCAACGCCTACACGCGCATCGTTCAGGCGGATCCGAGCCTGAAGGGGCTTCACGCCTACAGCGTGGCGCGGCCGCCGCACTCGGAAGGTCTCGCCGTGTGGATCGCCGCCTATCTCGCGAACGAGGCGGCCTGCCCCAACGTGAACCTCCTGCATCTCTCGTCTCGCAAGGCCATGGAAGCCGCCATGACGATGCAGCGCGTGTTTCCCCACATCGACTTCCGCCGCGAGGTGACGGTGGGCCATCTCCTCCTCGACACGAATGCGCCCACGGGCGCGCTCGCCAAGGTCAACCCACCCATCCGACCCCGGGACGACGTGGAGCACCTCTGGCGATCCGTGCTCACGGGCGAGGTGAGCTGGATCGTGAGCGATCACGCCTGCTGCGCCTCCGAGGCAAAGGTCGCCGCCGAGCATCCCGACGACATCTGGCTCGCCAAGTCGGGCTTCGGGGGCACCGAGTATCTCCTCTCCGGCGTGTTCAGCGAAGGGCGCCGGCGCGGCCTGCCCCTCCATCGCATGGCCGAGCTCTGCTCGTGGAACCCCGCCCAGCGCTACGGCCTCCTCAACAAGGGCGACGTGGCGCCGGGCTACGACGCGGACCTCGCGCTGCTCGATCCGGACCAGAGCTTCACGGTGCGCGCGGCGGACTCGCCGTCGGCCCAGGGCTACACGCCGTTCGAAGGGCAGCAGCTCACCGGCAAGGTCGCCGCCACCTTCCTGCGCGGGGATCTCGTCTACGAGCGCGGAAAGATCGTAGGGCCCGCCCATGGCCGGTACCTGCGCCGGCCCTCCGCACCCTCTCCCTCGGTGAAAGGGGGCACGGTGAGGGTGGGGCCGAGGCCGTTCTGTCCTCTTCCCTAGCTCTCTCTCCCTCCGGCGGCCGCAGTTCGAGCCGAGCCGCGCGCTCGCTTCGAGCGGGGAGGCGTGAACCCGACACTCCAACGCACCCTTGCCCTCTCACTCTCCGGAAGCCGCAGTTCGAGCCTAGCCGCTCGCTTCGATGCGAGGGCTGGACAGTTGCAGTGGATCCGCTACTGCCCCTCGCCCTGCCCCTCGCCCCTTCCGGGGGCCGCAGTTCGAGCTGAGCCGCTCGCTTCGAGCGGAGAGGCGAGGGCTGGGACAGTCAGAGTGAAGCCGACACTCCCCCTCACCCTCGCCCTCTCCCCCTCCGGGGGCGAGAGGATCGGGCTGCGCCTCTCGTGAGCAGGCGCGGGCGATTGCCCGCGGACTCGGCAGCTTGCCGAGGCGCGGAGTTTGGGGTATCTCCCTAAACGAGCCGGGTACGGGCGAAGTCGGAGAGGACGGGTCAGGCAGGGGCTGGCATGGGCGTTGCTGCCAGGGAAGCTACGCTTCGGACCACCACGTGAGGAGGACACCGTGACATCCACGATTCGACTCGTCGCCCTCCTCGTCTCCGCCGTCGCCTTGCTCGTGGGCCAGGCCCATGCCCAGGGCGCCGTGGAGCAGGCCACCTTCGACCTGCCCGCCGTGCGCGACCCGCAGCTGGGCTCGCAGATCGCCATCGCCGACGCGCTCGGCTACTTCAAGGACGAAGGGCTCAACGTCACGGTGAAGTGGCAGCAGTCGGGCGGCGACATCATCACCCTCATGGCGAGCGGCCAGCAGGGCCTGGCGGGCGGCGGCAGCTTCGCGCAGATCGTGCTGGGCGGCCAGAGGCTGCCCGTGCGCACCATCGCGCCGCTCGCGAACATCGCGGGCACCCAGGGCTTCGTGCTCTCGCCCAAGACCAGGCTCGCCAGCCCCAAGGATCTCGAGGGCAAGAAGCTCGCGCACACCCAGGGCAACTCGCAGGTGCTCATCCTCGCCAAGCTCGCCAAGCAGTACGGCTTCGACGCCAACAAGGTCACCCTCGTGAACATGCAGCCTTCCGAGGGCGTGGTGGCCGCTTCCAAGAACGATGTGGACGGCTTCCTCGGCTGGCAGCCCAACCTCTTCCGTCTCGTCAAGCTGGGCGGCACGCTCTACACCACGGCCACCGTGTCCTACATCACGGGCAAGCCGGAGCCGCTCACGGGGGACAAGCAGCTCCTGCACGTCTACGCCTTCCTCCTCGCCTCGGACACCTGGATCAAGGAGAAGCCCAAGACCCTCAAGGCGGTCATCCGCGCCCTCAAGCGCGGCAACGACCTGATGGTCAACGACCGCGCCAAGGCCCTCGACGTGCTGGAGAAGGCGCTCCGCATCGACGACAAGGACGCCCTCAAGGTCATGACGGACGCCAACCGCTACACCATGGCCTTCGACGAGGACGCGGCGCTCGCCGTCCGATCCCAGAGCGAGTGGGCCCTCGACATCAAGCGCATTCCCAATCCCGTCTCTCCGGACGACGTCTTCTCCACGGGGCTGATGTCCGAGATCGACCCGAAGCTCGTGACATGGAAGCCGAAGCGGTAAGGCAGCCCCGCGCGGCGGTCAGCGTCGCCGCCGCTCCCGCGGCGGGTCGGCGTCCCTCGCGACGGGGACTGAGCCGGCCCACCGTGACGGTGCTGCGCGTGGTGTCGCTGCTGCTCTTCTTCGTCCTCTGGTGGGGCGTGAGTCTCTTGAACGCGCACGTGTTCAAGGTGTTCAACCCCATTCTCCTCCCCGCGCCCGACGAAGTCTTGCGCACGGGCATCAAGATGGCGGCCTCCGGCGAGCTGCTCAGGCACATCACCGCGAGCCTCTCGCGCGTGCTGTGGGGCTTCGGCATCGCCGCCGCGCTCGGCATCGTGGTGGGCACCGCGCTGGGCCGCTCGCGTCTCCTCGAGCATCTCGTGGAGCCGATGCTGGAGATGCTGCGGCCCATTCCGCCGCTCGCCTTCCTGCCCATGATGGTGCTGTGGTTCGGGATCGGAGAAGCCTCCAAGGTGGCCTTCATCACCTATGCCGCCTTCTTCCCGATCTTCACCACCACCATCGAGGGCATCAAGTACGTCGACCCCGTGCTCATCCGGGCCGCGGCGAGCCTGGGGGCCACGGAGCGGCAGATCTTCTGGCACGTGGTGCTGCCCGCGGCCACGCCCAACATCATCACGGGATTGCGGCTCGCCTTCGGCCTCTCCTTCTTCGTCATCGTGGCCGCGGAGTTCATCGCCGCCGACTCCGGTCTCGGCTTCCTCATCAACGACGCGCGCACCTTCTTCCTCGTCTCCAACATGCTCCTGGGGGCGGCGGTGATCGGCATCATCGGCGTGCTCGCCAACGTGCTGCTGCGCAAGCTCGAGGGCCGGCTCCTCCGCTGGCGCAGCCAGGCCCGGGGGCAGGCATGACGTCGATCCAGATCCAGGGCGTGTCGAAGAGTTACGTCGAGGGCACGCTCGCCCTCGACGAGGTGAGCCTGGACCTGCCGGAGAACAGCTTCACGTGCCTCCTCGGCCCCTCGGGCTGCGGCAAGTCCACCCTGCTCAACATGATCGCGGGCTTCGTCGAGCCCACCACGGGCCAGATCCTCGTGGACGGCCACGAGGTGACGCAGGCGGGGGCCGACCGCGGCGTGGTGTTCCAGGAGTACGCGCTCTTCCCCTGGCGCACCGCAATCGAGAACGTGGAGTTCGGCCCCATGATCCAGGGCATGCCGCGCGCGGAGCGGCGCACCGTGGCCCGACGGTATCTCTCCCTGGTCGGCCTCGCTGAGCACGAGGAGAAGTACCCGCGCGAGCTCTCGGGGGGCATGAAGCAGCGGGTGGCCATCGCACGCGTGCTCGCCAACCACCCCTCGGTGCTCCTCATGGACGAGCCCTTCGGCGCCCTCGACGCGCAGACGCGCGAGGTGATGCAAGAAGAGCTGCTGCGCATCTGGGAGCAGGACAAGAAGACGGTGGTCTTCGTCACCCACAGCATCTCGGAGTCGATCTTCCTCGCCGACCGCATCGTGGTCATGGCCACCCGTCCCGGCACCATCAAGGAAATCGTGGACATGACCATGCCGCATCCGCGCGATCGCTCCAGCGCGGCCTTCGTCGATCTCGAGCGCGAGATCAAGCGCCTCGTCCGCGAGGAAGTCGCCAAGCTCGGAATCACATAGCCGTGCCGCCAAAGTTGCCGGCGGCTCAAGAGGGCCCAGATGCGAGGCGGCGCCCGAAGGTCGCACGCGAGACGTACTCCCTGTACGTTGAGCGTGCGACCGCCGTTCGAGTTGAGCGGCTGATGTTGGCCGCGAGACGAGGGCTGAGTAGATCCGCCCACGAAGCAGATGGGCCCTTTTCAGCCGCCGGCTAAGGAGACCAATATGGCCCGCAATGTCACCGTCGCCGCTGCCCAGATGGGCCCCAACAACGAAGGCTCGAGCCGCGAGGAGATCGTCGAGCGCATGCTCACCCTCCTCGAGCAGGCGAAGCAGCAGGGGGTGGAGCTCATCGCCTATCCGGAGATGGCGCTCACCACTTACTTCCCCAAGAAGATCCGCAAGGACTTCGATCAGTTCTTCGAGACGGAGATGCCGCCCAAGGCGCTCGAGCCCCTGCTCCGCCGCGCCAGGGAGGCGCGCATCGCCGTCCACGTGGGCTTCTGCGAGAAGGCCGACGGCAAGTACTTCAATACCGCGCTCCTCACCGACACCGCGGGGAAGTTCTGCGGGACGTTCCGGAAGATCCACCTCCCCGGCACGCGGGAGCCGGACGGCTTCGCCCAGGTCTACGAGCCGTACTACTTCGCCCACGGCGACACGGGCTACAAGGTCTTCGATGCCTGCGGCGCCAAGGTCGGCATCGCCATCTGTCAGGACCGCCGCTATCCCGAGAGCTACCGCGCTCTCGCCCTCCAGGGGGCGGAGATCATCCTGATCGGCTACAACACGCCCATCTCGGCCCTGGCCCTCGACCTCAACGAGCTCTGCATGCGGGCGGGCGCCTATGCGAATGCCTGCTTCGTGGTGGGCATCGCCAAGGCGGGCATCGAGGACGGCGTGGAGCTGATCGGCGGCTCGTGCATCATCAGCTCGCAGGGGCAGGTTCTCGCCAAGGCCGCCACCACGGGCGACGAGCTGATCGTCTCGCGCATCGATCTCGATCAGATGACGCCGGTGCGCAAGCGCTGGAACTTCCTCGGCCGCCGCCAACCTCAACACTACGGCACGCTGCTCCAGCCCGTGACGGAGAAGGAGACGCATCGATGAGAGCCGAAGGCCCGAAGAGGCCCGGCGGCTGCGCATCGTCCCCCAACCCGGAGATCTCGCAATGACGAGTACGCCGCGCGTCGACACCATCGTTCGCGGAGGCAAGGTCGTCACCGCCTCGGATATTGTCGAGACAGCGGTGGCCATCAAGGGCGACAAGATCGCCGCCATCGGCCCGGAGAATCTCCTCCCCCCCGCCGATCGCGTCATCGATGCCAGCGGCCGCTTCGTGCTGCCCGGGCTCATCGACTGCCATCTCCATGTCGGCGCGGAGTACGACGACTGGAAGACGGCGGCCATGGCGGCCGCTCACACGGGGCTGACCACGCTCCTGCCCTTCGTCGTCTACGAGGAAGGCGAAACGCTCCCCGCGGCGGTAGCCCGGCTGCGCGAGGAGGCGGAGTCGCTCTCCGTGCTGGACTTCGGCTTCCACTTCATCCTCAACCACGAGCCGAAGATCCTGGAAGGCATCACGGAAGCCTTCGGCATGGGCGTGACGTCGTTCAAGCTCTTCATGACGTACAAGAAGCGGCCCAAGCGCATGGTCTCCGACGAATTCATCGCCAAGACCATGGACATCCTGGGGCGCCTGGGCGGGATCTGCCAGCTCCACTGCGAGAACGGCGACATCCTCTGCTACCTCGAGGACAAGGCCATCGCGGAAGGCCGCACCGCACCCACCGACTTCCCCGCCACCTGCCCCGACTGGACGGAAGAGGAGGCGATCAACCGCGCCATCCTCATCGGCAAGCTCACCGAGTGCCCCGTCTACATCGTGCATCTCTCCACCAAGCTCGGGCTCGAGCGCATCAAGCGCGCGCAGGCGGAGGGCCAGCGCGTGTGGGCGGAGACCTGCCCGCAGTATCTCCTCCTCAACGAGAAGGAGATGGTGCGCCTCGGTCCCTTCGCCAAGATCGGCCCGCCCCTCCGCTCCGCGGACGGCGTCAACCAAGCCGCGCTGTGGGCGGGCTCGGAGCAGGGCTTCGTCTCCACCGTGGCGAGTGACCACTCGCCGCGCGTGCCCGCGGCCAAGGAGCCGGGACGGACGAACATCTTCGTGGACAAGGAGGGCAAGCCGATCCCCTTCGGCGCGCCCTCTCTGGAGACGCTGGTGCCCCTGATGTGGAGCGAGGGCGTAGTCAACCGGGGGCTACCCGTCACGTGGATGGCCCGCGTGATGGCGGAGAACCCCGCGCGCATCTTCGGCCTCTATCCTCGCAAGGGCGTGGTGCGCGTGGGCGCCGACGCCGACCTGACCATCTGGGATCCCGCGCCCTCGTGGACCATCCAGCAGAAGCAGCATCTCGGCATCGCGGGCTTCACGCCGTACGAGGGCTGGGCGGCGCGCGGGCGGCCGTGGATGACCCTGCTCCGTGGCCAGGTCCTCCTGAACGGCGGCACCCTCGAGCAGAAGCCGGGCAACGGCCGCTTCCTCCCGCGCACGAGCCCGATGGCGCCGCTTGCCGGAGCCGTTCGGTGACGGACTACCTCGGCCGTCTCGCCTCCTGCGCCACCGACATCAAGCTCGGTTCCCTGCCGTCGTCCACCGTGGCGGCGGCCAAGCTCGTCCTCCTCGACACCATCGGCGCTATGGTGGCGGGCAGCGCGCAGCCCGAGAACGTGCGGCTGGCCGCCCTGGCCGCCCGGCGCTCGCCGCACGGCCTCAGCACGCTGCTCGGCCACGGGCTCAAGTCGGACGCACTGCTCGCCACCTTCACCAACGCCGCGGCCGGGGTGGCCCTCGAGATGGACGAGGGCAACCGGCTCGGCGGCGGCCACCCCGCCATCCATGTCATCCCCGCCGCGCTCGCCGTCGCGGAGGAATTGGGCCTGTGCGGCGCGCGGCTCCTCGAAGCGGTGATCGCGGGCTACGAGGTCGGCTCGCGCATCGGCGGCGCCACCGTAGCGAGGCCCAACGTGCACTCGCACGGCACGTGGGGGACCATCAGCACTGCGGTGGCGGTGGCGCGCCTCCACGAGCTGCGCGCCGACGAGATGCGCCACGTGATCAATCTCTCCGCCTCCATGACCCCCGCCAACACCTGGACGCCTGCCCTCGAGGGCGCCACCATCCGCAACGCCTATCCCGGGCGCTCAGGGCTCGAGGGCATTCTCGCCGTGGATCTGCACCAGGCCGGCTTCTCCGCCCTCGACGACGCGCCCTCCGACGTCTACGGAACGATTCTCGCGGAGCGCTTCGATCCGGAGGAGGCGATGGCCGGGCTCGGCGAGAGCTACCGCATCGAGCAGAACTACTTCAAGTTCCACGCCTGCTGCCGCATGAATCACCCGGCCCTCGACGCGGTGATGGCCCTTCGCGCCCAGCACCGCTTCGCGGGAGACGACGTGGCCACCGTGCACGTCACCTCGATTCCCTTCGGCCTGCGCATGCTGGAGACGGCGCCGCGCACCATGCTCGGCGCCAAGTTCTCCATTCCCTACGCGGTGGCGGCTGCCCTCGTCCTCGGCCGCACCGACACCGCCGCCTTCGAGGAGTGCGAGCTCGACGATCAGCGCATCCTCGCCATGGCCAAGCGCATCGAGGTGGCCGCCGACGACGAGATGGCGCTCAAGCGCGCCGACTATCCCACCGCACACGTGAAGGTGGAGCTCCGCGATGGCCGCGTCCTCTCGCACACCACGGGCGTGGTGCGCGGCGATGCCGCCAATCCCGTGGCCTCCGAAGAGGTGGTGGCGAAGTTTCTCTCCCTCGCCGCTGAGCGCCTGAGCGAGCCGCGCGCCCGCGAGGTGGTGGAGACGGTAGGGACGGCGGACTCCCTCGACACGGTTCGCCGCCTGACCGCACTCCTCGCGCCCCGCGCCTGACCGGCGTCCGGTCCGCGCGGTATCATCGTCACGATGACCGCGTTGTGGAGCTCGTTCGCCGTGGTGGCGCTCGCAGAGATGGGCGACAAGACCCAGCTCATCGCTTTCTCGCTCGCCACGCGCTACCGGCGCCCCTGGATCGTCATGCTGGGCATCCTCCTCGCCACCGTGCTCAACCATGCGCTGGCCGCCACCGTCGGGGTGTGGCTGGCCCGTCTCGTGCCGCCGCGCACGCTGGCCGTGATCCTCGGGCTCACCTTCATCGGATTCGGCATCTGGGCGCTCCTGCCCGACACCGCGGAGGAGCCGGGGGAGCGCCCCGGCTGGGGCGCGCTCGCCTCGACCTGCGTGATCTTCTTCCTTGCGGAGATGGGCGACAAGACGCAGCTCGCCACGGTGGCCCTGGGCGCGCGCTACGCTTCGGCGATCCAGGTCACCGCGGGCACCACCCTCGGCATGCTTGCCGCCGACGGTCTCGCGGTGCTGGCCGCGATGAAGCTGCACCGCCTCATGCCGCTGGGCTGGTGGCGCCGCGTCGCGGCCGCTCTCTTCTTCCTCTTCGGCCTCGGCGCCCTCGCGGGCGCCGCCGGCCTCATCTGACGGAGTGGAATCATGGACCACGGACTCTCTCGCGGACTGACCAACTACGGCGATCGGGACTTCGCCCTCTACCTGCGCCGCTCCTTCGCGCGCTCCATGGGCTACTCGACGGCGAGCCTCGCCAAGCCGGTGGTGGGGATCGCGAACTCCGGCAGTGGCTTCAACAACTGCCACCGCCACTTCCCCGAGCTGATCGACGCGGTCAAGCGCGGCGTGTCGGCGGCGGGCGGCCTGCCCATCGACTTCCCCACCGTCTCGCTCGGCGAGGTATTCCTCGAGCCCACGAGCATGCTGTACCGGAATCTCATGTCCATGGACGTGGAGGAGATGGTGCGGGCCCAGCCCATGGACGCAGTGGTGCTGGTGGGCGGCTGCGACAAGACGGTGCCTGCCCAGCTCATGGGCGCTGCCTCCGCGGGCGTGCCCGCCATACAACTCGTGGCCGGGCCCATGATGACCGGACGCTGGGAGGGCGAGCGACTCGGCGCCTGCACGGACTGCCGGCGCTTCTGGGGACGCTACCGAGCGGGACAGATCTCCAAGGACGAGATCGACGGCGTGGAGGGCCGGCTCGCCACCACCGCGGGCACCTGCGCGGTGATGGGCACGGCCAGCACCATGGCGTGCATCGCGGAGACGCTCGGCATGATGCTGCCCGGCACCGCGGCGATTCCCGCGGTCCACGCGGATCGGCTGCGCGCCGCCGAGGCCACCGGGGAAGCGGCGGTGAGGCTGGCCGCAGACCGGCTCACGCCCGACCGCATCCTCACGCCGCAGGCCTTCGAGAACGCCCTGCGCGTGCTGCTCGCCATCGGCGGATCCACCAACGCCATCATTCACCTCACGGCCATCGCGGGCCGGGCTGGCGTGCCCATCTCGCTCACGCGGCTCAACGTCATCTCGGACGAGACGCCCGTGGTCGTGGATCTCAAGCCCTCGGGTGATTTCTACATGGAGGACTTCTTCAACGCGGGAGGGCTGGGCGCGGTGCTGGCAGAGCTGCGGCCGCAGCTGCATCTCGACTGCCTCACGGTGACAGGGGAGACGCTGGGCGCCCGGCTTGACGCCGCTCCTCGCTATGTCGACCACTCGGTGATCCGCACGCGACACGAGCCCATCCTCTCCGTGGGCGGCCTGGTGGCGCTCTTCGGCACCCTCGCTCCCGGCGGCGCCATCCTGAAGCGCTCGGCCGCCGACGCGCGGCTCTTCGAGACGGAGGCGGCCGCGGTGGTATTCGATTCGCTCGAGGACCTGTCGGCGCGCATCGACGATCCCGCGCTCCCCGTCACGCCCGAGAGCATCCTCGTCCTGAAGAACGCGGGGCCAAAGGGCGGCCCCGGCATGCCCGAGGCGGGCTACCTGCCGATTCCGCAGAAGCTCCTGCGCGCAGGAGTGAAGGACATGGTGCGCATCTCGGACGCGCGGATGAGCGGCACGGCCTTCGGCACCATCGTGCTCCACGTGACGCCGGAGGCCGCAGTGGGAGGACCGCTCGCGCTGGTGGTCACGGGCGATCGTATCCGGATGAGCGTGAAGGAGCGCACGCTCGATCTGCTCGTGGACGAGGCGGAGCTGGCGCGGCGGCGCGCAGCGTGGCGGCCGGCCACGGTGCCCGAGCGTGGCTATCGCAAGCTCTACATGGATCACGTGCTGCAGGCCGACTTCGGCTGCGACTTCGATTTCCTGCGCGCGGGACGCTAGTCCGCTCGAGGACGAGCGTCGGTTGGGCTATCGCCGGGCGCCCTGGTGGATGGCGGGGTTGCCGGTGTTCCAGTGGACGGTCTGCTTGACCTTGGCGATCTTCCAGCCCGAGGAGGTGCGGCGCAGCGTGTGGGAGTAGCCGCAGTAGGTGTCGAAGCGCTCGCCATCCTCGGGGCGGAGACGGTGGATCACAGCTACGGAGACGCAGATGGCCGTGTCCCCCTCCACGGTGACCTGGTGGTTGGTGCTGAGGTGGAGGGTCTTCAGGTGCGCGAGGGCGCCGCGGCGCTTGGCCACGAAGTCGTCGGCTGACGTGCTCGCGGGCGGCTCGCCGCGGAGATCGGCGTAGTCGGTCTCGATCTCGTCGAGGAAGCAGCGGCGACAGCCTGCCCAGTCCTTCAGATCCAGTGATCGCGCGAACGTGAGAACCACGTCACTCACCGCTGTGCGATCCGCGAGCTCACTGAGTGACCGTTCATCCGACATGATGTCGCACCTCCAGACCCGCGGATTCTGCTTCAAATTCAGGCTCTTTGCTCACTGCCTGCCTGCGCAGTCTGCTTAGGTTATCTGACTAGTCCCCAGGTTGCCCACATATTGTGGATAAGCTCCTCTCGAGACACACCATGTGGGGTGTATCCCAGGCTGGGCAGTACCGAAAAAGGTAAATGTTGACAGGGGTTTATCCATCGATTACAGTAGCCGCCGAGCTCATCGGAAAGGTGGAGGAAGCTGATGATCACCGTTCCTGCGCACCGCGTGAAGCAGTTCGGCGTGGAGTTCTTCCAGGCTTCCTTTTCGGCCAAGGACATCGATCGCCTGGTCAAGTTCGAGGTCCTAGGCTACGCGGGCGCAGCGGCGGCCCCACCGGCGAAGAGCAAGCGTAGCAATCGGTCGCGCGTCAACTGGGAGGCCCTCGAGAAGCGTATCGGCGAGAGCGAGGCGGCCTACCAGCGCCCGGTCATCCGCCGAAAGATCGACGAACTCGTCGGCTACTACCGTGACTGCAAGGACGCGGGCACCCTCCCCGCCATCCCGGGCGCGGTCATCATCACTTCCGAGAAGCGCTTCACGTTCACGCCCATGGCGAGCCAGCACGACCTCGGCCTGCTCCAGATCCCCGAGGAGCACGGTGTCTTGCGAGTCCTCGATGGCCAGCACCGGCTCCTCGCGCTGCACGCGCTGACCCAGGCGGGCGAGAACCTCGGCATCGAGGTGCCCGCGGTGCTCTTCGACCGGCTGGACGCCCGCCAGACCGTGGAGCTCTTCGTCACCATCAACGCCAAGCACACGCGGCTCAACCCGTCCCACATCGTGAGCCTGGCCGGGCGCAAGCTCTACCCCGATCCGAACCAGGCCCTGGCCCACGACGTGATCCGCTCGCTGAACGAGGACGACACCTCGCCACTCGCGGGCGAGATCAAGATGCTCGGCACCGGGCACGGCCGCGTCTCCCAGGCCCCGCTGGCCGAGGAGATCGTGGACTTCTTCGAGACGGTGGAGAAGATCGGGGGCGGCGCCCGCACCAACGAGCTCCGCCAGAACGCCAAGCGCTTCTTCCTCAACTACATGAAGGCGGTGGCGGGGGTCTTCCCCACCGCGTGGGCGGGGCGGAAGTACTCGATCAAGACCGGCTCCGCCCTGCGCGCCTTCATCCGGGTCGCTCCCGACGTCATGGCGCGGGCGCGCGAGCTCAAGCGCGATGCCTACGACCACAACGCGATTCGCGCGGCGGTGGCTTCGTGGGGCGAGCGTCTCAAGGATCGCCGCTTCGAGACCGAGGGGGAGTGGAAGAGCAAGCTGCAGGGCGGCACGCGGGGTACCGTGGAAGCGCTCACCCGCGAACTGCGCGACGCGCTCCGCTAGCGCCGGCTAGGCCTGCTCCGCCCAGGGGAAGTTCGCTTCGAGGATCTCGAAGGTCTTCTTGCCTCCCGGGAGCTGCGCGATCACCGTATCGCCGACCTTCTTGCCGATCAGCGTGCGCGCGAGCGGCGCCATGATGGAGATGCGGCCGTTCGCGGGATCGGCCTCCTCCGAGCCCACGATCTGGTAGCGCGTCTCCTTGCCCGCCTCGTCCTCCAGGCGCACGGTGGACCCGAAGGTGACGCGATCGCCTGAGGTCGGCGGCTCGATCACCTCCGCCGCTCCCACCTTGCCCTCCAAATCGGCGATGCGCGCCTCGATGAAGCTCTGCTTCTCGCGCGCGGCGTGATACTCCGCATTCTCGGAGAGGTCTCCGTGGGCCCGCGCCTCGGCGATGGCGCGGGTGATGGCGGGACGCTCGACGCGCTTGAGGCGATCGAGCTCCTCCTTAAGACGGTTGTGTCCCTCGCGCGTCATGGGCGTGCGCTGGATGGCCATTACCGCTCGACCGGGACGGTCTCGCCCTGGATCTTGACCTGGGCGCCCGTGTAGAGCCCCTTGATCCACCGCGCCCACGCTTCGTTGCGCTTCGACTCGAGGAGCTGCGTGCGCATCTCGTCGCGCATTTTGGCGAAGCCCTGGAGATCGGCGGGCTGGCGCTCCACCGTCTTGATCACGTACACCCCGCTCGGCGTTCGGATGGGATCGGAGAGGGCGCCCACCGCGGTGCGGAGGGCGGCGAGGAGCACGGGCCCGGGCAGCGCTTCCTTGTCCTTGGGCGGCTCGGCCCTCGAGAAGAGCGGCGTCTCGCCGGTCTGGAGCTTGTCGCGGCGGGCCGCGCCGAGGAAGTCGCCGCTGCCCACGCTCGCCGCGAAGGCCTTGGCGCGCTCCTCCGCGGCGGTCTGCGCCCGCTCGCGCTTCACCGCTTCCACTACCTTGTCCTTGATATCCGCGAAAGACGGCACGCCCGCAGGCAACTGCTCGACCACGCGGGCGATGACGAGACCGCCCGCGGTCTTGATCACGGGCGACACGCCGCCCATGGCCAGGCCGAACATCGTGTCCTCGAGCTGCTGATCGCGGCCGATGCCCTCGAGGCCATCACCGCGGGCGACAGTGGTGTCCTTCACGTCGAGGCCCAGCTTCTTCGCCTCCACGGAGAAGTCCTTGGCGGCGAGGAGGGCGGTGCGCGCCTCGTCGGCCCTGGTCTGGGCTGCGCGCTCGCTCCGCTCGGCGGCGAGCCTGTCTTTGATCTTGACCGCGATCTCCCGGAAGGGCTGGAGCCCGCCTTCCTGGATGTCGATGACCTTGATGGCGTGATAGCCAAACGGCGTGCGCACGGGCTGCGGGGAGACCTCACCCTTCTTCAGCGCGAACACCGCCTCCTCGAACTGGGGCACCATCTCGCCCTTGCCCACGAAACCGAGGTCGCCGCTCTGGGAGGCGGTGGCGGTGTCCTCGGACAGCTCCTTGGCGAGCTTGCCGAAGTCCTCCCCCGCCTTGGCGCGGCGGATCGCCGCCTCGACGGTGGCCTTCGACTTGTTCTCCGCCTCGCTGCCCCCGGTAGGAGGCACCCGCACCAGGATGTGTGCGGCGTGGAAGCGCTGCGGCCGCTCGAACTCCGCGCGATGCTCCTTGTAGTAGGCCTCGGCGTCCGCGTCGGTCACCGCAGGGGTGAAAGCCTTGGGCGTGATGAACACGTACTGGATGCGCCGACGCTCGGGCCGGCTGAAGAGCGCCTCGTGGCTCTTGAGATACGCCTCGGCGTCGGCGTCGGACACCGTGATGTGGGCGAGGAGGGGCGCGGTCTCCGCGAAGGCCCAGTCGGCCCGCACGCGCTCGTAGCGGGCGTTGTAGACCTGCTCCACCTCGGCGTCGGAGACCTTGATGCCCTCCTTGACGATCGACTCCATCTTCTGGCGCAGCATCTCGCGGCGCACCTCGTTCTCGAACTCCGAGGGCTCGATGCGCGCCTGCCGGAGCTGGGTGAGATAGCGCTCCCGCGAGAAACGTCCCTCCTCCTGGAAGGCGGGAATGGACTGGATGCGCAGCCGCAGCTCGTCGTCACTCACCGTGATGCCCTCGCGCTTTGCCTGCTGGAGGACGAGGGTCTCCTGGATGAGATCGTTGATCACCTGCTGGGTGAGGCCGAGACGCTCCGCCATCTCCGGCGTGATGTTCTGCTGGTAGGCGCGCCGGTAGTACTCGATGTAATTGCGCTGCACACGCTGGAAGCGCGCGGGAGGAATTTCCTCGCCGTTGACGGAGGCGACGGCGTTGGAGCGCGCATTGCCCATGCGCAGGGTGTCGGAGCCGAAGTAGAGGAAGGAGGTGGCGATGAAGGCGACGATCACGAACAGGAGGATGAGCTTCAGCCCCCTGAAGTACTCGCGCATGGCTCCGATCAGCACCCGGGCCTCCTTGGAAGAGTCGACCGTCGTCGCGGCAGAGTCCTAGCCTACCACAGCCCCCCGGAGAGACGACGGCGCCTGCCGCCGTCCTGCCTGACATCGCGCGCGCTCCCGCGGAGTGGCGGGCCACATTGCGAGCCAGACGACCCAAGGGAGGCCGCAGGCCCGAGGCGTACGTGGCCGTTCGAGCCGAGAGGCCTTGCCACGAGGCGAGGGCTGAATAGATCGTTCGAGCCGAGAGGCCCTGCCCCGAGGCGAGGGCTGAATAGATCGTTCGAGCCGAGAGGCCTTGCCCCGAGGCGAGGGCTGAGTGGATCGTACGTCGAGGGCTGCGGCCGACCGAGAACTGAGTCGATCTGGTGAAGTAAGTTGACCCGCCACTAGGCGCCGACGACCTTGCGCAGGGCCGGCATGGCGAAGTAGATCACGAAGGCCACGGCGGTTCCGAACATCATACCGTGTACCTCCGCGCCCTTCCCGCGCAGGAGCTTGATCACGCAGTAGGAGACGAAGCCCGCGCCGATGCCGTCAGTGATGGAGTAGGTGAAGGGCATCAGGGCGACGGCGAGGAGGGCGGGGAAGCCCTCCTCGAGATCGCCGAAGGGAATCTGCCGGACGAGCGACGTCATGAGGAAGCCCACGAGGATGAGGGCGGGCGCGGTGGCCTGCGCGGGCACGATGCCTGCCACCGGCGCGAAGAACAGCGCGAGGAGGAAGCACAGGCCGGTGACCACCGAGGCGAGCCCGGTGCGGGCCCCCGCCGCCACGCCCGCCGACGACTCCACGAAGGTCGTGGCGGAGGAGGCGCCCGCCGCGCCCCCCGCCGCCGCGGCGAGGGAATCCACGATGAGCACGCGGTTCAGGCGGGGGAGATCGCCCGCCGGCGTCAGCCAGCCGCCCTCCGCGCCGACTCCGATCACCGTGCCCATGGTGTCGAAGAAGTCCGAGAGCATGATGGAGAAGATCGTCACCACCGCGGTGATGGCCCCTACGCGCGCGAAGACCGAGAGATCGAAGCCTGCCCCCAGGCTCGAGAAATCCGGCCACGCCGTGAAGGTCTTCGGGATCACCGCCTGCCCGGGCAGCGGAAACGCGCCGCCGCCTGTCCACGCGTTCACGATCATGGCGAGGACGGTGGTGGCGAAGATGCCGAGGAGGAGACCCGCTGTCATGCCGCGCGACTGGAACCACAGCATGAGAAGGAGACCGAAGAGCGCGACGGCCACGGGAGCGGAGGTGAGAGGACCGAGCGTCACCGGCACGCCGGGCGGTCCCGGCTTGACGATGCCGGCCGCGTTGAGACCGATGAAGAGGATGAATAGCCCGATGCCCACGCCGATGGCCTGCTTCAGCGAGGCGGGGATGGCCCGCATGATCGCCTCGCGCAGCCCGGTGATGACGAGCACGGTGATGACCACGCCCTCGAGCAGCACCACGCCCATGGCCGCCTGCCACGGCAGCTTCATCCCCGCCACGAGCTGATACGCCACCGCCGCGTTCAGCCCCATCCCGGAGGCGAGGGCGAGCGGATAGTTCGCCACCAGACCCATGGCGATCGTCATCACGCCCGCCACCAGGCAGGTGCTCGCCTGCGTCGCCGCGAAGGGCGGCCCCTGCCCCTGCAAGGCGGGAATGCCCGCGAAGCCCAGGATGGCCGGATTCACGAAGATGATGTAGGCCATGACCATGAAGGTGGTCAGGCCGCCGCGAATCTCGCCGCCCACGGTCGCGCCCGCGCGCGCGAGACCGAAGCAGCGCTCGAGCACGCCTCAGTGACCCTCGGGGTGCTCGACCTGCGGCTGCGTGCGGCCTTCCTCCGGCACCACGCGGCGCGCCACCGTGAGAAACCCGGTGTGCGCGACCATGCGATGGAAGGGGCGCACGGACAACCCCTCGATGTTCCACGGGCGCATCAGCGTCTCGAAGGTCTCCACCAGCGAGTAGCCGGGATGCTGCCGGAGGGCCTCGGAGAGCTGGTGTGACTGGATGATGGTGGGCACGTAGGAGAGGAAGATGCCGCCCGAGCGCAGCACGCGGGTGACGAGATCCACGAGATGCCAGGGCTCGGGCAGGTCGAAGACGGCGCGATCCACCATCTCCTCCTCGCTGAGCCCTTCCTCCACCGGCCGCAGACGCACGGCCAGGTTCGACACCTCGCCCATGCGCATCTGGATGTTGGCGAGGGCGCGCCGCGCGAAGTCCTCGCGCTGCTCGTAGGTGATGACCTTCCCCTCCGGCCCCACCGCGCGCAGGAGGGCCAGGGTGAGCGCGCCGGAGCCCATGCCTGCCTCGAGCACGCGCGCCCCGGGGAAGATGTCCGCCCAGAAGAGCAGCATGGCGAGGTCCTTGGGATAGATGACCTGGGCCCCGCGGGGCATGTCGAGGACGTACTCGGCCAGAGTAGGACGCAGGGCGAGACAGCGTGTGTTCTTGGAGGTTCGCACCCAGGAGCCGTCGGGCTGGCCGATGATGGCGTCGTGCTGGATCCATCCGCGGTCGGAGTGGAAGGTCTCGCCCTTGCGCAGGAAGACGAGATGGCGCTTCCCGCGCTGATCGATGAGCAGGACCTGCTCGCCGTCCTGGAAGCGATGGAGGACGGTCACGACGCGGACGTCCTCACCGCGTGCGCGGCTCGGGCAAGGTCAGGGACACGGCGCAGCCCAGGATGGGCATGAGCGCCGAGATCCAGAGGGCGGAGCTGAGCCCCCAGCGGTCGGCGATCCAGCCGAGGGCGGTGGCGCCGACGCCGCCCGCGCCGATGGCGAAGCCCACGATGAGCCCGGAGGCCATGCCGAGATTGCGCGGCATGTAGGCCTGTCCGAGGACCACCGCGGTGGTGAAGGTCGACACCAGCACGAGGCCGAGCGCGCCCAAGAGCACGAACGTCCACACCCCGCTCACGAGGAGGAAGCCGACGGCGAGCGGCGCGGAGAGGAAGAACACGCTGACCATGAAGCGCCGGTGCCCGATGCGGTCCGCGATCGGGCCCGCGATGAGGGTCCCCGCTGCGCCCGCGCCGAGGAACACGGCGAGCAGCGTGCCGACCATGCGCGGATCGCCCTTGAGCACTTCCAGATAGTAGAAGGGCATGTACGTCGTGAACCCGAGCTGCGTCCACGAGCGAATGGAGATGACGAGGACGAGCAGGGTCATGGCCCCCACCATCGTCTGCGGGGCGGAGGCCCGGCCCTCCATCCGCGCGGGCAGCGGACGCGACAGCCCGGGGAGCACGGCCATGAGCAGGGCCGCCACGAGGAGACCGGGCAGCACCATGCCGAGGCTGCCCGGGGTGCCGAACATGGTGATGAGCGCGGTGATGAGAGGCGGGCCCAGCGCGATGCCGATGTTCCCTCCTGTCGAGAAGATCGAGACACCGGTGGCTTTTTTGGCTCCGGCGACCTGGGTCGCCGTGCGATAGCCCTCGGGATGATAGGCGGCGACGCCGAAGCCGCTCACCATGACCAGAGCGAGCACCGTGAGGTACGACGGCGCCACGCCCGTGAGCCCGATGCCGACCGCGGAGAGGACCACGGACAGGGGCAAGAGCCACCGCCGCGCCGTCTTGTCCGCGAGGAAGCCGAAGAGCGGCTGGATGAGCGAGGAGGTGACGTTCGACATGAGCACGATGATGCCGGTGGCCGTGTAGGTGAGCCCGAGCGCGGTCTTCAGATACGGCAAAAGCGCGGGCAGCGAGCCCTGATTGGTGTCGATGACGAGGTGGCCCAGGGCGAGCAGGCTCAGCAAGCGATAGTTCGGTCTCGACTGATCGACGGGAACGGCGACGGCGGACGCCGGCAAGGCGACAGCGGGAGCGCTCGGGTCAGGAGTCATAGGCCCCCTATGCTACACCAGCGCACCGCGGGGCGGTCACCGACGGGACTCAGGCCGACGCGCGCAGATGCCGGCAGTCTTCGTCGAGGGCGGCGCGCGCGGCGTCGAGGAAGCGCGCGATGTGCTCGTCCGTGTGGGCGAGGGAGAGATAGAGCTTGGTCGACATGGGATTGAGGAAGATGCCACGCCGGAAGAGGCCGAGGAGATAGGCGCGGGCGAGCGCCCGATTCGAGGCGTGAGCGCTCCGGTAGTCCACCACCTCGCGGTCGGTGAAGACCACCGCAGCGAGCGGGCCGTCGCCCTGCACGTGCGCGGTCACGCCCGTCGCCTTCATCACCGTGCCCACGTCGTTGGCGCCGTGATACGCGCCCTCGAACTTCAGGATTTTCGGCCGGCCCGTATACGCCCTCGCGAGCCGCACGGCGTACGCGGTCGCCTCGGTGCCCGAGGCGCAGAAGCGCACGCGCTCTGCGCAGGCCACCGCGGCTACGATGTCCTCGGCGAGGCCGAGGGCCGGCTCCGTCACGTACGCGAAGTTGGAGCCGAGGGCGGCTTGCCTCGTGGCCGTCCCGACCACGGCGGGGTGCGCGTGCCCGAGCAGCACGGAGCCCCAGCCCATGGTGAAGTCCGTGAAGGCGCGGCCCTTGCTGTCCCAGACGGTGGCGCCCTCGCCGCGGGTGAGCACGGTGGCGAGTTCCGCGGGCAGATCGTACTCGCCGAGCGATCCGCCGGGAAAGACCGCGAGGGATCGCTCGGCCGCCCTCGTCACGACGCGCTCACATGCCGAAGGCGTCGAGGCCCGTGATGTCCCGGCCCACGATCAAGGTGTGGATGTCGTGGGTGCCTTCGTACGTGTTGACCGTCTCGAGATTCATCATGTGGCGGATGATCGGGTGCTCGTCCACGATGCCCGCCGCCCCCAGGATGTCGCGGGCCATGCGCGCGGTGTCGAGCGCCATCTGCACGTTGTTCCGCTTGGCCAGGGAGATCTGCTGGGGCCGCGCGGCGCCCTCGTCCTTGAGCTGGCCCAGGCGGAGGCAGAGGAGCTGGGCCTTGGTGATCTCCGTGATCATCCACACGAGCTTCTGCTGCACGAGCTGGAAGGAGCCGATGGGCTTGCCGAACTGGATCCGCTGCTGCGAGTAGCGGAGCGCCCAGTCGTAGCACGACATGGCGGCGCCGATCGCTCCCCACGCGATGCCATAGCGCGCCTCGGAGAGACAGCCCAGAGGACCGCGGAGGCCCTTCACGTTGGGCAGCTTGTTCTCGAGCGGGATCTTGCAGTCGGCGAAGGCGAGCTCGGAGGTGATGGAGGCACGCATGGAGAACTTGCCGTGGATGTCGAGGGTGGAGAAGCCCGGCGTCCCGCGCTCGACGAGGTAGCCGCCGATCTCGCCGTCGTCGCCCTTGGCCCACACCACCGCAACCTCCGCCACCGAGCCGTTGGTGATCCACAGCTTGGTGCCGTTGAGCACGTACTCGTTGCCCTTCTTGACCGCACGGGTAGCCATGGAGCCCGGGTCGGATCCGTGATCGGGCTCGGTGAGTCCGAAGCAGCCGAGCGCCTCCCCGGACTGGAGGAGCGGCAACCACTTCTCCTTCTGCGCCTCGGAGCCGTAGGTGTAGATCGGGTACATGACGAGACCGCTCTGCACGGAGGCGAAGGAGCGGAGACCCGAGTCGCCGCGCTCCAGCTCCTGCATGATGAGCCCGTAGGCGACGTGGTCGAGACCGGCGCAGCCGTAGCCCTTGAGGGTTGCCCCGAACACCCCCATCTCCCCCAGCGGCTTGGCCACCTCGATGGGGAAGGTGCCTTCGCGATGGTGCTGGCTCACGATGGGCACGAACTCCTTCTCCACCCAGTCGCGGACGGCGTCCCGCACCATCCGCTGCTCCTCGCTCAGCAGGGCCTCGATCCCGTAGTAGTCGACACCGCGATAGTCGCTCATCGGTGCATCCTTTCGCCGGCCGTCCGGCGACTAGAGGTTGGTCGGGTGCGCGGGGCGCTCCTCGCCGAGGGCCTGGTTGAGCGCCTTGGCCAGGAGCTCGTCGCGCTCGTGCGTCTTGGCGAAGATGCGGCACTGCGCCACCTTGCCGGGCAGGTACTTCAGCAGCTCCTTGAGTGGCTCCGGCGACGACTTCCGCGTGGCCGGATCGTAGACGAAAATCTGGCGGTCCTGCATGCCGATGGGGTTGAGGGGGCGTGGGTCCTGCTGCGCCATGTCGATCTTGAAGGGAAAGTCGCGCATGGCCGGCGGCAAGAGCTCGCGCACGCGCTGCTCCACATCCTCCGCCTTCATGAAGCCGAAGCCGCGCCGCGGCTCGAAAAGATCGAGCACCACCTCGTGGGACATGCGCCACTTGAGCCGCCGGTCGAGGATGTGCCGCCACTCCTGGCCAAGGGCCTTGCGCTCCGGGTCGTCGGCGTGCTCCCAGCGCGCCACCTCCTCGAGGAGCGTCCACTCCGTGAGGTGGAGGTAGGGCTCGATGTCCTTGTTGAGATCGTGAGGGAAGACGAGGCGGATGGTGTCGCGGAAGATCTCCTTGAGGTGCAGGTCGATGCCCCGCGTGGTGCGGTGGTAGTAGACGTTGGTGTACATGTAGTAGCGTGCGTTCAGGAACATGATGAAGGCCTGGATCCCGCCCCGATCGAGCGTCAGCCCCTGCTCGCTGAAGAACGAGTAGTAGATGATGCGCTCGATGTCGATGGGCCCCACCGCTACCCCGCACATGTAAGAGTCGCGGAGCACGTAGTCCATGTTGTCCGCGGTGTAGATGCCGCTCAGCAGCGGCTTCAGGTGCGCGAGCCAGCGCGGATGCTCCGCCTCGGGGCGGGTGCGGTCCTTGCCCATGAGATAGCAGATCCAGTCGGGATTGATCGCCTCCCCCGGCTCGAAGGGCCCGCCGGGGCTGCGCCGGAGACCGCGGATCAGATCGCCGATCTGCTCGCGGATGATGCGCTGGCCGAGGATCTCGTGGGTGAGGGCGAAGTCCGCGAGGAAGTTGTCGTCGAAGAAGTGGCCGAAGGGACCGTGACCGATGTCGTGGAGGAGCCCGGCCATACGCAGGAGCTCCTCGAACAGGGCGCCGGAGGGCGCGTCGGGAAACTCCGCCTTGAGCGAGGGGTAGAGCTGCTGGGCGAAGCGCCCGGCCAGGTGCATGGCGCCCAGCGAATGCTGGAAGCGACTGTGCTCGGCGGCGGGAAAGACCCACCGCGCCGACTGGAGCTGGGGCACGCGCCGGAGCCGCTGCATCCACGGCGAGTCGAGCAGGTCCTGCTCCGTCGCCTCACCTGGCACGCCGTCGGGGCGCGTGTAGAGGATGTAATGATGGATCGGATCGGCGATGAGCCCGCGGCCCTGGTAGGTATCGACGCCGGGCATCGGGGCCGCGCTATCGGTCGTTGGTCAGGAAGAGGCGGTAGCGATCCACGGTGCGCACGGTGATCGACTCGAGCCGCGTGGCCCGCATGACCACGAGCTGCACGTCCTGTCCCGGCGAGCCGAGCCAGAGGCGGCGATAGAAGTCGGCCTGGCTCGACACCTCCTGGCCGTTCAAACGGACAATCATGTCGCCGGGACGGAAGCCCGCCATGCGCGCGGGCCCGATGGGCGACACGCCGGCGACCATGAGTCCGCCGTCCGTCTCCCTCGTGTAGAGGCCCAGCCACGGACGCGGCCGACGGCTCTCCACCCGCCCCTTGGCGATCAGCTCGTCCTTGCCGCCGAGGAACTGCTCGATCGGAATGGCCAGGTTCACGAACGGCGCCTTGCCTAGGCGCAACGACGTAATGCCCACCACGGTGCCCGTCTGATCGACGAGGGCGGCGCCGCCGAAGGCTGCGTTGTAGGGCGCCACGAAGAGGGCGCGATCGAGCATGTACTCCCAGGACGCCGCGAAGGAGCCGATCGACGTCACGGCGCCCGGGGTGGCCACCAGCGAGCCTTCCTCATCCATCCCCACCGTGCCCGTGACGTCTCCCACGCCGAGCCCGGCCGAGCTCCCGAGCGTGGCGGCCGGCCACGGACCCGAGCCCTCGAGCTTGATCACCCCCAGGCCAGACTCGAGATCGAGGCCGGCGACCTTCGCCTCCACCTTCGTCCCGTCGCGCAGCAGCACCTCGATGCTTGTGGCGTCGATGAGGAGGTAGCTCACGGTCAGCCCATAGCCCGCGGCGTCGAAGATGACGCCGCTGCCCCAGCGCTCGGCGCCGAGGGTGAGCGCGGAGGGACGATCAGGGGGGACCTCGACGCGGATCCCGATGATGGCGGGTGCCACGTGCTCGATGTGCGTAGGCAGGGCGGAGGCGCGCTTGGGATCGATGCGCGGCGCGCTCGCCTGCGGCGCCGCCCCCAGCAAGGCGGGCAAAGACAGCAGGAGGGCGGCGAGGGTGGCAACCCGGGGCATGGCTAGCGCGCGGAGTATTGCTTCTCGTAGTACGCGCGGAAGGCGCCGGACTTGATGGGCTTCCACCACGACTCGTGCTCCCGGTACCAGGCCACCGTCGCCTCCAGGGCGGAGCCGAAGGAGTGCGCGGGCTTCCAGCCGAGGGCGGCGACCTTGCTGGAGTCGAGGGCGTAGCGCCGGTCGTGGCCCGGCCGGTCCGTCACAGGCGTGATCAGGCTCTCCGGCTTGCCCAGCAGATGGAGCACCTGGCGCGTGAGCACCACGTTCTCCACCTCGTGGCCGCCACCGATGTTGTAGATCTCGCCGTCCTTGCCCTTGCGGAGGACCAGGTCGATGGCCGCGCAGTTGTCGAGCACGTAGAGCCAGTCGCGGACGTTCTTGCCGTCGCCGTACAGGGGCAGCGGCTTGGCCTCGAGGGCGTTGGTGATGAAAAGCGGGATGACCTTCTCCGGGTACTGATAGGGCCCGAAATTGTTGCTGCTCCGGGTGATGAGCACGGGCAGCCGATGCGTCGTCCAGTAGGCGCGGGCGAGGAGGTCGGCGGCGGCCTTGGAGGCGGAGTAGGGATTGGACGGGTTGAGCGCATCCACTTCCCGCGCGGCGCCCTTGGCGATGCTGCCATAGACCTCGTCGGTGCCGATGGCCACGAAGCGCTGGACCTTCCGCTCGCGCGCCGCCTCGAGGAGAGTGAACGTGCCGTTGGCGTTCGTGCGGAGGAACTCGTCGGCCGCCGCGTTCGAGCGGTCCACGTGCGTCTCCGCGGCGAAGTGCACCACCGCATCCGCCCCATCCATGAGATCGCGCACCAGCGCGCCGTCGCAGATGTCACCGCGGACGAAGCGGTAACGCGGGTCCTTCTCCAAGTCGCGGAGGTTCTCCAGGTTGCCCGCGTAGGTGAGCTTGTCCAGATTGACCACGGCGTCTCCGGGATGGCTCCCCAGGACGTGCCGCACGAAGTTCGAGCCGATGAAGCCGGCGCCGCCCGTCACGAGTATCTTCACGAGGGATTATCCTTTGACGACGTCCCAGATGTCCGCGCCGACGAAGTCCCAGGGTAGCCGGCCCTCGTCGCACTCGGCGGGAGCCGCCTGAAATTGTACGTCCACGAAGTAGATGATGCGGCCGCGCGCGGCGCCGATGTTCTTGATGCCATGGGCCACGCCGGGGGGAATGCGGACCAGACGCGAGGCGCCGTCTCCCATGGGGAGGCGGCGGATTACCTTCTCGGTAGGCGAGCCCGCCCGGACGTCGACGAGAACGAGCAGCATCTTGTCGCCTGGCGGTATGAACCACACGTCGGCCTGGTGCCGATGGAGGTGGAACGCCTTGATGACGCCGGGATCCATCTCACTGTAGTTGATCTGCTTGACCTCGAAGCCGGGCAGGGCCTCGTGCATGCCTGCCGTGAGCCGACCGAGCTCCGTGAGACTGCCGCCG
>JBKOVG010000157.1:0-12586 GCA_046723845.1 Candidatus Methylomirabilota bacterium | reverse complement strand
GGGGGGGTTCACCCCCCCCGCCCCCCGCCCCCCCCCCGGGGGGCCGGGCGCGGGGGGGGGGGCCGCCCCCCCCCCCCCCCCCCCCCCCCCCCCCCCGCCGCCACCCGCCCCGATCGCACGTGCGGCACTCGTGAATAATCCAGGCTAGGAGATGCGGACGCGGGAGGTGCCGAGGACGAAGAGGACCCAGGCCGCCAGCACCCCGACGGGGGCGGCACCGAAGGGCACGGCGTAGGAGCCGGTAAGGTCGAAGAGGAAGCCGGCCACCGCGGGACCGAGGGCGGCTCCGGCGCGCCAGCCCAAGTTCAGCACCCCCATGATGGCGCCGATGGCGCGCAGCCCGAACACGTCGGGTATGACTTTGGCGACCATGGTGTCGGCGGCGGCGAACCCCGCCCCGAACAGGGTCATGGCGGCGAGCATCACGGTGGGCGAGGGTAGCCACACGAGCACGATCATGGCCAGCGTCATGGCGAGGAACCCCGCTCGCACGGTGGTGAGAGTGCCGAGGCGATCGGAGGCCAGCCCCGAGACGAGGCGGCCGCCGAGGGCGCCGACACCGTAGGCGGTGAGCACGAGGGAGGCGCCGGCGAGGCTCGCCCCCCGGTCGCGCGCGTACGGCACGATGTGCACGGTGACCATGAACACGAGCCCGCCCTGGAGGAGCCACGAGGCGTTGAGGCTCCACTGGCGCGGATCGGTGAGCGCCTCGCGCAGGGTGAGGCCGCCCGGCGTGGGCGGAGCGGCCCGATCGGAGCGGCCCGCCGCGATCTCCGGGCCGTGCGGCAGGCGCACGGAGACCGCGCCCACCATGGCCAGCAGGCCCGCGCCGCCGCCCAGCACGGCGTAGGCGGCGCGCCAGCCCATCAGGGTGATGAGCAAGGCCGCGAGCGGCCCCGCGGTGACGTAGCCCAGGTTGAAGCCGACGAGCACGAGCGAGAGAGCAAGGCCGCGCCGGTCGGCGAACCAGCGCGCGATGGTGGTGGCGCTCAGGAGATAGAAACTCGAGGTGCCCACTCCGCCCAGCACGCCGATGAAGAGGTAAAGCTGCCACAGCGTGCCCACGCTCGCGATCAGGGCGAAGGCGGAGCCGGCCAGGGCCACCGTGAGCACGAGCATGATGCGTGGACCGTACCGGTCGGCGAGGGCGCCGATGCCGAAGCCGGCGAGACCGCCCACCACGAGATTGATCGACAGCGCGGTGGACACCGCCCCCCGACTCCAGCCGAAGGCCTCCACGACGATGGGCAGGAAGACGCCAAAGGCGGCGAGCGGGATGGCCATGCCGCAGGTGACGAGGAAGAGCCCGGCCACGATCAGCCAGCGGCGGGCGGACGGGCGCAGCAGGCGGCTCCTCACGCTGGGCACGGAGGGAACGGGGCGGCCAGCCTACTCGATCTCGAGCGTGATCGGGCAGTGGTCCGAGCCCTGCACCGTGGGCATGATGCCCGCCGCCTTGACGCGGCCACGCAGCTCCTCGGACACGAAGAAGTAGTCGATGCGCCATCCGATGTTGCGGGCCCGCGCGCCCGTCTTCATGTCCCACCACGTGTAGTGCCCGGGCTCGGCCACGAAGATGCGGAAGGTGTCGTGATAGCCGTGGGCCACCAGCTTGCTCACCCACTCCCGCTCCACGAGCAGGAAGCCGGGCGTCCGCTCGTTCTCCTGGGGCCGGGCGATGTCGATCTCGGTGTGGGCGGTGTTCACGTCACCGCACACCACGATGCCCTTGCCCGCCCCGGCGCAGCCGCTCCGTGTGGGCGAGGAACTCGTCGTAGAAGCGCAGCTTGTGGGCGAGCCGCTCGGGACCCATCCCGCTGTTGGGGAAGTAGCCGTTGAAGAGATGAAAATCCTCGTACTCCGTGTGGAGCACGCGTCCTTCCGTGTCGAGAGCGGGCGAGCCGAAGCTGCTGCCCGCGGCGAGGGGGGCCGCCTTGGTGTAGGTCGCCACCCCGCTGTAGCCCTTCTTCTCGGCCATGCTCCAGTACGAGCGATAGCCCGCGAGGTCCCTGAGCTCGGGGGTGAGGGTCTCCTCCTGGATCTTCGTCTCCTGGAGGCACAACACGTCGGGATCCTGGGCGGCCACGAACGCCGGAAGGCCTTTCTTCCACGCGGCGCGGATGCCGTTGACGTTCCAGGAGATGAGCCTCATGCGAGGCGGAAACGACCCTAGCCGCGTCCCATCGTGTAGAACTCCGCGTTCGGCTTCATGTCCGCGAGGTTGGCCATGCGGTTCGAGAGATTGAAGAAGGCGGCCACCGCACCGATGTCCCAGATGTCGGAGTCGGTGAAGCCGTGGCCGCGCAGCGTCTCGAAATCGGCCTCGTCGATCTCCGCCGAGCGCTCTGTCACCTTGACGGCGAAGTCGAGCATGGCGCGCTGGCGCGGGGTCAGGTCCGCGTTGCGGTAGTTCGCGCTGATCTGATCCGCGAGATAGGGATCCTTGCTCAGGATGCGGAGGGCGGCGCCGTGGGCCACCGTGCAGTAGGTGCAGGCGTTGATGCGGCTCACCGCCACCACGATCATCTCCCGCTCGGCGCGCGAGAGGCCCGAGGGGCCCTTCATGAGCGCATCGTAGTAGTGGAAGAAGGCCCGGAAGTGCTCGGGCTTGTAGCCGTAGGCGAGGAACACGTTGGGCGTGAAGCCGGCCTTGGCCGTGTTGCCGTCGATGACCTCACGAATGTCGGGGGGCAGGCTCTCCAGGGCGGGGACGGGGAAGCGGCTGATTGGTCTCTTGTCGTCGGCCATGACAGCACTCTCCTCGACGTCGAATAGTGAAGCCCCGGCCAGGGACTTCGGCCGGGGCTCCAAGTTTGGGCAGCCGGGCTGCGCTACGCTTGCTGGATGGCGCTGAGCCTCCACGCGCTCGGTCCGACGGGGCGCATGAAGGTCCAGTACTCCTCGAACTTTGCCGGCTCGGTGCGACTGCCTTCCACCACCTGCCCCGACCGCTCGTCCACCGTGTAGTCGAGCAGGCTCGCCAAAAAGTGCACGGTGACGTAGTCGAGGCCGCTCTCCTGCCAGGCCTCGGTGGCGGCGACCGAGCGTACCGCGATGTTCTCCAGCCGGTTGACCCGCCCCTGGCCGCGGAGACGGTCGCAGTCCTTCTGGAGGATCTCCATCATCTCCGGCGTGAGCACGGCCGAGGCCTGGCTCATGTCTCGATTCATCCACGCCGCCTGCACCTTGAAGAAGATGTCCGAGGCCGTCTCCGTGAAGCGCGAGGGATCGAAGCTCGCGTCCATCTGGCGGATGTTGGCCACGCCCCGATCGAGATCGCTCGGCCCTGTCTCGACGGGCTGCGCCTGATAGGCCGAAGGCGAGTACTGGGGCTGCGGCTGACTCTGCCACTGCCCTCCCCCACCCTGGCCGTAACCGGTGGCGGGCTCAGGGGCGCTCGAGCGGCCGCGCATCATCCGGAAAAGCAGGAAGATACCGCCGCCGATGAGCAGGATCTCCATGAGACCGATGCCGCCGCCGAAGCCGTGCCCGAAGAGCATGCTGCCGAGGAGCCCGCCGAGCGCGAGCCCGGCGAGGCCGCCCATGAGACCCGCGCCCCAGCCGGAACGCTGCGGTTGAGGCTGCGACTGCGGGAACGACGACGGCGGAGACGAGGGCTGGCTCGGCGTCATGGGATTCGGCGTCGGCCGGGCGGGAGACGAGTAGCTCCGCGAGCCGCGGCTGCCGCCCGAGCTGCCGCCGCCCGCCCGCGCCCACGCGTCGGTCACGAGCAGCACTGGAGCGAGCGCGATGATCGCAAGACACGCAATGGCAACGGATCGCTTCATGGGTTTTCCTCCTTGGGCTCCGGGAGCGCAAAGTGCTGGCGCCACGCCCACAGTATAGACGACGATTCGGCTTCGCGGGTCAAGAGGCGGCCCGACGCAGCCGGTCCATGATGGCCCGACCCAGCCCGACCTCGGCTATGGCCTCGACGAATATGGCGTCCACCCCCGTGGCGTCGAGGTCACGGAGGGCCTCGAAGAGCTCATGAGCATAGGCCTCCAAGTCGACGGGCATGGGCCTCACCCGGAGGCCGGGCCGGTCGAGCCCGACGGAGCGCTGGACCATCAGGGCAACCGACTTACCGCCATCGAGCCAGGAGACGACGGCCTCCTCGCCGGTGCCCGCCTCGATGAGAACCACCTTGGCCCGGGGCGCGTAGTGGCGGAAGCGCAGTCCCGGCGATCGTCCCGCGGCCTCGTCGTCACCGCTGGCGAGTCGCACCCGCCCCAAGTGGGCCTCGAGCTGCTCCAGCGTGACGCCGCCCGGCCGGAGCATGGTGGGAGGCTCGGTGGTCATGTCGAGCACGGTGGACTCGAGGCCGACGGAGGTGGAGCCGCCGTCCAGGATGAGCTCGATCCGGCCTCCAAGGTCCTCGAGCACGTGCGGCGCGCGGGTGGGGCTCGGCCGACCCGAGCGATTGGCGGAAGGCGCGGCGAGCGGGCGGCCGGCGGCGCGGATGAGCGCCTGCGCCACTGGGTGCGCCGGAGCGCGCACGGCCACCGTGTCGAGCCCGCCCGTGGTGATGAGGGGCACGGCGGCCGCGCGGTCCAGGACGAGGGTGAGCGGGCCGGGCCAGAAGCTCGCCACGACCTCACGGGCTCGATCCGTCACTCGCACGGCGACCTCGTCCAGCGCGGTCGCATCGGCGACGTGCACGATCAGCGGGTTGCCCTTCGGTCGCTCCTTGGCCTCGAAGATCCTCGCCACCGCCGCGGCCGAGAGGGCGTCGGCGCCGAGGCCATACACCGTTTCGGTGGGAAAGGCCACGAGACCGCCCGCCCGAATCACCTCCGCGGCACGGGTCAGAGCTTCCGGCGTCGCCTCGAGAACTTGGGTGCGCATGGACACGGTGGCCGACCCTACCCGAGCGCGCCCCGCGGGGCAAGGTCGCCCTGGACAGCCCCGGGAGCCACGCCCTAGCGTGCGTCTCAGGGAGGATACACATCATGATTCCACTGCTCGCTCTGCTCGCGGCCCTGATCCTGGCCGTCGGTGTCGCGGCGGCTCCCCAGGCCTACGCCCAAGCGAAGAAGGACGCCCCGGCCAAGGCTGACACCAAGTCCGACACGAAGAAGGAGCTGCTGGACATCAATTCGGCTTCGGCCGACGAGCTGAAGACCTTGCCGGGCGGGGACGACGCCTACGCGAAGAAGATCATCGACAACCGCCCGTACGCGAAGAAGGACCAGCTCGTGTCGAAGAAGGTCATCCCCGAGAAGACCTACGAGGGGATCAAGAACCTCATCGTCGCCAAGCAGAATTAACCTGCCGGAACTTTTCCCGCCCCGCCCGGTCTGACCGATCACATGCGCCCGGCATGGACCGGGTCGGGGAGGGAACATGGACGCTGGCCGTCGGCAGTTCTCGCCATCCTCTGAAGCCGGACCGCGGCGCGGACGTCAGGCCGACTGCACGCCAAGCAGCTCGACCTCGAAGATCAGGGTCGCGCCCGGCGGGATCACGCCGCCCGCGCCGCGGTCGCCGTAGCCCAGGTGCGCGGGGATGATGAGCTTGCGCTTGCCGCCCACCTTCATGCTACCTACACCTTCGTCCCAGCCCTTGATGACCCGCCCCCTGCCGATGGGAAAGGCGAGTGGCTCGCCGCGATCGACCGAGCTGTCGAACTTCTGGCCGCTCTTGAGCCACCCTGTGTAGTGCACGCTCACCGTGTCGCCCGTCTTCGGCCGCGCTCCCGTCCCCTCCACGATCTCCACGTAGCCGAGGCCCGTGGCCGTCTCGATCACCTGCTCGTCCGCCATGTGATCTCTCCTTCCGGGACCTCGCTCCCGGCGTCGATGATACCGCGTAGAATGACGTCGTGACGTACGCGTGCGCGTTCTGCGGCGAGGACAACGAGGTCTTCGAGGATCCGAGCGGAGGCTCTCGCCAGACCTTCACCGAGGACTGCACGGTGTGCTGCCGCCCCAACCTCCTCACCCTCGTCTTCGAGGGCGACCACGTGTACCTCGACGTGGTCCAGGAATACGAGGCGTGACAGGGCCGCGTGCCTGCGCCCGGTAGCCCGCCAGGGCGGCCTGCAGCGAGCGCCGATCCACCCGCCCGAGCGCGCTGATCATGGCGGGGCTCAGCAGGCGCGTGTGCGGCACCTCGACCAGGCACTCGGCGATCCACCAGAGATCGCCGTCCGAGACCATCCAGCCCAGGCGTGACCGGTCGAAGCGCGCCAGGTTCACCGGGCGCGAGAACGCGCGCAGCGTCCGCTCGCCGCGGAGATTCACGTAGCCCTCGAAGTAGCTCATGACCAGCTCGCGCACGCTCCGGTATACCGGCTCGCGATAGCGCAGGCCGGAGAAGTTGGACTTGGCGATGGCGCCCCAGTGGCCGCGCAGACGGAACACCGCGATCACATGGTCGGTGTCCTGCACCGCCTCGAGGTCGAGGAGGAGCGGCGGATGGCCGAGGACGCGGAGGGCGGCGGCGGCGAACACCGCGCCCTCGAGGCAATGCGCGGTGCCCTCGCGCAGCACGGCCCGCGGCGACCACGCCGTGCCCGCCAGGTGATACGGCATGGCGTCGAGGGCCCGCTGGACTCCCCAGGGGCTGCCGAGCGCGCGCAGGCGCCGCAACTCCCCCGGGGTGAAGCCGCCGGGCCGCGTCAATGAGTGACCGGACGCTCGGCGTGGTGGGGAGGCGGCTCCTCCGGCACGCCCGCGAAGCGCTCGCGAAGGCGCATCCAGAGGTGGAGCCGCGACCAGTCCGGCTCGTCAACGTAGCGCTGTGCGGCGGGATCGATCCACGGATTCGGGAAGAACACCGTGAGCATCTGCTCGGCGCGCCCGTTCCACATGCGCAGTCCCCACGCATTGGCCAGGCCCCTGGCGTCAAGATTGCGAAAGAAGGCAGCGCGAGCGCAGCGCCGCCATTCAGCGAGCGCGGGCGGCGTGGGGAGGGTGGCGCTGCCGCGATTGGCCCCGATGCAGAGGTGGAAGTGCCAGGGGGCGGCGCCGGGCACGTCGATGGTCGCGTAGCCGTCGAAGAGGGCGACGGTGGGGCGGTCCGTGAAGCGCCCCTCGTAGACGGCTCCCTCGATGCAGGGACCGAAGATCACCTCACGCCAATGCTCCTCGAAGCACTCGCGCAGCAGGGCGAGGAGGGTCGCCTCCGCGCAGTCGACCTCGAAGTACTCCGTGCGGGTGCCGTCGAGGTTGGCCTCGGCCATGCCGCTCCCCACCCGCGCGGCGGGCCGGCGCCCTAGTCGGGCACGCTGTTCAACACGTAGACGGCAACGATGAGGCTCGTGCCCTCCGGGAAGGGGCCGAACCACTTCTCGTAGATCGGCACCACTTCCGCGCTCCGGTAGAGCTTGATCAGCGTCCGGTCCACCGCGAGGTGGAAGTTCGGGTCACCGCGCTTGACCATGAGGGCGTAGGGCTCGTAGGAGATGAAGTCCTCGATCAGGTAGAGCTTGGCGGGATTCCGCGAGGAGACGGCCAGCCTCGAGAGGAGCGTGCGGTCCGAGGCGTAGGCGTCGATCTTGGCGTCGTCGAGGGCGGCCAGCCCCTCCGCGTGATCCTTCACGGCGAGCAGGGTCACGTTCTTGAGGTTGAGCTTCTTGATCACGTCGCGCATCGCGCCCTCGGTCGTGGTGCCGGGGATGACGGCCACCCGCTTGCCCGAGAGGTCGGTGAGCCGGTTGATCTTCGCCTCACTCAGGGTGAGGAGGCTGCCCCCGTCGAGAAAGGTCAGCACGGTGAAGTCGACCTGGGCCATGCGACCGAGGGTCTTGGTGGTGGAGCCGCACTCGATGTCCACGGTGCCGTTATTCACCGCGCTGATGCGGCCCTCCGGCGTCACCTTGACCCACTTCAGGTCGAGCTGGGTGAGGCCGAGGTCCTTCTTGATGCCTTCGGCGACGCGGAGGCAGAGATCGATGGAGTAGCCCTGCGGCTTGGGATCGCTGGCCGTCACGAAGGAGAAGGGCGGCGAGGACTCGCGGTAGCCGATGGTGAAGACGCCCGTGCGCTTGATCCGGGCGAGGGTGTCTTCCTGCTGCTGGGCGGCCGCCGGAACGACCGAGCTGAGAAGCGTCGCGCCGAGGAGCAGAGCCAGCATCGAGGACGGCAGTCGTCGCATGGCGATCTCCTTACTCGGGCAGGCCGTTCATGAGGTACATGTTCACGATCAGGGGGCCGGCGGTGGTCATGGACCCGAAGTACTTCTCGAAGATCGGCGCCACCTCGCCCGATCGGTACATGCCCGCGAGGCCGCGGTTGACGGCGAGTCGAAAGGCGGCGTCACCCCGTCGGAGGACGAAGCCGTGCGGCTCGTACGAGAAGTACTCGTCGACGAGGGAGAGCTTCTCCGGGCTCTTGGAGGTGCGCCCCATCCCGATGAGGAGGGTGCGATCGGAGGCGTAGGCGTCGATGGTGTGGTTGTCGAGGGCAGCCACGCCCTCCGCGTGATTCTTCACCTGCACCACGGTGGTCTTCACCCCGTGCTTGGCGATGGCCATGGTCAGCGCCTTCTCGGTGGTCGTCCCCGGCACCACCCCCACCCGCTTGCCGTCGAGGGTGGCGATGCCACGGATGCCCGAGGCGTCCGTGACGAGGAGGCTTCCGCCGTCGACGAAGGTCATGAGGCTGAAATCCACCTGCTCCTGGCGAGTGAGGGAGGCGGTGGTGGAGCCGCACTCGAGATCGACGGTGCCGTTCACCACGGAGGTGAGACGGTTCTCCGGCGTCACCTTGACCCACTTGGTCTGGAGATTGAAGAGCCCGAGCTGCCGTGCAATGCCCGCGGCGATCCGCGTGCAGAGCTCCACGGAGTATCCCGCGGGCTTGCCGTCGTCTCCCGTGTAGGCGAAGGGGCGCGCGTCCTCCCGATAGCCCAGCGTGATGGTGTTCGAGGCCTTGATCTTCTGGAGCGTGTCGGGCTCCGCGGCCATGACAGGGGTGGCGAGCAGGACGGCGGCCAGCAGCGACGTCACCAGTCGAATCATGCGTGTGCCCTTTCGCGGGTGGGTTGGCGAGCGAAGGCACCGTAGCACCTTTGCCCGTAGCGGCGCAAGGATGGCCGCGGTCACCGCTTGACGGCGATGCGCGGCGACGGCTGGCCTACGTGGAGGTGCGCGCCCGAGGCCGAGCCGGGGATCACACCCCATGCGGCGATGAAGGGAATCCCCGCCTCGCGCAGGTAATCCATGAGAGCGCGACCCTCGGGGCTGTCCGGGTGCACCGCGATGTCGAGGGCATCGCGATGATCGAGGCCCATGCGGTCGTGGAGCGGCGTTTGGCCGTAGGCGCTCACGGGCAAGGGACGGCCGAAGCGCGTGACGAAGAACTGCTCGAGCTTGGCTGCCCCCGCCTTGAGCGACCAGACGGTGGGGCCGTTGTAGCGGATGAGGGTCGCCGTCTGCTCGTAGCCGCCGCGGCCCAGCGGCGCGCGGCCCGCCAGCGCGCGGGCGGTGGTCGCCTCGGCGAGGGCGTGATCCACCTCGGCCACGGCGCGATGGGTGTCCTCGATCTTGGCCTGGGCCTTCTGGACGGCGGCCTCCGTCGCCTCGAGCTCCTTCCTCGAGATGATGCCGCGCTCGAAAAGGTCGCGCCGCTGCTCGCGCTGCTCGGTGAGGCGCGCCAACTCCTGCTCGTAGAGCGGCAGGAGGGCCTCGAGCTTCGCCCGATAGTCCGTGAGAGCGGTCACCACCTCGCCGGCTCGCTGGGCGACGGTGGGCGCGGGGGCGTCGGCGCCGACGGCGGGCCCCGAGAGGAGGAGGATCAGGACGACGGCGGCCAGCGAGCCGAGGCGCCGCCTCAACGGGGCCGCGGCGGATGGGCGCGCACGGTGGCTTCGTCGATCTCTGTGCCCCAGCCCGGTCCGGTGGGCAAGGTGAGATAGCCATCCTTGACGTCGGGCTTCACCGTGACGATGTCGTCGTGCCATGGCACCACGTCGGGATCCGTCTCCATGATACGCAGGTTCGGCACCACCGCGCAGAAGTGGGCGCTCATCATGGTGGCGAGCGGGCCGTAGAAGTTGTGGGGGGCGACGTTGATCTCGTAGGTGTCGGCCATGTTCGCGATCTTCACCGACTCCCCCACCCCGTTCCACGGCGTGTCGATGATGGCCACGTCCATCGAGTAGTTCTCGAAGTACGGGCGATAGTCGCGGCGCCCGAAGAGACTCTCGCAGGAGGCCACGGGCATGGGTACCTGGCTTCGGATGTAGGCGAGCGCCTTGGGGTCGCGCGTGTCCATCTCCACCCAGAAGAGATCGAAGGGCGCCATGGCGCGGGCCACCTTGATGAAGCCTTCCGTCTTGTAGTTGAAGTTGAGGTCGACCAGGATGTCCATGTCCGGTCCCGTGCCCTCGCGGAAGGCGGCGAGCTGATCCCGCACCGCGTTCAGCACGAAGCGCTCCGCGTTCAGCTCGGGGAAGCCTTCGGCGGTGCGGGCGAAGCCGGGCGCGAAGTTGCGCGGGTTGTCTCCGAAGACGAGCGCGTTGGTCTTGAGCCCGGTGTAGCCCTTGGCCACCACTTCCTTGCCGAGGGCCACGATGTCGTCCAGCGTCTTCACGGCGGGGATCTGCAGCTCCTGGTGGGAGCGCACCCGATACGTCCCGCAGTGCGACCAGTAGAGGCGGATGCGCTCGCGCACGGGCCCGCCCAGCATCTCGTAGACGGGAATGCCGAGGGCCCGCGCCTTCACGTCCAGCATGGCGTTCTCGATGGCCGCGATGGCCTGCTGCACCACGCCCCCCGAGGCCTGGCGGCGCTGGGCGTACATGAGGGTGACGTGGGCCTCCCACGCCCGCGGGTCCTTGCCGATGACGGAGGGCGCGAGCCGGTCGATGACCGCGGAGAGGCCGGCCCCTCCGAAGGACTCGTTGTACTCGGCCCAGCCCACCAGGCCCGTGTCGGTGGTGAGCGTGAGGAAGTCGAAGTTGCGCGTGCCGGCGTCGCAGTGCAGCGACTCGAGCTTGGCGATCTTCATGGGCGAGCCCTCATGGGTGAGTGACGGGGCGGCTACGCGCTCAGCACGCGCACGGGCGACCCCTGGAGGAAGGCCTGCACGTCCTCCAGGGCGTGGCCGTAGAACACGCGGTAGGTTTCCTCGGTGACGTAGCCGAGATGCGGCGTGACCACGATGTTGGGCAGCGAGCGGAAGGGATGATCGACGGGCAGCGGCTCGGGCTCGAACACGTCGAGCCCAGCCCCCGCGATGGTCCCGTCGCGGAGGGCGCACACCAGCGCGGCCTCGTCCACGATGGGCCCGCGCGAGGTGTTCACCAGATAGGCGCTCCGCTTCATGAGCCCGAGCTCGCGCGCGCGCAGGAGGCCCCGCGTGCGCTCGCTCAGGACGAGGTGGATCGACACGATATCGGATCGCGCGAGCAGCTCGTCCTTGGCCACGAGGGTCGCCCCCACCTCCTCCGCTCGCGCCGCCGTGAGGTTCTGGCTCCACGCGAGCACGGTCATCTCGAAGGCGCGCCCTACCCTGGCCACGCGCGAGCCGAGGGTACCGAGCCCCAGCACGCCGAGGGTCTTGCCGTTGAGCCCGAGGCCGAGGCTGGTTTGCCAGCGTCCTTCCCGGGTCGCCCGGTCCTCGGCGGGGATGCGCCGCATGAGGCCGAGGATGAGCCCCCACGCCAGCTCCGCCGTCGGATAGGGCAGGCCGGAGGTGCCGCAGACGAGCACGCCGCGCTCGGCCGCCGCCTTCATGTCGATCGAGGCGTTGCGCATCCCCGCCGTGATGAGGAGGCGGAGCTTGGGCAGTCCCTCGAGCAGCGAGCGCGTGAAGGGCGTCCGCTCCCGCATGGCCATGACGATGTCGAAGTCGGCGAGCCGCGCGGCGAGCGCGCTCTCGTCGGCGAGATGATCGGGAAACGCCACCACGTCAGTATCCGCGGGCAGGCTCTTCCAGTTGGCCATGCGAAGCGCCACGCCCTGGTAGTCATCGAGGAGGGCCACGCGCGCCATGCTCAGCGGTCCTTTCCCGCGCTCACCGAGGATCGTCCCCAAGCCGATACTTGAAGGTCCACGTAATCCGTGCCGAGCCGGCGCAGCGAGTCGTCGATGGCGTCGAGCACGTGCTTGCGCGAGGCGCCGCGATCCCACGGCCGGGCACTGGTGGCGCCCGAGCACTTGGTGGCGATCACGAAATCGTGGCGGCGGCCCCGCAGCCAGCGCCCGAGGATCTCCTCGGTGCGGCCCACCGTGTCGGGGCTGCCGCCCAGCGGATAGACGTCGGCGGTGTCGAGGAAGGTGATGCCGCCCGCCGCCGCGCGATCGAGGATGGCGAAGGAGGCCGGCTCGTCACACTGCAGCCCGAAGGTCATGGTGCCGAGACAGAGACGCGAGACGGGAAGGCCGGTACGGCCGAGCTGGACATGGCGCATGGGCCCAGAGAGTAAAGGGGATGTCCGCGCGGAGCAAGGGGCGTATCGTAGAGGCTACCCATGAACAGGCAGGCACGCCGTACCGTGCTCGTCGCCGTCGTCGTCCTCGCCGGCTCGGTCGCTGCTGCGTCACGCGGGGAACCCGGCGACGCTCCGGAGCCGCTCCTCGGGCGCTGGGAATCGGTGACACGATCCGTGGGCGGCCTCGGCCAGGTGATCGAGCTGC
>JBKOVG010000364.1:0-14499 GCA_046723845.1 Candidatus Methylomirabilota bacterium | reverse complement strand
GGGCAAGGAGGAACAAGAATGACCGTGCGGCGTTTCTTGCAAGCGACCACTCTCCCGCTACTTGTTGCGACGTTGCTGACGCCAGGAGACGCCCAGGCGCGCATCGTGCGCGTCCAGATGAATCCTCCCACGATCGCCTTTGGCGGCTACTCGTGGCCGGGGGTCGGTCAGTATCAAAAGATCACCGGCGTGGCCTACGCGGAGGTAGATCCTATCGATCGCAGAAACAACGTGATCGTCGACTTGGGCGCCGCCCAAACCCAGCCCGGCGCCGGGCTGCCGGGCAGGACTCCCGACGGCAAGATCGCCTATCTCCTAAACTTCTACATCCTCAAGCCCGTCAACCTGAACCAGGTGGACCCGAAGCTCAACGGCTATGGCAAGGTGATGTACGAGCCGCCCAATCGCGGCAACAAGACGTGGGCCGCTTTGGGCCGTGTCACCGGCGGCGGCAACGATCCAGCCACCATTACCGACCCGAACGTGCTCGCGGGTTCCTTTCTGATGCCACGCGGCTACACGTTGGTGTGGAGTGGCTGGGAACCATTGGTACCGATCGCCAGCCTGGGAAGCAGTCTGACCGCGTCCGTGGCCCTGCCGATCGCCATGAATTCGAACGGAGCCGCGATCACGGGCCCGGCATACGAATACATCGTCACCTCGGCAAGCTCATTCACATTGAGCTATCCCGCGGCCACCCTCGACAAGACGAAGGCAACCTTGACCCATCGCGTGCATCTGAACGACCCGCCGGTGATGATTCCGGCTTCTGGCTGGGAGTACACGAGCGCCGCTGGCACGGCGATTCGGCTGCTCCCCGCCGGTACGAGTTTCACCGCCAACGACATCTACGAATTCTCGTACACGGCGAAGAACCCGACCGTAGCCGGGCTCGGATTCGCGGCCGTGCGCGACTGGATGTCCTGGTTGCGCTACGAGACGCAGGACGACTCCGCCGTGCCCACGCCGAATCCGCTCGCGAATTACATCACGCGAGTCTATACGGAGATCTCCTCGCAGCCAGGCCGCATGTTGAACGACTTCCGGCATCTCGGCTTCAACGAGGACGACCACGGGAGCCACGGGAGAAAGGTGTTCGACGGTCACATGCAATGGATTGCGGCAGGCAGCGGCATTGGTATGAACTATCGCTTCTCCCAGTCCGGCCGCACCGAGCGTAATCGCCAGGATCACCTCTATCCTGAGAATCTGTTCCCCTTCGCCAACGTGGCGACCACCGATCCATTCACAGGGAAGACGGACAGCCGCTACGCCAAGTGTCAGGAAACCGGCACATGCCCGTTCGGCGTCGAGATCTACTCGGCCAACGAATACTGGGTGAAATCGGCTTCGCTGCTGCATACGACACCGGACGGCGCCGCGGACCTTCCCGATTCGCCATACACGCGCAATTACTTCATGTCGAGCATGCGGCACGGCACCGGGAACAGTGCAAGCAGGGGTCTGTGCCAGCAATTCGATAATCCGTTGAACTCGGCGCCGGTGCAGCGCGCACTGTTTCTGGCCCTCGACGCATGGACGTATGGCGTGCAACCGCCGTCGAGCCGGGTGCCCAGGCTCTTCAACGGCACCATGACCCTGCCGGCCGGCACCGGATTCCCCACGAACATCCCGGATCCTTTCGGGGAGACTCCCAGCGGCAAGGTCACGTATACGGGCCTCAAGTCGACCCGCTACCGCTACGTGCTCGGAGAGTCCTTTTACGATACTGGCATTCCGAGCATCTTCCCGCCAGTGATGACTCCACCGTACGAGATTAATACCGCGGTCCCGTTCGTTTCGGTCAATGGCCCGATCTATCCGAGTTTCGCGCCGAGGACAGACAGCGATGGCAACGACATTGCCGGGGTGCGGCTGCCGGACGTAACGGTTCCCCTGGCCACGTACACCGGCTGGGCATTGCGCCGGGGCCCGCAGGCCAATGACGGTTGCGAGGCTGCGGGTCAATACATTCCGTTCGCCAAGACCAAGGCCGCCCGCGAGGCATCCGGCGATCCGCGCCCGTCGGTCGAAGAACGTTATCCGACCTTCGCGGAGTACCAGAGCGCGGTGCATCGTGCGATTGACGGTTTGGTCAAGGATGGATTGATGCTATGCGAGGACGTCAATGGCCCGAATGGCGAGCTCGCCCGACTGATCCAGGCGGGATTGGACGCCGGTGTCCTGGCGCCGCGCGGCAAGGGCGAGGTCAAGTCTGAGACGCCGCTCTGTCATAACGACAAGCGACAGTAAGACGACGCTCCCCTCAAACCCACCGTCGCGCGTGGCGACGGTGGGTTTTTGGCCGTCAACCTGGGCGCGGATGGCGCCGGCCGACTTGAACTCCTTCGGCCTGGCGCTCGCACAAGTCCTCGAGGCAGAGGCCCCGGGGGGGCACCTGCCAGCCGGGCGCGCGCGCACAGACCCCGCTCACCGGTGCGCGCTCCCGAACTCCAGGATGCGATCGCGCACGCGCTCTGGCGTCTGCTCGGGCGGCATCACCGGCCACAGCTCGGCCTGCGGGAGCATCTCGCGCAGGTAGTACGCGCTCGAGGCGGCGTGGGCAGGGTCGTCGCCGGGAATGATGAGGGCGGGCACCTTCATGGCCAGCAGCTCCTCGGGCTCGGCGCCGGGAGGCGTCTCGCGATCGAAGAGGCCGTGCCCGCTCGCCGCCACGATGCCGAGGTAGCGATCGAGATCCTGCGCCTGGAAGGCGTCGGCGAAGGCGGCGTCGCTCACGATCACGGAGGCCCACGGGCCCGCCTCGGGATCCTGCCAGAAAGACTTGCCCTCGTGGGCGCCCTTGACCACGCCCGCGAGTCCGTTGTCGCGCGCGAAGCGGAGGTGGCGGGAGAAGCGGTCGCCCGCGTTCATCTTCCAGCGATAGCCGCCCACCGGCCAGTGCAGGATGAGGGCGTGGGTCGCTTCTGAGTAGCGCGCGGCGAAGGCCGTGGCGACGGAGCAGCCCATGCAGCCGCCGAGCACGAAGGCTCGCTCGATGCCCAGGTGCTCGAGAAGCTTCATACCCTGCTCGGCGAAGAGAGCCCAGGAGAGGCGCTCCACGCGGCCGCCGGACGATCCCGACTCGCGGCGGTCATAGGCGATCATCTGGAACGTGCCCGCGAGCGCATCGAGCGGCTGCATTCCCTTCCACACACCCGCCGTCTTCCCACTTCTCCATGGTCGCGTCGAAGCCGCCGGGGGGAGCATGAGAAGGGCGGGGCCGTTGCCGCGCGTTTCGTAGCTGACCTCGAGTCCGTCGATCATGGCCGTGGGCATTCTCTTCTCCTATTCGCGATTCTTCTCCCCCTCACCCTACCCTCTCCCCTGAGGGGAGAGGGATGCCTCGCAACCCTCGCCCCCGGAGGGGGAGAGGGTAGGGTGAGGGGGAATCAGATGTCCCGCAGCAGGCGGCCGTAGCCCGCGATGGCTTCTCGCACGCGAGCCATGCGCAGCGCCTGCCACAGGCTCGCCTGATTGCTGCTGATCACCGGCTTGCCGAGATCGCGCTCGAGCGTCTCCAGCACGGCCACGGTGGGCAGCCCCGTCCCGCTCAGGAGCACCGCGTCGGCCTCGGGCGTGTCGGCCCGGCGGGCAAGCTCGTACGCGCGCTCCTCGTTCTCCGCGTAGATGTCCGTCACGTTCTCGAGGCGGTGATAGCCGGCGATCTCGAAGCCCGCCGCCTCCCAGTACGCCTTGCCCTGTCGGCTGATCGACTCCGGGTACGGCGTGCCGAGGGCAAGCCGCTTCACGCCGAGGTGGCGCAGCGCGGCCAGCACGGCCTGTGCGGCGAGAAGGGCGGGCGCGCCGGCCAGCGACGCGATGCGATCCACCAGCGCCTGCTCGTTGCCGTAGCCCAGGGCATAGCTCGACGCAGTGTGGGCGAGGAGCACCACGGCAGGCCGGACCTGGCTGAGCGCCGCCGTCGGCCCCGCCAGACCCTCGCGATAGGCGCGGATCCGCTCCTCCATGCCTGCGTGCTCGCCGGCCTTACCGGCGGACGGCGGCGTCTCCAGCCGGCCGAAGTGCAGGGTGACGCCGGCGGGGACCATGGCCGACAGCTCCGGCTCCACCGTGGGATTGCCGGGAGGAAGCAGTACGCCGATGCGCCCGCGCCAGCCGAACATGAAGGGCTCGCCTCCTCTTACTTGAGCTTCAGGTCCTCGTTGGGGCCGGTGTACGGGTATCCCTCGATGAGCCCGGCCGTGGAGTTCTCGACGCGCGGGCCCACGCCCCACGGGAAGGCCTGCTGGTACAGCACCGCCACCAGCGTGCGGTCAGCCACGATCTTCTGGATCTGGTGCAGCATCGCGTCGCGCTTCTTCCTGTCCAGCTCGACGGCCTGACGCTGGAAGAGTTCCTCGATCTCGGGGACGACGCCGTACGCGTAGATGCCGTTCTTCGTGAAGAAGGGCTCCAGTCGCGCGGCGGCGTTGCCTGCCGCCCCCGTGGCGCCGATGACGAGACCCGTCAGCTTCTTCTCCCTCCAGGCCGTGAAGAAGGCCGCCCGCTCCATGGTGCGGACGCGGGTCTTGATGCCGATGGCCTGGAGGTTGCTGGCCACCGCCTCGGCTACCGAGGCGTAGGGCGGCAGCGGCGTGAGGTCGCCCGCGTCGAAGCCGTTGGGATAGCCGGCTTCGCTCAGGAATTGCTTCGCACGCTTGGGGTCGAACGGCGGCGGCTCGAGGTGGAGGGCGAAGTCGAAGCTCGGCGGCACGAACGAGCCCGTGAGCTTGCCCAGGCCCAGCATCTCCGCCTGGTTGATCGCGTTGCGATCGATGGCGAGGCTCGCGGCCAGCCGCACCCGCTGGTCGTGCCAGGGCGACTTCGGGTCCCACTGGTCGACGAAGTCCACCCAGTAGACGCCGTAGAGCAGAGGCGCGGCGATCTTGATCCCGGGCGTGCGGCGGAGCTCTTCGGCGAGCGCGCCGCCAAAGAGATAGCCGATATCGATCTGCCCCGTCTTCACGGCCGCGGCGCGGGTGGTCTCGTCGGGAATGCTGCGCATGACCAGACGCTTCACGCTGGGCGCCTTGCGCCAGTAATCCGGGTTGGCCTCGAGGGTGAGCTCGATCCCCGGCTGGAAGGCGACGATCTTGTACGGGCCCGCGCCGACCGGCGCCTTCTTGTAGGCCTCCTCACCGACCTTCTCGATGTACTTCTTGGGTACGATCCACGCGGCGCCCGTGGCGGAGGTGCCGTAGAAGGCCATGAAGTCGGGCCAGGGTTCCTTGAGGACGAAGCGGACGCGGTTCGGCGCCACGACCTGCACGTCCTTCACCTTGTCCTTGAGCAGCTTGGCGCCGCTGCCCTTGTACCGCTCGAACGTGAACTTCACGTCGTCGGCGGTCACCGGATCGCCGTTGTGGAACTTGGTGCCCTTGCGCAGGAGGAACTCGTACGTGAGCCCGTCCTTGGAGACCGTCCACGACTCGGCCAGGCTCGGCGTGTTGAGTCCGGCCGGCATGGGCTTGACCAGCGCGTCGTGGATGGCGTAGAGGACCATGAACGGGGTGATGAGCGCTTCGGTGTCGCCGGGGTCGAGCCAGCGCGAGACCAGCGTGACGTGGACGCCGATGGTCAGGGTGCCGTCGGTAGCCGCGGGCGCCGATGATGCGCCGGCCAGGATGCCCAGGGCGACGACGACGGCAACGAGCGAGCGAGCACGCATTTTCAGAACCTCCTGTGGGGGCGGTGTCAGGAACGGAGCTTTCGTCTCAGTGCCGGAGAGGCTACCATAACGATCGCCGTCGCACCTGGACCATTGCCGGACAGCGTGCCCGCTTGCGAGCGGCGGAGGGAGAGAGACATGAAGAGCACCCGGATCGTGGCCGTGGCCTGCCTGGTCTTCCTCTACGGGCTCCTGGCCGGCGGCCTCGTGGACCATGCAGCAGCCCAGGCGAAGCCCGAAGGTGAGATGCGCTGGGCCATGTACGTGACGCTGGCGCCCGTCTGGCTCGATCCCGGCGAATCCGTCATCGGCGTCCTCACGCCGTTCTGGATCCTCTACGCGCTGCACGACGCGCTCGTCAAGCCCATGCCCGGCAACCATCTCACCCCCAGCCTGGCCGAGTCGTGGACGGTGAGCCCGGACGGCAAGACGTACGAGTTCAAGCTGCGGGAAGGGCTCAAGTTCCACAACGGGGATCCCTTCACCGCGGAGGACGTGAAATTCAGCTTCCTCCGCACCAAGGGCGCCGGCGCCAAGATCCTCCAGGAGAAGGTCCGGGACGTGGTCATCGTCGACCCTCACCGGGTGCGCTTCGTCCTGCAGGAGCCTTTTCCTGATTTCATGATGTACTACGGCACGCTGGCCACCGGCGCCGGCTGGATCGTGCCCAAGAAGTACTTCGAGCAGATGGGCGCAGATGGGTTCAAGAAGGCGCCCATCGGTCTCGGCCCCTACAAGTTCGTGAGCAACACGCCGGGCGTCGAGCTGGTCATGGAGGCGTACGAAGGCTACTGGCGCAAGATGCCTTCGGTGAAGCGGCTGGTCTTCAAGAGCGTACCCGAGGCGACCACCCGCATGGCCATGCTCAAGCGCGGCGAGGTCGACCTCGCCTATCTGATCGACGCTCCCCAGGCTCAGGACCTCAAGCGCGATCCCAACTTCAAGCTCGCCTTCTCGGGCGGGATCGGTACCTTCTACGTCGACTTCTTCGATCAGTGGGACCCGAAGTCTCCGTGGCACGATCGCCGGGTCCGGCTCGCGGCCAACTACGCCATCGACCGTAAGTCGCTGAACGAGGCGGAGAACCTCGGCGCCTCCCGGCTCAACGGGAGCATCGTCCCGCGCACCTTCGAGTTTGCCCTGCCCATCGACCCGTATCCCTACGATCCCGCGAAGGCCAAGCAGCTCCTGGCGGAGGCGGGCTACCCGAACGGCTTCGACGCCGGGGATCTCTATCCGTGGCCGCCATACGCCTCGACAGGTGAGACGATTGGAGGCTATCTCGGTGCGGTGGGCATCAAGACGAGGATCCGGATGATGGAGCGTGCGGCGTTCTATTCGGCGCTGGCCACTAAGAAGCTACGGGGGCTGTGCGTCTGCATCAACGCCGTGTACGGCAACGCCGCGTCCCGCATGTCAGAGACCGTGCCGAGCGACGGCTCCTTCGCCTATGGCGGCTATCCCGACATCGATGCGCTCTTCAAGCAGCAGGCGCGGGAGACGGACCGGAAGAAGCGCGAGGCCATGCTGCACCAGATCCAGCGCCTCCTCCACGAGCGCGTCCGATTCGGCCCCATCTACGACTACATCTGGCCGAGCGCGGTGAGCGCGAAGGTGGTGGAGCCCGCCCTCATGCTCATCGACCCGTACCCGTGGTCGGCGCCCGTCGAAGACGTGCGGGTGAAGAAGTGAGGGCGCTCCGGTGATCCGGCCCATGCGCCGCGTGGTCACTGGGCACGATGCCCACGGCAAGTCCATCATCGTCATGGACGGCCCGTCGCCTCACGTGCTGGAGCTTCCGGGCATGCCGGGCCTCGCCCTCATCAACCTCTGGGTCACGGACCGCGCGCCGGCCGCCAACACCGGCTCCGGCGACGCCGCCGACCGTCCCGTGGTGCTCGAGCCGCCCGCCCGGGGGACGATCTTCCGCGTGGTGGACTTCCCACCGGACCGGGACATCGTGGGCAAGCTCGATCGCGGCAAGGCCTTCGCGGCCATGGGCGCCGGGCACGCCATGGACCGGAGCGAGGCGCGCCACCCGGGCATGCACAAGACGAGCACCGTCGACTATGCCCTCGTGCTCGAGGGCGAGATCTGGGCGCTCATGGAGGAGGGCGAGACTCTGCTCAAGGCCGGTGACTGCCTCGTCCAGCGCGGGACGAACCACGCCTGGAGCAATCGCACGGAGAAGGCGTGCCGCGTGGCTTTCATCCTCGTCGACGCCGAGGCGGGCGGCTGAAAAAGGCCCATCTGCTTCGTTGGCGCTCGTCTATGAGGTGGAGCAGCTCCGCAACCGATCGGAGACGGCGGAGCGGATGGGCGACCGGCTCCGCGAGCAGCTGACCGGCGCCGAGGCCGAGCTCGACCGTCAGAACCGGGAGAGGACGGAGCTGGCGGAGCGCCTCACGGACTTCATGAACGACATGCTGATGTGGCTGCGTCCGCGGGTGACCGAAGCCGCCTAGGCAGAACCACCCTCACCCTGCCCTCTCCCTGAGGGAGAGGGATGATCGGCTCCCTCTCCCCCGTCGAGGGGAGAGGGTCGCCGTTCGAGCCGAGACGCTCGCCTCGAGCGAGGAGGCGAGGGCTGAGATGGTCAGGGGAGGGGGCTAGTCAGCGGCTCAGCGCCGTCGCGGGGACGCTGAAGCCGAGCGACTCCAGCTTGGGCGCGATGCGATCGGACAGCAGGCCCACGCGGGCGAGGTTCTGCAGCACGGTGGTGTGCAGGTCGCGCTTGAAGGTCGTGCGGAAGACGATGTTGTCGGCGCTCGCGGCGCGGCCGCGCCGCATGGTCTGGATGGCCTGGATCTCGGCCTCGCTGAAGCCCATGTCGCGATACACCTCGCCGGCGAAGAGACCGGTGAGGGTCCGCACCAGCGCCCAGTGGGTGAAGTCCTCCAGCTCGATGCGCTCCTTCTCGCTCAAGGCGGCGATGACGGAGGGCAGGCTGAGCATGCCGAACCCCATGTGGCGCGACTCGTCCTGGAGAATGAAGCGGCAGATGTCGCGGAAGAGCGCGTCCTTGGCCGTCTCCCCCAGCATCTTGAAGAGGGCTACCGCGAACGTCTCCGCCACGAGCTGGAGCCCGATCGTCTTGACCGTCCAGCGCGAGTCCCCTAGCAGGGTGTCGAAGAGCTCGCGCACGTTGCCGGCAAGCGGGTAGTAGAGCCCGCCCAGCTTCTCCGCCATGTAACGGTTGAGCACCTCGTTGTGGCGGGCCTCGTCCACCACCTGGGTCGCCTGGAAGAACTTGGCGTCCGTGCCCTGTACCGTCTCTACGAGCTGGCTGCACACGAGCATGGCCCCGTGCTCGCCGTGGAGGAGGAGGCTCATGCGCCACGCGGTGAAGCGCCGGTTCAGCTCCGCCCGATCGCGCTTGCTGAGTCGGTCCCAGTAGGGAGTGCCGTAGATGTCGATGAGCTCGTCGGCCAGCACGCCCTCATCGAGATCGACGGCGCGCGTCCAGTCGATGTCGCGGGAGACGTTCCACTGGTCGCGCTTGGCGTTCTCGTAGAGCCGGCGCAGCTCCGGGTGCTCCACGGGATACTCGTGCTGGAAGACCGTGTCGAACTTCGTGGGGATGGCGTGCACCGTGCTGGCCGCGGCTGGTGTCATGGCTTGTCCCTGGAGTATAGTTTCTAAACTGGTGCGTTTACGATGCGCCTAGGATAGGACCGGGGACACCCGCTGTCAAGTCGGGGAGGAAGGCGTAGATGAAGGCCACGCGGGCGGCGGCCCTGGGCGAGATCCTCCGGGTCGCCGCCACCTGTTTCGGCGAGATGGGCTACCGCGCCACCACCCTCGACACCATCGCCGCCAAGGCGGGGCTCTCCAAGGTCACCCTCTATCGATACGTACGGAGCAAGGACGAGCTCCTGAGCCTCGTCTTCGAGCGGACCATCGAGTCCCTCCGGGCCGGGCTTGCCGAGATCATCGAGCAGCGCCTCCCCGCCGACGAGAAGCTCCGCCGCATCGTGCGCTACCAGGTCTCGCTGCTGGCCAGCCACCTGCCGTTCCTCAAGGTCTTCTTTGCCGAGGAGGCCGGCCTCCCCGCCCCCATGGCCGCGCGGGCGGCCCGGGCCCGCCGCGAGTACGATCGCGCCATCGAGCGCGCGTACCGCGACGGCGTCGACGAAGGGCTCTTCCGCGACCTGCCCCCGACTCTGGTGGTCTTCGGCATTCTCGGCATGTGCAACTGGCTCCACGAGTGGTACAAGCCGGAAGGCCGCAGCACCCCCACGGAGATCGCCGACGTCTTCCTCGACGTGCTGGAGCGTGGTTACCTCAAGGCCGCCGGCACGCCGCGCGGCGACCGCGTCGTGTCCGCTCTCGAGCGCATCGAGGCGCGCCTGGCTAAGCTGGAAGCCCCGAAGCGCCGGCGGGCGCGCCGTTGAACCCTCTCCCCCGAAAGGGGAGAGGGCAGGGTGAGGGGCATCCCGCCGCGCGCCAGCCTCACCCTCACCCTGCCCTCTCCCTCAGTGAGGGAGAGGGAGAGGGTTCGAGACCCTCACCCCGGAACGACCGCGAGATCCAGTAGAAGGCAACCGCGGCGACGGCGAGCATGACGATGCCCGTGCCCGTGTAGCCGAACACGAGCTTGCCGATGCCGAAGAGGGTGGCGTACACGGCCACGATGCCGGCGATCCAGTTGGTCCAGGCGAGCGCGCCGCCCGGGATGGGCTCCCGTCCGAAGCCGAGACGTTGGGAGACCACCGCCCAGCCCGGACCGCCGGGGCGCACGCGGCGATAGAAGGCCTCGAGCACTGCGGGCGGCTCCGGACTCGTGGCGAGCGTCACCACGAGCCACACCACCGTGCTGCAGGCCACGGTGACCAGCATCACCACCGCGGTGGCGTTGGGATCGTTGGGGGCGAAGCGCGGCTTGAGATAGGCGAGCCCGAGCACGCTCACCACCAGGCTCGCCACCATGGCTGAGATCTCGCTCCACGCGTTGATGCGCCACCAGTACCAGCGCAGGATGAGCACGAGCCCCGTGCCCGCGCCGAGGGCGAGGAGGAGCTCCCACGCCTTCTCGATGCTGTTGAGCTGCGAGGTGACCCACACCGAGGCGAGGAAGATGAAGACGGTGGCGAGGCGGGAGACGGCGACGTAGTGGCGCTCGCTCGCGTGGCGGTTGAGGAAGCGCTTGTAGAAGTCGTTGACGAGATAGGAGGCGCCCCAGTTGAGGTGCGTGCCCACCGTGCTCATGTAGGCCGCCGCGAAGCCTGCGAGCATGAAGCCGCGCCACGGGGTGGGCAGGAGCTCCACGAAGGCGCGCACGTAGCCCGCCTCCTTGTCCTCGAGCCCGGGATAGAGGATCACCGTGGCGAGGCCCGTCACGATCCACGGCCAGGGGCGCAGCGCGTAGTGGGCGATCTGGAAGAACAGCGTGGCGAGCACGCCGTCGCGCTCCGATCGCGCGCTGAAGATGCGTTGGGCGACGTAGCCGCCCCCGCCGGGCTCCGCCCCCGGATACCACGCGGCCCACCACTGCACGGAGAGATAGACGCCGAGGGTGAGCAGCGGCATCCACGCGTAGGCCATGATCCCGTGCGGCGTCCAGCTCACGGGCAGCACGGACAGCGCGGCCGTCTCGCTCCCAAAATGCGTGGCGAGCTTGGCCTTCATCACGTCGATGCCGCCTACCGCCCGCACCGCGTACACGGCGAGGACGATGACCGCGCTCATCTTCACCACGAACTGCACGAGATCGGTCCACAGCACGGCCCACATGCCGGCGGCCACCGCGTAGAGCACGGTGATGAGGAAGCAGATGCCCACCGCCACCACCTCGCCGCTCACCGTCATCCCCGCGATGGTGACGTCCTTCAAGCCGAGGGCGATGGTGAGGATCTTGATCATGGCGCGCGTCACCCAGCCCAGGATGATCAGGTTGATGGGCAGGGCCAGGTAAAGGGCACGGAAGCCGCGGAGGAGCGCGGCGGGCGCGCCGCCGTAGCGGACCTCGGCCAGCTCCGCGTCCGTCATGACGTTGGCGCGCCGCCACAGGCGGGCGAAGAAGAACACCGTGAGCATCCCGCTCATCACGAAGTTCCACCAGAGCCAGTTGCCCGCCACGCCCTTGGTCGCCACCAGTCCGGTGACCACGAGCGGGGTATCGGCGGCGAAGGTGGTGGCGACCATGGCCGTGCCCGCGAGCCACCACGGCGCCTGCCGTCCGGAGAGGAAGTACTGGTCGAGGCTCTCCCCGCCGCGCCGGGTGAAGTAGAGGCCGATGCCGGCGGAGAGGAGGAAATAAGCGGCGACGATGGCCCAATCGACCGAGGAAATCGTCATGCCGCGGCTACCATAGCACGAGCGTGCGCCTTTCCCTCTCCCGGAGGGGGAGAGGGCAGGGTGAGGGGGCGGGCAGTTCGGGCTAGAAGGAGAAGCGGACGCGGGCCGTGGTGATCGCGACGGGCTGCACGCCGATGTCCTTGTGGACGGGCGCCCCTCCTGGGGCGTTGTACGGACTCATCACGTACCGATGAGCCAGAGCACTGTCGGCCTGCAGGTAGCCGAAGGCCCAGTCGAACACGAGGCCCGGGGCAAGGCTGTAGGTGAGGGCCACGTTCCACTCGGTCCCGAGGAAATTGCTCTCCCCCTGAGGCCGGCACGTCTGTCCGGTTTTTCGGCAGACGAAGTTGGGCTGGAGACCACCGAACGGTCCGAAGGGGAAGAAGGCATCGGTGTCGACCTTGTTCCAAGTCCAGCTCGGCGTTACTCCGACGCCCACGGTGAGCGCCGGCGTCACCGCATAGCTTGCCTTGAGGCCGCTGGTGATGCGGCCGTACTTGTCGTAGCCGATCGCCGCGCCGGGGCTGAAGGAATCACCGTAGAGGATCTGGTAGTAGTCCACCCCCAGCGAGATGATCTGGGTGCCCCAGTCGGCCATGTAGCTCGTGTCGGTGTCCAGCGGCTGGAAGTACTTGATGCTCTTGTAGGGATTGCTCTTGGCGTCCTGTCCGGTCGTCCACATGGTCATGGCGGAGAGGAGAAGAGGCCCTAGCTGATAGCTCCCGCGAACATCACCCAGCCATGCGCTGATGTCGGCCGACTGTCGGGTGCCCGCCGTACCATAGGCGGAGGCCAGGCCACCCTGGTTCCACTTCGCCTGGGTGCCGAACTGGTAGAGAATCGTCGGCTCGAGCGACCAGGGGCCTTCCCGCCACCGAGCGTCCACGCCGACGGTGTAGCGGTACTCGTGCACGCCCGTACCCGCGCCGTCCGCTCCTGCCACCCCCGGCGAGCCCAGAGCGTTGGGAGAATTTATCGGAGCAAAGGGACCACCCTGGGCGACGAACACCCCTCCTCGAGCCTGGCGGGCGACCTGGCTGGTGACCCCGTCGATGAACAACATCGAGAATATCGGCTTGATGTCGAGTGACTTGAAGAGGGTGATCTCGGGACTGACGATGACGGCCCAGTTGTCGCCTCGAGACTGGGGGAAGCAGTTTCCCGTCAAGCCGGCCGGTGTCGAGACGCCTCCCACGATGGTGCCGGTCGAGGTGATGCACTTGTTCTGCACGGTGCCGCTATTGGCGACGACGGGGCCGAAGGCGCCCTTGCCGAGCAGGTTCTCATCGAGGGCGACGTAGGTAAGCTGCGTCCGAACGGTCGGAGTGAAGGTGGCGTAGAGGTTCACGCCGGCGAAGTCACCGTTGGCGTAGGCGGCCAGCTTATAGGTCGCCGCGGTGGCGAAGGGCTGCGCGCCGAGCCTGGCGACGATGGGAAACGGCACCAGGGGCAGGGGAAATTCCGTGTAGAGCCACTTCACCTGGAGGGAGCCCTGGGTGTCCGTGTTCAGGTCGAACGACGACTCGGCGCCGAAGCCCGTGGCGCCGCAGGTGACGCTGTTCCCGGTACCCGTGGTGAAGCACGGCTCACCATTGCCGATGCTGCTGGTATCGCTGAAGCCGGTCTGGCCCCAGTAGGCGTCAATCTCGAATCCGAAGACTCCCTTGGCCTCGCCGACTTGCCCGACGATGTCGAAGCGGCCGCGATTGCGCCCATAGAACTGATGGTCGCGATTGCGGTTGAGGTTCCCGTCAGAAGAGCTGATGTTTTGCGTCCACGTCCCCACGCTGTCGATGAAGCCTGTGATCGAAAACGTGGGCACGGGCGTGGCGGCCTGGGCGAAGGCATCGGGAGGCGAGGAGAGGCCGAGAAGCGCGACCAGGGCGAGCGAGCGGACGAGACGTTTCCTCATACCGCTTCCTCTGTCAGGTCGGAGCGTGTCAGCCTAGACGCTCGCCGGATGAGAAGCTCCCCGGCCCGTCGACACTATCAAAACAGAGCGAAGACATCAATTTTTCCCCTATTTGACCTGCCTGTATTGCGTCTGGCACGATCGCTGAAAGGGCCGATTCCGGCTGCCCGCGGCCCGCAGGATCACGAGACACGACGGAAGGGGCCATCCCATGTATCCGTCCGCTCATTGTTCCTTGCCGGGATCGGGTCGAGCGTGAGAAAGAAGGTCGGCTGATCTGGTGACCACGTGCGGCGACGCCCTCTCCTCCTAGTCCTCTCCGTCCTGCTCTCGCTCGCTGTCCTCCCGGCATCCGCCGAGGCGGCGCGCGTGGCCGTCCTCCTGAGCGCCAAGGTCGCCGAGTACGAGGACGCGCTCAAGGGCTTCCGCGAGACTACCCCCCACACCATCGTGGCCGTCTTCGACATGGACGGGGATCTCGATCGCGGCCGCAAGCAGCTGGCGGAGATCGACGAGAAGGTGAAGCCCGACCTCGTCTTCGCCGTGGGGATATGGGCTCTCCAGGCCGTGGTGAGCCGCCCCCCCTCCGCGCCCGTGGTGTACGCCATGGTCCTCAATC
>JBKOVG010000080.1:0-30778 GCA_046723845.1 Candidatus Methylomirabilota bacterium | reverse complement strand
ACCCTGCAGTTCGTCCTCGAGCATCCGATCGACGTGGCCGAGCAGGAGGTCCAGGCGGCCATGAACGCCGCCGCCACCTTCCTGCCCCGGGATATGCCCAGCCCGCCGATCTACAGCAAGGTCAACCCGGCCGACACGCCGGTGCTCACGCTGGCGCTCACCTCGGACACATTGCCGCTGCAGCGTGTGCAGGACCTGGCCGACACTAACCTCGCCCAGAAGATCTCGCAGCTCCCCGGGGTGGGCCTGGTCTCGATCAGCGGCGGCCAGCGCCCCGCCGTGCGCGTGCAGGCCGATCCCACCGCGCTCGCGTCGTACGGTCTCGGGCTGGAGGACCTGCGCGCCGTGCTGGGGCAGGCCAACGTCGATCAGGCGAAGGGCAACCTCGAGGGGCCGCGGCAGTCCTTCACCATCGGGGCCAACGACCAGCTCCTGTCGAGCGACGAGTACAAGAAGATCGTGGTCACGTACAAGAACGGCGCGCCCGTGCGGCTCTCCGACGTGGCCAACGTGATCGACGGGGTGGAGAACGTAAAGCTGGCCGCGTGGATGAACGAGAAGCCCGCGGTGATCGTGAACATCCAGCGGCAGCCCGGGGCCAACATCATCGCGGTGGTCGATCGCATCAAGCGTCTCCTGCCCCAGCTCAAGGCCTCCCTGCCCTCGTCCATCGAGATCACCACCCTCACCGATCGCACCACCACCATCCGCGCCTCGGTGGAGGACGTGCAGTTCACCCTCGTCCTCACCATCGCCCTCGTGGTCATGGTGATGTTCCTCTTCCTGCGCAGCCTCTCCGCCACCATCATTCCCAGCGTGGCCGTGCCCATCTCCATCGTGGGCACCTTCGGCGTCATGTACCTGCTGGGCTACAGCCTGGACAACCTCTCGCTGATGGCCCTGACCATCTCCACGGGCTTCGTGGTGGACGACGCCATCGTGATGATCGAGAACATCGCGCGCTACATCGAGGCGGGGGACTCGCCCCTCACCGCCGCCCTCAAGGGCTCCGAGCAGATCGGCTTCACCATCGTTTCCCTCACCGTGTCCCTCATCGCCGTGCTCATCCCGCTCCTCTTCATGGGAGACATCGTGGGCCGGCTCTTCCGCGAGTTCGCGGTCACCCTCAGCGTGGCCATCCTCGTCTCCGCGGTGGTGTCGCTGACCCTCACCCCCATGATGTGCGCCAAGATCCTCCGTGGCGAGCACGACGCCTCGCGCACGCGCTTCTACCGGGTCACCGAGCGCGCCTTCACGTGGATGATCGACCGCTACGGGACGACCCTGCGCTGGGTGCTGCGCCATCAGCCCGGCACCCTCACGGTCACCATCGCCACCCTTGCCCTCACCATCGTCCTCTACATCGTGGTGCCCAAGGGCTTCTTCCCCGTGCAGGACACCGGCGTCATCCTCGGCGTCTCCGAGGCGCCGGAGACGGTGTCCTTCGCAGCCATGGCCGAGCGGCAGCAGGCCCTCGTGCGCGTCATCCTCAAGGATCCGGACGTGGCGAGCCTCTCCTCCTTCATCGGGGTGGACGGCACCAACATGACGCCCAACAGCGGGCGCATCCAGATCAACCTCAAGCCCCGCGACGAGCGGCACGCGGACGCCACGCAGATCATCCGGCGCCTCCAGTCCACCCTCGCCTCCGTGGAAGGCATCACTCTCTACATGCAACCCGTGCAGGATCTCACCGTGGAGAACCGCGTCAGCCGCACGCAGTACCAGTACACGCTGGAGGACGCGGACGCGCGCGAGCTCTCCGAGTGGACACCGCGTCTCATCGCGCGCTTGAAGGACCTGCCCGAGCTTCGCGACGTGGCGAGCGACCAGCAGAACGGCGGGCTCCAGGCCATGCTCGACATCGACCGCGACACCGCCTCGCGGCTCGGCATCGTGCCCCAGCTCATCGACGACACGCTCTACGATGCCTTCGGCCAGCGCCAGGTGTCGACCATCTACACCCAGCTCAACCAGTACCACGTGGTGCTGGAGGTCCTCCCCGCCTACCAGGAAAATCCCGACGCTCTCAAGAACATCTACGTCAAGTCCGCCACGGGTGCCCAGGTGCCGCTGTCCTCCTTCACGCGCTTCGTGCCGGGAAGCACGCCGCTCGCCGTGAACCACCAGGGCCAGTTCCCCTCGGTGACCTTGTCGTTCAACCTCGCCCCCGGCGTCGCCCTCGGGCACGCCGTGCGCGCCATCAAGAGCGCCGAGCAGCAGATCGGGCTCCCCGCCTCGATCCGCGCGAGCTTCCAGGGCACCGCCCAGGCCTTCCAGGCCTCGCTGTCCAGCCAGCCGCTGCTCATCCTGGCTGCACTCATCACCGTGTACATCGTGCTGGGCGTGCTCTACGAGAGCTACATCCACCCCATCACCATTCTCTCCACGCTGCCCTCGGCGGGGGTGGGGGCCATCCTCGCGCTGCAGCTCTTCCGCACGCACCTCGACATCATCGCCCTCATCGGCATCATCCTGCTCATCGGCATCGTGAAGAAGAACGCCATCATGATGATCGACTTCGCGCTGGAAGCCGAGCGCGAGGGGGGCAAGTCGCCCACGGAGGCGATCTATCAGGCCTGCCTCCTCCGCTTCCGGCCCATCATGATGACGACCATGGCCGCCCTCCTCGGCGGCCTGCCCCTGGCCCTCGGCACGGGCACGGGCTCGGAGCTGCGCCGGCCCCTCGGCATCACCATCGTGGGCGGCCTCATCCTCTCCCAGGTGCTGACGCTCTACACCACGCCCGTCGTGTATCTCTACTTCGACCGCCTCGCCCGGCGCTTCCGTCGCGCGCCTGCCCCGGGCTCGCTGCCCACGCCGGCCGTGGCGGACTAGGCGCATCGTGAACATCTCCGCGCCCTTCATCAGCCGCCCCATCGGCACCTCCCTCCTCGCCGCGGGACTGCTCCTGGCCGGAATCATCGCGTACCGCCAGCTCCCGGTGGCGCCCCTGCCCCAGGTCGAGTTCCCAGTGATCCAGGTCCAGGCCGTCCTGCCCGGGGCCAGCCCCGAGACCATGGCCTCCGCCGTCGCCACCCCGCTCGAGCGCCAGTTCGGCCGCATCGCAGGGGTGACCGAGATGACCTCGACGAGCCTGCTCGGGGCGAGCACGGTGGTGCTCCAGTTCGATCTCAACCGCAACATCGACGCAGCCGCGCGCGACGTGCAGGCTGCCATCAACGCCGCGCGCAGCCAGCTGCCGCCCAACCTGCCCAACAACCCGACCTACCGGAAGGTGAATCCCGCCGACGCGCCCATCATGATCCTCGCGCTCACGTCGGACACCTTGCCCGTGGGCAAGCTCTACGATGCGGCCGACTCGATCCTCGCCCAGAAGCTCTCCCAGGTCGACGGCGTGGGGCAGGTTTTCGTGGGCGGTGGCGCCAAGCCCGCCGTCCGGGTGCAGGTCGACCCAGGCCAGCTGAGCTCCCTCGGCTACGGGCTCGAAGACGTGCGGGCGGGGCTGAGCCGGGTCAACGCCAACTCGCCCAAGGGCGAGCTGTCTGGGCCGACCACGGCGTGGGCCATCAATGCCACGGACCAGCTCCTCGATGCCGAGCAATACCGCCCGGTGATCGTGGCCTATCAGAAGGGCGCGGCCATCCGCCTGGGCGACGTCGCCGACGTGTCGACGTCGGTGGAGGACGTGCGCACGGGCGGAGTCGCCGACGGGAAGCGCGCGGTCGCCCTCGTGCTCTTCCGGCAGCCGGGATCGAACATGATCGAGACGGTGGACCGGGTCTACGCGCTCCTGCCCGAGCTCCGCGCTTCCATTCCGCCCGCCATCAAGCTCGCGGTGGCCCTGGATCGCACCACCTCGATCCGCGCCGCCTTCCACGACGTGCAAATCAGCCTGGGCATCGCCGTGGTGCTCGTGGTGCTCGTGGTCTTCGTCTTCCTGCGCAGCGTGGCCGCCACCATCATCCCCAGCGTGGCCGTGCCCCTGTCGCTGGTGGGCACCTTCGGCGGCATGTACCTGTTCGGCTACAGCCTGGACAACCTCTCCCTCATGGCGCTCACCATCTCCACGGGCTTCGTGGTGGACGACGCCATCGTCGTGCTCGAGAACATCACGCGCTACATCGAGGAGGGCCAGGCGCCCCTCGCCGCGGCCCTGCGGGGCGCCCGGGAGATCGGCTTCACCGTGCTGTCCATGACCATCTCCCTCGTCTCCGTGTTCATTCCCATCCTGCTCATGGGTGGCCTCGTAGGCCGTCTCTTCCGCGAGTTCGCGGTCACCCTCACCATCGCGGTGACCCTGTCGCTGCTCGTGTCCCTGAGCGTCACGCCCATGATGTGCTCGCGCTTCCTGCGGCCCGCCCGGGCCTCGGGGCACGGCAGGCTGTATCGCGTCGGCGAGCGCGCCTTCGACGGTCTTGCCAGCCTCTACGCGCACACCCTGGGCTGGGTCCTCCGCCACCGCCGATTCACCCTCGTGGTCACCGCCCTCACCGTGTGCGTGAACGTCTATCTCTACACGATCATCCCCAAGGGGTTCTTTCCCCAGCAGGACGTGGGGCGCATCACGGGAGCGATCCAGGCCGAGCAGGACATCTCGTCGGTGGCCATGCGGGACAAGATGCGCGAGTTCGTCACCACGGTGATGGCCGATCCCGACGTCAGCAACGTGGTCGCCTTCACGGGCGGTACGGGCAACACCACGAACACGGGACGCCTCTTCGTGGTGCTCAAGCCGTGGGGGGAGCGCAAGCTGCCCGTGGATCTCGTGATCCAGCGCCTGCGCGGCAAGCTCGCCCACGTGCCGGGGGCCACCCTCTTCCTCCAGGCGGTGCAGGATGTGCGCATCGGCGGCCGCATGGGCAACTCGCAGTACCAGTACACGCTGCAGAGCACGGATCTCGACGAGCTGAACGCGTTCGCTCCCCGCATGCTCGCCAAGCTCCGCACCATCGAGGGGCTGCGTGACGTGTCGACGGATCAGCAGAACCGCGGGCTCCAGGCCTCCCTCGTCATCGACCGGGACACCGCCTCACGCCTCGGCATCCTCCCCCAGCTCATCGACGACACGCTCTACGACGCCTTCGGCCAGCGCCAAGTCTCCAACATCTACACGCCGCTCAACCAGTACCACGTGATCCTCGAGGTGCCCCCGCAGTACCAGCAGAACCCCGACGCCCTGAAGTCGATCTACGTCAAGTCGAGCACGGGCAAGCAGGTGCCCCTCTCTGCCTTCACGCACTTTGCAGAGAGCACCACGCCGCTCGCCGTGAACCATCAGGGCTTCTTCCCCGCGGTAACCCTGTCGTTCAACCTCGCCCCCGGAGTCGCCCTGGGCGACGCGGTGGCCAACATCCAGGCCGCGGAGCGGCAGATGAACATGCCGCCGTCGATCCGGGCGAGCTTCCAGGGCACCGCGCAGGCCTTTCAGGCATCGCTGGCGAGCCAGCCCATCCTCATTCTGGCCGCCCTCGTCACGGTGTATATCGTGCTGGGCGTCCTCTACGAGAGCTTCATCCACCCCATCACCATCCTCTCCACCCTGCCCTCGGCCGGCGTGGGAGCCATCCTCGCCCTCCTCCTCGTGGGCGGCGATCTGAACATCATCGCCATGATCGGGATCATCCTGCTCATCGGCATCGTGAAGAAGAACGCCATCCTCATGATCGATTTCGCCCTCGACGTCCAGCGCGATCAGAACAAGTCGCCCCAGGACGCGATCTACCAGGCGTGCCTGCTGCGCTTCCGGCCCATCATGATGACGACGGCGGCCGCCCTCCTGGGCGCGCTGCCCCTCGCGCTCGGCACGGGCGTGGGCGCCGAGCTGCGCCGGCCCCTCGGCATCACCATCGTGGGGGGACTCTTGGTTTCCCAGCTGCTGACCCTGTACACTACTCCCGTCGTCTACCTCTACCTGGAGCGCTTCCGGCTGCGGCTCACCCGCCGCCGGCCGCGCGAGTCCACGCTACGGATTCCCGGCCCGGTCGTGACATCGCAAGGAGACGGAGGATCATGAGGTCGCGCTGTACCGTCGCCCGTCGCGCCCTGAGCCTGGGTCTGCTCCTCGTCGTCGCGCTGGGCGGGCTCGCCTGCTCGAAGAAGGCCGAGTCGAAAGCCGAGCCCAAGGGCGGCCCGCGCGTCCTGCCCATCCCCGTGGCCGTGGCCACCGCCGAGCAGAAGTCGATGCCTGTGCAGATCCAGGCCATCGGCAGTGTGGAGGCGTACACGGTGGTCTCCGTGAAGGCCCAGGTCGGCGGCGAGCTCGTCAAGGTGCACTTCAAGGAAGGCCAGGACGTGAAGAAGGGCGACCTGCTCTTCACCATCGACCGGCGCCCCTTCGAGGCGGCGCTCGCGCAGGCGCAGGCCACCCTCGCCCAGCACCAAGCGCAGGTGCGTCAGGCCGAGGCGAACCTGGCCCGCGACCAGGCCCAGCTCGAGAACGCGCGCGTCGAGGAGGAGCGCTACAAGAAGCTTGTGAGCGGGGGCTTCGTGGCGCGCGAGCAGTACGATCAGTTCCTCACCGCCTACAAGACGGCGGAGGCGACCCTCGAGGCCGACAAGGCGGCGGTGGCCACCGCCCATGCCCTCGTGCGCGCCGACGAGGCCCTCGTGGAAACGGCACGGCTCAACCTCGCCTACACGGAGATCCGCTCCCCCGTCGACGGGCGCACGGGCAGCCTCATGCTGCACGAGGGTAACGTGGTCCGGTCGGGGGGCACCTCGGACTCCACCCTGCTCGTCATCAACCAGATCCTACCCATCTACGTCTCGTTCACCGTGCCCCAGCAACAGCTCTCCGCCATCAAGACCTACATGCAGGCGGGCACCCTGAGCGTGGAGGCGCTCCCCGCGGGCGAGAAGCGCCCCGAGCGCGGCGTGGTCACCTTCGTCGACAACGCCATCGATCCCGCCACGGGCACCGTGCGCCTCAAGGCAAGCTTCCCCAACACGGAGAAGCGGCTCTGGCCCGGCCAGTTCGCCAACGTGACACTGACGCTCACCGTCGATCCGCAGGCCATCGTGGTACCCTCGCAAGCGGTGCAGACCGGCGCGCAGGGACCGTACGTCTTCGTGGTGAAGCCCGACTCCACCGTCGAGAACCGGCGCGTGGTGGTCGCGCGCACCCAGGGCAGTGACACCGTGATCGCCTCCGGGCTCCAGCCGGGCGAGCAGGTCGTCACCGACGGCCAGCCGCGCCTCACTTCCGGAGCCAAGGTGGAGATTCGTGGCGGCGGCAAGGGCCCCGGCGGCGGCCCGGGCCGGCCGGCCGAGCCGAAGCAAGCGGGTTAGCGGAGCGAGCCAGGAGTAGCGGCCGCGACCCATTCATGGATCCCTCTCTCGTCGACCTGACGCGACGGCTGGCCGCCGGCGATCCCACCGCGCGCACGGAGCTGGCCAAGCAGCCGGGGGAGATGGCCCGCGCGCTCGACGAGATGGTCACCGTGCTGGAGCGCCGCACTGCGCTCCTCACGGAGACGGAGCAGTACTTCGACGCCCTTGCCCAGCAGGCCCTCATCGGCGTCTACGTGGCCGGCTACGATCGCATCCTCTACGCCAACGAGACGCTGGCCACGATCTCCGGCTATTCCGTGGAGGAGATCACGGGACGTCTGATCCTGCTGGAGGTGGTGCATCCCGAGGATCGGCCGACGGTGGCCCGCAACTTCGAGCGTCGCTTCCGTGGCGAGACGTTCCGCGCGAGCTTCCGGCTCATCCGCCGTGACGGGTCCATCGTGCTCGTAGAGACGGACGGTCGCCGCGTGGTCCGGCGGGGCGAGCCGGTGATCATCGGCACCGTCCACGCCGTGGAAACGCTCCGGCGCGGACGGACGGAGGCGCGACGGCAGCGGCAGGCGCTGTTCCGGAGCGAGCGCATGGCCGCCCTCGGCGAGCTGCTGGGCGGCCTCGCCCACGAGCTCGACGGCTCGCTCTCGGGTACGGTGGCCCAGGCCCGGGCCATCGAGCAGATGGCGGGGCCGGGCCCGGTCGCGGAGCAGGCGCAGCGCGTGGCGGAGCAGGCACGTCGGGCGGGAGACATCGTCAGGCGCTTCACGGCCATGACCAGCGACTATCCGAGCGAGCGGGCGCCGGTGGCGCTGAACGATGTGCTGCGCTACGTGGTCGACCTCTTCGATTACGCCCTCAAGCGCGGTCGTGTGAACGTGATCCTCGAGCTGGCCGCGGACCTGCCCACGACCTGGGGCGACACGCGCCGGCTCCACGAGCTCGCCGCGCATCTGATCACCAACGCGCTCCAGGCCATGCGCGGCCGTCCCGCTCCGCGTCGCCTCACCATGCAGACGATGGCCATACCGGAGACGAGGCACGTGGCTTTCGAGGTCTCGGACACGGGCCCCGGCCTCACCGCGGACGCCCGCGCGCACTTGTTCGAGCCCTTCTACACGACCAAGTCGGCGGGGGTGGGCACGGGGCTAGGACTCTTCGTGTGCCTCGAGATCGCGCGCGAGCACCGGGGCTCCGTCTCTCTCCTGGAGCGACCGGGCCCGGGCGCGACCTTCCGCGTGGAGCTGCCCGAGCGGGGACCGGATCTCGGCTGAACGCCGAGGGGCGAGAGGACGGCTACATGCTGCCCGCGGGCAGCAGGACGCCGGCCACGAGTGACTGCAGGTCGACAGGCGCGAAGGGCTTCGACAGCACGAAGCGCACGCCGGAGCGCGAGACGTCCTCGGGATTGAGCCGGTCGCCCCAGCCTGTGACGAAGCCGAGAGGCACGCGCGGGAAGCGACGGCGGCAGGCCGCCGCCACGTCCCATCCCGACATGCCCGGCATGGACACGTCGACCAGGATCAGGTCCACCGCCTCGCGCTCGCAGCACGCGAGTCCTTCCTCGCCGCTCGCCGCCTCCACCACGGTGTGTCCGACGGAGATGAGCACGTCACGGATGACCGAGCGCACCTCGTCCTCGTCGTCGATGACCAGCACGTGGGCGGAGCGGGCGATGGCCGGAGCCTGCTCCCACACCGGCGCTTCCACCTCTTCCGTCGAAGCGGGCAGGCGCACCACGAACGTGCTGCCCACGCCGACCTCGCTCTCGATGTCGATGGTGCCGCCGTGTCGCTTCACGATGCCCCAGGAGACGGAAAGGCCGAGGCCGGTGCCGCCCACGCCCTTGGTGGTGAAGAAAGGCTCCAGCACCTTGCGCCGCGTCTCCTCCGACATGCCGCAGCCGGTGTCCGAGGCGGCGATGGTCACCGTCTCCGCGTCGCCGGACACCCGGAAAACGAACTGTCCACCCTCGGCCATGGCGTCGAGCCCGTTGATGAGCAGGTTCATGAACACCTCGCGCAGCTCGGGGGCGATCCCCGTCACCGGCGGCACGAGGTCGCTCTCCACCCGCACCTCGTAGGACACGCCGAGGCTCTGCGCCTCGTCCTTCCAGAGCCCCCGCGTGAGCTCGACGACATCGCGCAGGAGCTCGGGAATGTCCACGCGGCCGGAGGGACGGGTCTGGCGCGTGCGCGTGAACTCCTGGATGCGGCGCACGGTCTGGGCGCCGTCCCAGGCCGCCTGGCGAATGATCTGGACGTCCCGGGCCACCGCCGCCTCCGGATTCGTCCGGAGGAGGAGCTCGGCGCGGCCCACCACGACGGCGAGGAGGTTGTTGAAGTCGTGCGCCACGCCCGCCGCCATCTCGCCCAGGGCCCCTAGCCGCTCCGCCTGCACCATCTGCTGCTGGGACGCCTCGAGCTTCTGCAGGGTGGCGCGGAGCTCCTCCAGAAGCTGCGCGTTCTGGATCGCCACTCCTGCCTGGGAGGCAAGGGAGGCGGCGAGCATGCCGTAGCGCTCGGGGAAGGGCGAGACCTCGTCGAGCAGCGCCTCCGGAGTGGCCAGGGGGCGCCCCCCCTCGCGCTTGCAGTTGATGAGCTGGAGCACCCCCACGACCTCGCCCTCCGAGGTCTTCATGGGCACCACCAGCATCGATCTGGTCCGGTAGCCGATGTGCGCGTCGAACTCGGTGTTGATGCGGAAGGGCGAGCCGGGCGGCAGGGTGTAGGCGTCGTCGATACGCAGGAGCTCGCCGGAGAGGGCGACGTAGCCCGCCACGCTCTCCGCGTCGATGGCGAGGGTGAACTCGGTGAAGGGCACGCGGGCGCTGTCGTTCTGCGTCACCTTGAAGCGCAGGCACTGCTCGCCGTCCGGCGTCTTCTCGACCACGTACAGGGAGCCCGCGTCGCTCCGGGTGATTTCCCGGCCCTTCGTGAGAATCAGCTCGAGGAGGGCATCGAGATTGCGCTCCGCCGACAGCCGGATGCCGATGGCCGTGAGCTCTTCGAGCTGGGTGCTTGCCTCGCGCGCCTCCGCCTTCACCCACGCCCGCGCACATGCCTCGCGGAGCACCCCGGCCAGGATCGAGGGCGACACCGACGCACTCAGGTATGCGTAGCAGGGGTGCTCCGGGACGATCTCGGTCACGTCGGACTCGATCAAGGCCACGAGCGGCATGCCCGTCGCCTGCGCCACCGCCCGCACGAGCGCACCGCCATCCCTTCCGCCCTGGTGGACGACCAGCACTCCGGGTCGTCCCGCGCCTGCCAGTTGCGCGACATCGGCGACGGGACGGCGATCGAAGTCGTCCGGGAGCCCCGCCAGGATCGCCTCCGCGGGCGAGCCAGGAACGTACCAGACCTGATGGCGACTCATGAGGGCGATGGACCCCGGCGCTATTTCTTCTTGACGGGCGCGAGCAGATTGCCCACGGGACCGCTGCCCGAGCTCAGGCTCGGCCCCTTGCCGCCGCCGCCGCTCCCGATCGAGCCGGGGCCGCTGTTTCCCAGCAAGCTCCCGCCGCCACCGCCTGAGCTGCCAGAGCCGCCGCTGCTGCTCCCCGAGCCGCTGCCGGTACCAGCACTCCCCAGGCTGCCGACCGCCGCATCGAGCGATCTCACGACGCCCCCGACCAGCACTGCGGTTCCCTCGCTCACCTCCGCCACCGGTACGATAGCGTCCTGGCTGGAGGCGCCATCCGTGACCTCGGCGATCGCCGTGGCGTCGAACTTGCCGCCGGTTCCGTTCACGGTCTGGCGACTCAAGCCGTTGCGCGCCACGTCCGCAGCCGTCGCGAGAGCGAGCGCGCCCTGGCGCTGATCCACCGCGGCCTGGAGCGTCTCGGGGATCGCCGTCACCACCTGGTCGGCCGGCTTCAAGCCCTTCGCGAGGGTGGTGGCGGTGGGGAGATCCAGCGGACGCATCTTGCCCAGCACGTCCCGCATGACGCTGACCGTCTGCAGGCTTTCCAGCCGTACCGGCACGCCGTTCGGATTGCTGCGAAGGGAGACGTCGAGCTTGCCGTGGATCAGATGCACGTTGGTCACGTCCTCGCCGCGACCGGGCTGATTTGCCTCCCCGGTGCCGGGGACGATTTCCACGACGAGCACGGTGCCCCGCACCGCGGCCACCGCGTGCGGCGTCTTGACCTCGATGACGTCGCCCGGCTTCATCTTCTCGTGCACCACGGCGAGACCGACCTTTCCGGACTGGAGATCGACGGTCGCGCGGCCGCCGTCCTCCGTGACGGTGACCACGGACAGCTCTTTCACGGTGAGGAGGGCCTTGCCGCCCATCAACACGTGTACGAGGGAGCGCTCCTTGGTGGTGATCCGATCCAGGGGAAGGACGCTGTCACGCATCCGGAGGTTCCGGGGCTGGGCCGCCGCGGTGCGAACCACCGTCGCCTCGCCGACGAGCGTGGTCACTACGCCCACGCCGGATCCTTCGCCGGCCTGCGCGTAGCCGGGCACTCCGACAACGAAAGCCACCAACGCCATCGATCGAATCGCACGCCAAGCGGCCACTGTTCTCTCCGATCTCTCGCGGGGCCCGAGACCCCGAATGTGTGTCGTGTGGGATGCCTGCATCGTCACCTCGTGAAGTAGCAACGCGGGTGCCAAGGGACGATGCGGCTTGACTCATCGAAAAGATTGGGCTGTTCTGAGTCTGACAGTCCACGATTTGGGGGATCTGACAACCACGGACAGGGAGCTTCCGAGATTGCGCCGTCTCTCCCCGCAAAGTTTGCGGTTCGGATCGGAAAGGATTTCGATGTCGAGAGTCGAGACCGTGGAGGATCCCGAGGACCCTCGCCTCATCGACTACCGCGAGATTCGGGACGCCGAGCGACGACGCCGCAGCGGCACCTTCATCGCGGAGGGGCGCGAGGTGGTGCGCCGTCTCCTCCGCACGCGACGCTACGAGATCCGCTCAGCCCTCGTCACGCCGCCCGCCCTCACCGCCCTCGGCGCCGCCCTCGCTGCGGGCGGCGTGCGTACATACCTCGTGCGCCAGGACATCGTGAAGGCGATCGTAGGCATCGAGTTCCATCACGGCTGCCTGGTAGTGGGAGAGCGCGGCAAGGAGGCGCTGCCGGAGGCCGTCCTCGCCGAGGCGGCCGGGAAGAGTCTGGTGGTGCTCGAGGACTTGGGGGATGCGAGCAACGTGGGCGCCATGTTCCGTAACGCCCTGGCCTTCGGCGCCGGCGCGGCTTTCCTCTCTCCGGGCACCGCCGATCCACTCTATCGCAAGTCCATCCGCGTGTCGGCGGGTGCGGTGGTCGCCCTACCCTTCGCGCGCCTGACCGACTGGCCTCGCGATCTCGGGCGGCTGCGCGAAGCAGGCTACACGCTGCTCGCGCTGACCCCGCGCCCGGACGCGATGCCCATCGGTGCGCACCCGCGGCCCCGTCGCGCCGCGCTCCTCCTCGGCACCGAGGGCGGGGGACTGAGCGCCGAGGCCCTCGCCCTGGCGGACCTCCACGTGCGCATTCCCATGGCGCCGGAGATGGACTCGCTCAACGTGGCGACGGCCGGCGCCGTCGCTCTCCACTGGCTGAGCGCCGGCGCCTAGTGCCGGGCCAACTTGACTTCGCCAGATCGGCTCAGCTCGAAATGCCACATTCTCGGTCGGCCGCAGCCCTCAACGTATACCTCCATACGCCTCGGGCTGCGGCCTCCCTCGGGCCTCGTCTGGCTCGCAATTTGGCCCGGCACTCTGCGGGAGCACGTGGCGTGTAGCCCATACTCGGTGGAGACGCACTAGGCCGCCGCCTCGTGCTCACCCCCGTCCGTGGCGGGCGAGGGCGGAGAGGACTGCGCGCAGCGAGGCCGTGATGATGTTGGGATGGAGGCCCACGCCCCAGCGGAGCGCACTCTCGTCACCGATGGTCTCCACGTAGGCAACGGCGGTGGCGTCGGCGCCCTGGCCGATGGCGTGCTCCGCGTAGTCGACCACGTCGAGATTCGCCCCGAGGCCGGTGCGGAGCGCGTCCACGAAGGCGGCGATGGGTCCGTTGCCCTCACCGGCCACCGTGCGGGGCTGCCCGTTCACCACGAGCTGCGCGGTGATGCGGGTGCGATCGGTGCCGCTCTCCGAGACCAGCTCGTGGCTGCGAAGCTCGTAGCTCGGCTCGTCCGGGAGGTATACCGACTTGAAGGCCAGCCACATGTCGGCGGGGCTGATCTCGGTGCCGCTGTCCTCGGTGATGTGCTGGATGGTCTTGGAGAACTCGATCTGAAGCCGACGGGGCAGATCGAAGCCGTGCTCGGCCTTCATGATGAAGGCGACGCCGCCCTTGCCCGACTGGCTGTTGACGCGGATGACGGCCTCGTAGGTGCGACCCACGTGCTTGGGATCGATGGGCAGGTAGGGGACCTCCCAGACCTGGTAGTCCTTGGGCAAGGCCTCCATGCCCTTCTTGATGGCGTCCTGGTGAGACCCCGAGAAGGCGGTGTAGACCAGATCGCCCACGTACGGATGGCGCGGGTGCACGGGGAGGCGGTTGCAGTGCTCGGTGACCCGACGCAGGCCGTCGATGTCGGAGATGTCGAGCTCGGGATCGACGCCCTGGGCGAAGAGGTTCATGGCCAGGGTGATGACGTCCACGTTGCCCGTGCGCTCGCCGTTGCCGAAGAGCGTGCCCTCCACACGATCGGCGCCCGCGAGCACGCCCAGCTCGGCCGCGGCCACCGCGCAGCCGCGGTCGTTGTGCGGGTGGAGCGAGAGCACGAGGCGGTCCCGGCGGGAGATCTTCCGCAGGAACCACTCGATGGTGTCGGCGTAGAGGTTGGGCGAGTACATCTCCACCGTGGCGGGCAGGTTCAGCACGATCTTGCGCTCGGAGGTAGGCTCGATCACGTCCATCACCGCCTCGCAGATCTCCACCGCGAACTCCACCTCGGTGCCCGTGTAGCTCTCGGGCGAGTACTCGTAGAAGACCTCCGTGCCCGGCAGGGTCTCCTCGAGCTTGCGGCAGAGCTTGGCCGCGTTGACCGCGATGTCGACGATGCCCGCCTTGTCGAGGCCGAACACCACCCGGCGCTGCAGGATGGAGGTGGAGTTGTAAAAGTGCACGATGGCCCGGCGGGCGCCCTGGAGACACTCGTAGGTGCGCTGGATCAGCTCGGGCCGGCACTGGGTCAACACCTGGATCACCACGTCGTCCGGCACCAGGTCCTCCTCGATCAGGATGCGGACGAAGTCGAAGTCGGGCTGGGAGGCGGAGGGGAAGCCCACCTCGATCTCCTTGAAGCCCATGGCCACCAGCGTCTCGAACATGCGCCGCTTGCGCTCCGGGTCCATCGGATCGATGAGCGCCTGGTTGCCGTCACGAAGGTCGACCGAGCACCAGCGGGGGGCCTTCACGAGCTTCTTGTCGGGCCAGGTGCGGTCCGGCAGCTCGAGCGGCATGAAGGGGCGGTACTTGTCGAAGGCCATCTTCTTCGGCGTCACTGGTCGCGGTGGCATGTTCACTCCTCGTCAGGCTCGGGTTTGTCCCGGAAAATAAAAAACCTCCTGGCGACACTGTCGCAGGAGGCTCGGCGAGCGCACGGCTGCGCTCGCCGCTACATAAGAAGGAGGCCCAGGAACGTGTTCATTGCGGTCCAAGACTGCCAGCGAAGCCGCGGCTTGTCAATGCTTTCCTGACGGGTACCCCCTCCCCGCCACGGAGGGGGCGGATCTCGGCCGGCACGGGCTCGGCCTGGGCTGGGGAGGGGGGTCGAGCGTCAGGTCCGGCGGATCTCCTCGACGACCGAGGCGTACACGGAGCGGAGCGCCGCCGTATCCGAGGAGTAGTTGATGATGGTGGCGCCAAGGGCGATCATCTGCCGCACGCCTTCCACGCTGTCGGTGATCATGGCCACCGCCTTGCCGTGCTTGCGCGCGGCTTCCACGAGGCGACGGCGGTGGTCGTCGAGCACGGGGCGCTCCTTGGGCGTGCCGAGGACCCCCAGGTTCTGGGCGAGATCCGTGGGGCCCAGGGTCAGGGCGTCGATGCCGGGGACAGAGGCGATCTCGTCCAGGCGCTCGAAGGCCTCTTTCGTCTCCAGCATGATGGTCACGTGCACGCGCGCGTTGGCGGCGGCCATGTGCTCGGCGGGCGGCAGGGTGCGGTATTCCGTGTGGGGCCCGAAGCCGTACATCCCTCGCTCGCCGAGCGGCGCGTAGCGGCAGTAGGAGGCGACGGCAGCCGCCTGCTCCGGCGTGTCGACCTGGGGCACGTGGAGGTTCCACACCCCGGCGTCGAGGAGGCGCGTGATCCACTCGCGGTTGCCATCGGGCGGCCGGACCACCATGGGAAAGTCGAGGGCGCGCGCGAGGGTCGCCATGTCGGCCACCGTCTCCATGGAGAAGGGCGAGTGCTCCATGTCCACCCGCACGAAATCGAGGCCGGCGGAGCGGAGGAGCGTCAGCACCGCGGGCGTCCGGATCATCGTCACCCAGGTGCCGATCTGGACCTCGCCCCGCTCGGCGCGGACGCGATACGTGTTCGGGTTCATCTCGTCACCGGCTCCAGGACGAAGGGTACGCCCGCGCTCTTCGCCACGTCGCGGAGCTGAGCCATCAGGTCCTCCGGCACAGGCACGCCCTGCTCGAGCCGCTCGCGCCGCGTGAAATTCTCGGGATCACCCGCCACCAGCACGGGCTGGTCGGGCTCGGCGCGCTTGGCGTCGTGCAGCACGTCGATGACCTGATCGAGATCTTCCTCGAAGGCGCCGGGGGGGCGGAAGGCGCGCGGATCGATGGCCATGAAGAAGTGGCCGATGTTGTGCGGATCGGACGGTCCCTGGGTGAGCCGGCGGATGGGCGAGAAGGACGCGCCCGCGAGCACGCCGCCCAGGATGTGCACCATCACGGCGAGGCCGTAACCCTTGTGCCCGCCCACTTCGCGCGCGCCCCCCAGCGGGGTGATGCCGCCCTCGGGACGATCGAAGACATAGTGGAAGGCCTCCTCGGGATCCGTCACCACCTGCCCGTTGCCGTCCACCGTCCATCCCGCGGGGAGCGGCTTGTGATTGAGCTTGTAGACCTTGACCTTGCCCGCGGCCACGGTGGTGGTGGCCATGTCGAGGATGAACGCAGGATTGCGTCCGGCGGGGGCGGCGAAGGCGAGCGGATTGGTGCCCATGATCGGCTCGGCGCCAAAGGTGGGCACCATGGTCACGCCGCGCGTGGAGCAGGTGACCATGCCGATCACCCCGCGGTCGGAGGCGATCTTCGCGTAGCAGCCCGCGGCGCCGAAGTGATGTGAGTTGACCACGGACACCACGGCCACCCCGGAGACCTGGCACTTGTCGACGGCGCGGTGCATGGCCTCCGCGGAGACGGGATGTCCGAGGGAGGCATCGGCATCGATCAGAGCCATGGCGGGGGCGTCCCGCAACGTCTTGAACACCGGGCGCATGTTGAGGCGCCCCGCGCGGAACTCGCGGTCGTAGGTGGGCAGCATCGAGATGCCGTGCGAGTCGACGCCGCGCAGGTCCGTCTCGAGCATCATCTCGGCGGTGGTGGCGGCGTGCGCCTCCGACATGCCCCAGGCGCGAAGGACGGACACGAGCTGTTCACGGATCTGCGGCGCGGAGACGCGGGTGGCGGCGGCCATCGGACGATTCTACCTCCTCTTTTCCGTCTATAATTGCGCCGAGGTTACGGCCGGTGGAAATCGAAGCCAAATATGCCATATCCGATCCCTCCGTGTTCGACACCCTGCTCGAGCTGCGCTCCGTGGGAAGCTACACCCTGCGTCCCACCGGCGAGCGGCAGGTGGTCGACCACTACCTCGATACGGAGGACCGCGATCTCCTGAAGGCGGGCTACGCGTGCCGGCTCCGCGAGGGCGAGGCGGACCGGCCGTGGCGCCTCACCGTGAAGGGGCTGGGCAAGACGGAAGGCGCCATGCATGAGCGCCCGGAGTTCGAGTGCGACGTGCCACCCCATTCGAGGCCGCCCGAGTGGCCGGAGTGTCCCGCCCGCGAGATCGTGCTGACGGCGAGCGCGGGGCGCCCCCTCGCCGAGCTCTTCGCTCTTCGCCAGCTCCGTTCCACCCGCGCGGTGGAGCAGGGCGAGCGCGGCGTGGGCGAGCTCTCCCTCGACACCGTGGACAGCGAGATCGCCGGCCACAAGTCGCACGCGCGCGAGCTCGAGGTGGAGCTGGCCGAGGCGGGCACCCCCGCCGATCTGCACGCCATCGACGGCGAGCTGCGCCGGTACGACCTCGAGCCGCAGTCGACCTCCAAGTTCGAGCGCGCCCTCGCCCAGCTCGACGGCGAGAAGCGCGTGCGCAAGCCGCGAAAGAAGAAGAAGGCGGTGGGAGTGACCGCGGACGAGCCCATGGCCGAAGCGGGCCGGAAGATCCTCCGCTTCCACTTCGATCGGATGGTCGACAACGAGGAGGGCACGCGCAAGGGCGAGGACATCGAGGCCCTCCACGACATGCGCGTGGCCACCCGGCGCCAGCGGGCCGCTCTCCGCATCGTCTCGCCGCACTTCAAGAAGAAGGCGGCAAAGCCCTTCCGCGACGAGCTCCGAGCCCTCGCGGACCGGCTCGGCGCGGTGCGCGACCTCGACGTGCTGATCGAGGCGGCCGAGCGTCACCGCGCCTCGCGCCGTCCCGAGGCGGCGGCCGCCCTCGATCCCCTCCTCGAAGAGTGGCGCGCCCGGCGCGACGATGCGCGGCACGCGCTCCTCCGTCACCTCGACAGCGGCGAGTATCGCGACTTCATCAAGCGCTACGACGAGTTCCTCTCGTCGCCGGGCGCCGGGGTCAAGGGTAGCGGCGAGGACACGCCCAATCCGCAGCTCGTCCGTCACGTGCTCCCCACCGAGGTGTGGGACCACTACGCGCGGGTGCGCGCCTACGAGACGGTGATGAGCTGGGCGTCCATTGAGACCATCCACGCGCTCCGGATCGAGGCGAAGCGCCTGCGCTATCTGCTGGAGTTGTTCCAGGAGGTGCTGGGGCCGGGCCTCTCCGGCACCATCGATGCCCTCGTGAAGATCCAGGATCACATCGGGGAGCTCCACGACGCCGATGTGACCATCGGCCTCCTGCGCGACTTCCTCATGCGCTCCGCCCAGGTCTCGCCCAACCCCGCGGTGGCGGAGGAGGTGGGCCGCTACCTCAAGCTGACCGAGGCTCGCCTGCGGACCCTCCAGCGCACGCTCAAGGGCCCGTGGAAGCGGGTGGCGGGGCCTCGTCTGCGTGCCACGCTGGCGCGGGCGGTGGCCAGACTCTAGGGTCCGCTTGCGGAAGCGGCGCCCCCCTGACTATGCTGCAGCCGCTTTGATAAAGAAGCTCTGGTCGCCCGAGACGCGCCGTCGCACCCTCTGGTGGACCGTGGGCATCGTGCTCACCGTCGCTCTCGTGGCGCTGAGCGCGATGCTCATGGGCGGCTCCCCTCCCAGCAAGATCATCCTCGCCACCGGTCAGCCGGGTGGCGTGTACGACGCCTTCGGGCGCGAGTACCAGAAGCGCCTGGGCGCGCAGGGGCTCAAGGTGGAGCTGGTGAACACCGCCGGCTCCGTCGACAACTTCCGTCAGGTCATCGAGGGCAAGGTGGATGTCGCCTTCGCGCAGTCCGGGACCTACCAGACGGTGACGGACCCCGAGCACAAGGTCACCGGGCTCGCCGCCATCTATTACGAGCCGCTGTGGATCTTCGCCAAGCGCGACATCCGCATGGAAGACAAGATGGCCTACCGGCCGGAGAGCGTGGCCGTGGGTCCCAAGGGCAGCGGCACGGAAGCCATCGCCAAGGCCATCATCGCCGAGCAGGGATACGACATCACCGCGCCCGCCGTCGTGAACCTCACCTCGGCCGAAGCGCGGCGCCAGCTCCTCGAGGGCAAGCTCGACGTGGCCTTCTTCGTCACCTCCTACCGCGATCCCGGGATCATGGAGCTCCTGCGCAGCACGGAGCTGCGCCTGACGAGCTTCCGCCGCGAGCAAGCCTACACGCGCAAGTTCCGCGGGCTCACCCCGCTCAAGGTCCCCGAGGGTCTCCTCGACCTGAAGGACAACATCCCGTCCGAGAACATCACGCTGCTCTCGCCGTCCGCCCTGCTGGTGGCGCGCGACACCATCAACCCGCGCGTGGTCGAGCTCGTGCTCAAGGTCGCCCAGGCCGTGAACGGGCCGGGCGATCTCCTCGATCCGCCCCTCAAGTTCCCCACCCTCGAGGGCCTGGACGTGCCGGTCAACGAGGCGGCGGAAACCTATCTGACCCAGGGCGAGTCCTTCCTCTCGCGCAACCTGCCCTACCGCGCCCTCCGCTGGGTCCTCCTCCTCAAGCTGCTCATCCTGCCGCTGCTCGCCGTGTGGTTCCCTCTCATACGCCTGGCTCCGCTCGTCGCCTCGTGGCGCCGCGGCCGCTGGCTCAAGCGGTACTACGCGCGCCTGCGGGGAGTGGAAGGCAAGATCGCCACCGCGCGATGGCCCAACGAACTCCGGGACGCCATCAACGATCTGGAGGCTCTCCGCAGCGAGGTGCTGCTGGCCTCGCGCAAGCTGCCTCCCCAGCAGCAGCAGGACGCCTATCACTGGCGCCTGCATGCGCAGCTCATCCTGACCGAGGCGGGCGAGCGCCTGGTCAGGATGGACAACGCCACCGCCGTCGCGCGCTAGCCCGAATTACCTCGATCCGGTCCCCCAGCGGCACGCCGTGCCATGCGTGGAGGGTCATGGCCGGATCCCGCGCGAGGAGGGAGCCGAGCTAGCCGGCCGCCGCGTCGGCGGCCGCGAAGCGCTCCAGGTGATGATCGGCGTCGCCGAAGGTCTGGCCGATCATGGTCAGCCGGCGGAAGGTGTGGCTGACCTTGAGCTCTTCCGACATGCCCATGCCGCCGTGGAGCTGCACCGCTTCCTGGCTCACGTGACGGCAGGCATCGGCCACCTTGATCTTCGCCGCCGACACGGCGCGGCGACGCTCGGCCGCGCCCGCGGTGTCCACCTTGACGCAGGCGAGACAGGACATGGAGCGCGCCTGCTCGTAGCTGATGACCATGTCCACCATGCGATGCTGGAGCGCCTGGAAGCTGCCGATGGGCACGCCGAACTGCCGGCGTGTCTTCAAGTACTCGAGGGTGGTCTCGTTGGCGAAGCGGATGGCGCCCACCGCCTCCGCGCAGAGGAGCGCGGTGGCGTAGTCCGCGGCGTCCTCGATGAGGGGCAGGGCCTGGCCCTCGGCGCCGAGGAGAGCCTCCGCGGGCACCGTCACCCCGGACAGCCACACGTCGGCTGCGCGCAGCTCGTCGATCGTCCGGTAGTCCTTGAGGGTGAAGCCTTGGGCGGCGCGGTCGACCAGGAAGAGACTGATGCCGCCGGGATCGGTGTCGTCACCGGAGGTGCGCGCGGAGACGATGAGCGTGTCGGCGGCGGCGCCGTGCAGCACGGCCCGCTTCTCGCCCTCGATGGTGTAGCCCGAGCCCGAGCGCTTGGCGCGGGCGCCCACGTGACGCAGATCGTAGCGGGCGCTCCGCTCCCCGTGCGCGAAGGCGAGGCGGCGCTTGCCCTGGATCAGCGCGGGCAGGATCTGCTTGCGCTGCTCCTCGGAGGCTGCGCGGGCGATCAGCCGCCCGGCCAGCCCCACGTTGACCCAGTACGGCTCGACCACTAGCCCTTCCCCGAGGGCCTCCATGACCAGCATCACGTCCACCGCGGTGCCCCCGAAGCCGCCGTACTCCTCGGGGAACGGCACGCCCAGCAGTCCCATCTCGGCGAAGGCCGCCCACACCGTCTCGCTCCAGCCAGTGGGCGAGGCCACGATCTTGGCGCGCGCGTCGATCGAGTACTCGTTGGCGAGATAGCGCTTGAGGCTATCGCCCAGGAGCTGCTGCTCTTCGCTCAGGTCGAAGTTCATGGCCTCAGAGACCCAGGGTGGCCTTGGCGATGATGTTCCGCTGGATCTCGTTGGAGCCCGCGTAGATTGTCGCCTTGCGCATGTTGCAGTAGCGCGGGGCCAGGCGCGCGGTGAAGTGATCGAAGTCCATGGCGTCGACGGGACGGAAGGCCTGGGCGAGGGGGCCCGCCGCCTGCATCATCAGCTCCGTGATGGCCTGCTGGATCTCCGTGCCTTTGATCTTCAGCATGGAGACGTCGGCGCCGGGCGGGCGCCCCGTGCGGCGCATCTGATCGAGGAAGCGCAGGTTCGTGATCTCGAGGGCCATTAGCTCGACTTCCACCCGCGTCAGGCGGTCGCGGAAGCGCGGGTCCTCGAGGAGAGGCCGGCCATCCTTCCGGTAGTCGGCGGCGAGCTCCTTCAGCCGCTCCAGCTCTCGCTTGGACGCGCCCACGCGCCCCGTGCCCATGCGCTCGTATCCGAGGAGGTACTTGGCTACCGTCCAACCCTTGCCCTCCTCGTGCACGAGGTTCTCCGTGGGCACCTTGACCTCGTCGAAGAAGACCTCGTTCACCTCCTGGCTGCCGTCAAGCAGCACGATGGGCCGCACGGTGATGCCGGGCGTCTTCATGTCGATGAGGAGGAAGGAGATGCCGTCCTGGCGCTTGCCCGTGTTTGGGTCGGTGCGCACGAGGCAGAAGATCCAGTCCGCATGGTGAGCGAGCGTGGTCCAGATCTTCTGGCCGGTGACCACGTAGTGGCCGTTGTCGCGCACGGCGCGCGTCTTGAGCGAGGCGAGGTCCGAGCCTGAGCCCGGCTCCGAGTACCCCTGGCACCAAAAATCGGTGCCGTCGTAGATGCGCGGCAGGAAGCGCTTCTTCTGGGCGTCGGTGCCGAAGCGCAGGAGGACGGGTGCACACATGCGAAGCCCGAAAGGAATGAGGGGCGGCGTGGCCGCGAAGCCGCACTCCTCCTCGAAGATGTACTTCTGCACGGCGTTCCAGTCAGTGCCGCCCCACTCCTGCGGCCAGTCGGGCGCCACCCAGCCCTTCTTGGCGAGGATCTTGTGCCAGCGCAGCAGATCGTCCTTGGACAGCTCCTGATAGCTCTCCATCTTCTGGCGCAGGTCGTCGGGAAGATTGCTGCGAAGCCACGAACGGACCTCGTCTCGGAAGGCCAGCTCCTCGGTCGAGTAGTTCAGATCCATGGGGCGCTCCTTCGGTGATGTATCGACACGGCCACAGCGGTGGGCGTGAGGATAGCACACTCGAGACCCGCAGAGTCCTGCGGGAAAGTCTTACCGGGTCGGCGCTGGCGCGGCTGGTCAAAAGGGCGGACGACCAGAACTTCCGCCCGCTCTTCCCGCAGCCGGCTTCACTTTCTGCACGATGGGGTTGGCACGAGGGCTGCGTCGGTGGACACTGACATGGCGACCGGTGGATGGCCCCGGATCGATCAAGGAGGGATGACCATGAAGATGCGCGTGCAGCGCGACGACGGCGAGTTCGAGACCATCGATCTCCCGCAGGACGCCTGGCAGGTGCTTCGCCTCGGCTCCATCAACAGCCTGGTCAGCACGGAGCGGACGCATTCCTTCGACGAGGACGGCTACTACCTGCATACCCAGCCCGTGGCGGCCGAGGCCGAGGAGGACGCTCCACGCGAGCCCGGTCTGGGTGGCCTCGAGCCGACCTTCGCCTGAGCGGCGGGGCGCAAGCGGAGTCGAAGATGGCCGAGCTGACCAAGCACTTCGCGATGATCCGCAGCTTTCATCTCGCGGATCTCTTCACCATCGCCAACGGCGTGTGCGGCGCCACCGCCATCTTCCAGGCCATGAAATACCTGGCGAGCGGCGACGATCGGCATCTCCTGTTCGCCGCTATCCTCGTGGTGGTCGCCCTCGTCTTCGACGTCTGCGACGGCTGGATCGCCCGCTGGCGGCATTCCGCCTCCGCCATGGGGCGCGAGCTCGATTCGCTGGCGGACGTGATCTCCTTCGGCGTCGCTCCTGCCGCCATCGCCTTCGCGGCGGGGGTGAATTCCTGGCTCGACCAGGTCATCCTGCTCTTCTTCACCGCGTGCGGGATCAGCCGGCTCGCGAGATACAACGTCACGGCGGAGAGCCTGGCGGGAGCCACGGGAAAGGTGACGCACTTCGAAGGCACGCCCATTCCCAGCAGCGTGGTACCGCTGGCCATCCTCATGCTGGCCTTCTACGGCGGCAGCCTGTGGCCCATCCACCTCGCGGGGGCGACGGTGCACGCCGTCGCCCTGGTCTTCCTGCTCTCCGGCTCGCTCATGATCAGCAAGACGCTGCGGATTCCGAAGCCCTAGCCTGGATTATTCACGAACACGCGGAGCGCGAGGCGGGTCAGGGCCCGTCGTCGGGGGCGGGGGAGCGCTCCCGCTGCCTCACCCACTCGCCTGAATCGCCGCCCTCCGGGCGGCGCACAGGCCTCGGGGGTCCCACTCCGCCAGAGGGCTCCCCCGCCCCCGCCGCCACCCGCCCCGATCGCACGTGCGGCACTCGTGAATAATCCAGGCTAGCCCGTCCGTCGCGATATCACCTCGCGAGGACCTCGAGGGTCGAGCGGGCGATCTCGCTCTCCTCGTCGGTGGGGATCACTCTCGCGGTGACCGCGCTGTCCGGTCGGGTGATGATGTCTGCGTTCGCTTCGTTCTGCTCCGCGTCCAGGCGGAGGCCCAGGAACTCCAGGCCGTCGAGAATACGCGCGCGCATGGTGGCGGAGTGCTCGCCGATCCCCCCGGCGAAGACCAGCGCATCCAGGCCGCCCAGGGACGCCGCGAAGGCGCCGATGGTCTGTCTCACGCGGTAGCTGAACACCGCGAGCGCATCAGCGGCGCGCGCATCCGTGCGCTCCCGCTCCAGGAGGTCCCGCACATCCGAGCTCGTCTCCGAGATGCCGAGGAGCCCCGACTTCGTGTTCACCATCTCGTGAAACTGCTCGGGCGTCATATGTTCGGTCCGCGCGAAGTACGCAACGAGGCCGGGATCGAGATCGCCGGATCGCCGGCTCATGGGCACGCCGGCGGTGGGGGTGAAGCCCATCGTCGTGTCGACGCTCCGGCCCTCCCGCACAGCGGCGAGGCTCGACCCGTTGCCGAGGTGAGCGAGCACGAGCCGCCGCGGCAGGCCTCCCGGCTCCTTCCGCAGGCGCCCCACCAGATAGGCATACGAGAGCCCGTGAAAGCCGTAGCGGCGCACCCCCGCCGACTCGTACTTCCGGGGAATGGCGAGCAGACGGCTCACGCGCGGCAAATCGCGATGGAAGGCGGTGTCGAAGCACGCGACCTGGGGCACGTCGGGGAATCGGCCTGTGAACGCCTCGATAAGCGCGATCTCGGCGGGGAGGTGTTCGGGGTCGAAAGGGCTGATGCGTCGGAGCTCGGCCAGCACCTCGCTCGTGATCTTCGATGACTCGAGATAGCGCGGGCCGCCGTGAACGATGCGATGTCCGACCGCGCCCACCGCCTCGCCGCTCTTCCGCACCCGCTCCATGACTTCGTCCACGCACGAGGCGTGATCGGCCGGCCCGCCCGCCGTCCCGATGCGCTCGATCTGTCCCGAGAGCAGCCGACGCGGCGGATCGCCGACTCCAAAAAGCGCGAACTTGAGGCTCGAGGAGCCGGCATTCACGGAGAGGACGGAGGTCATCGAGGAGCATGGTACTCAGCAAACGGGGACGCGGGAGGCTTTTCCGCGGTGAGAAAAGGTGACGCGACGGGACAGGCAAACTCTTCCCGCTCTTGCCGCCGTCGCCGGCGCAATCGGCTGGATCTTGGCCCTTTTCAAGGGCTCCCAGCACCTCGCGGCCCTGGCATGCGCGTTGCCACCTTAGAAGCGCAGCAGCGCAACAACCAGGGAGGGCGCATGTGATGAAGACCATGGCGACGGCAACGGCCGTACTGTTCACGCTCGGACTGCTCGGAGCGGCCTCGGCTAGAGCGGCCGACGACTCCAAGGTCAAGGAAGGCACTCAGCAGGTCCAGAGTGGCGGCAAGCAGATCGGTCAGGGCGTGGCGGACACGGCCAAGGGCGTCGGCAAGACGGTGGTCGGCGGCGCCGAGGTGGCGGGCGACAAGATCAAGGAAGCCGAAGAAGCCGCCAAGCCCCAAGCGAAGAACGCCTGGGACAACGTGCGCGACGGCTCCGCGTCCTTCGGCCACAGCGTGAAGACCTTCTTCACGCGCCTCTTCAGCTCGTCGAAATCTGACGAGCCAAAGAGCACCCAGCAGTAAGGACTGTGCCCGCCTGCGCCACCTGGCCTGGTGGCGCGGGCGGGCACCGCGCCACACACCACTCGCTCCCATCGTCGGGCGCCTTACCCGTCTCCCTCCCCGAGCTCCTCCTAACTCAGCGTCTTTTCAGTCACTCCAGGCTGGCATGGCTCCTGCGACTGTGTGCGCCGTCTCGGATCACATGGCAGCGCAGGGATCCCACAGAGGAGGAAAGGCCATGGACCTGGAAGCAGCCGCGAGTTACTTGGTCGCCCTCGCAGTTCCGCTCTGGCTGATCGGGGAATACGTGATGTACACATGGAGAACCCCGCGCTCCTCGGGCGACGAGGGCACGAGCCTCGTCGAGACCAGGGGCCACAATCGGAAGGTCGCTCCTCCGGCGCCCATGAGCGGGTTCGAGGGCCATCGCCGATCGGCCTAGAGACGGCGCGCCGCCGGATCAGCGCCAGGCGGAGTCGACGGCCCGGGACAGCGAGCCGGCCCGATCCGGCCGAAGGAGGTCGCGCAAGGCGACCACCTCCCCAATCACGGCAACCACGGGAGGCTCCAGCCCGCGCGCGCGCTCGACGATGTCGCCGAGCGTTCCCACCCGCACTTCCTCGGCTTCGGTAGTTCCCCAACGAATCAGCGCCACGGGCGTCTCCGGCGCACGTCCGTTCGCGAGCAAAGCGCCGACGATTCTCGGGAACGAGCCCACCGCCATGAGCACGACCAGGGTGTCCACGGCCGTGGCGAGCCTGGCCCAGTCCACCGTCTCGCCGTCCTTCGATGGATCCTCGTGTCCCGTGAGCACCGCGAACGACGCTGCCGCACCCCGGTGCGTCACGGGTATCCCCGCGTGGGCAGGCACGGCGAGGGCCGAGCTGATGCCGGGTACGACCTCGAAGGAAATGCCGGCTCTGGCGAGGGCCAGCGCCTCCTCCCCGCCCCTACCGAACACGAAGGGATCGCCGCCCTTGAGCCTCACCACGAAGCGTCCCGCCTCCGCGTGATGGATGAGCAAGGCGTTGATCGCCGATTGCGGCAGGCAGTGCGCACCCACGCGCTTGCCCGCGAAGATTCGGAGCGCGTCGGGCGGGGCGAGGTCGACGAGCGCCGGGTTCACCAGCCGATCGTAGACGACCACCTCTGCTTCACGGAGGCGCTCGACGGCGCGCACGGTGAGGAGTCCCGGATCGCCCGGGCCTGCGCCGACGAGGCAAACGCGGCCGGCCTTCACGTGGTCACTCCGAGGCGATCGAGCAAGCGCGCTTTGGCCTCGCTGCGCTTGCCCTGGGCGAGCAGGGTGATCAGCTCGCCTCCGAGCGCCTGGCGCCACGCGGTTCCCCCTGGCCGGTCCGCTCGGGCCCGGAGCTCCGAGCGCACCTCCGCGGCCAGCTCGACGAGGTCCTCGTACTCCGCAGGAACGACGGCCTCGAGATCGCGTCTCACGCGTGCCGCGAGGGCAGGGCTCGCACCGCCCGTCGACACCGCGACGACGAGGCGACCCCTCCGCAGCACGGAGGGCAGCAAGAAATCGCAGAAGGCGGGATCGTCTGCCGCGTTCACCCACACACCGCGGCGGCGCGCCTCCGCCGCCACCGCCTCCGTCACCTCGCGCCGGTCGGTGGCGGCGAAGACCAGCTGCTGTCCGTCGAGATCGTCGGGGCCGTACTCGTGGGGCCGATGGCTGATGCGGCCGTCCGCAGCCCACGAGGCGAGGGTTTCCGTCAGGTCCGGGCTCACCACGGTGACCCGCGCTCCCACGGCGAGGAGACCGTCGACCTTGGCCTCGGCCACGGGACCACCTCCCACTACCAGGCAGAGGCGGTCCCGCAGGTCGAGGGCGACCGGGTAGTAGTGGATCACCGGGGCTGAGGCGTGAGTCGGAGGTAGGGCGTGAGCGTCTTCCACCCCTGGGGGAACTTGGCCCGCGCTTCGTCGTCGCTCACTGCGGGCACGATGATCACGTCCTCGCCCTGCTTCCAAGGAGGCGCACTAGCCGTCGATGCCGTGAGGAGGCCGCGCCAGCGCGACATCGCGCTCCACCGCGACCATGGCCTCGCCGGCCAGCATGTGGCGGATCTCCTCGTCGGTGTGCGCCGCGCAGAATTGGCGGAACTTCTCGCCGGGGCGCCGCTCGGCGAGGAAGGCCCGGAGGAGCCGCTCGATCGCCTCGGGCACCTCGGTGACCGCGACGCGATAGCCCACGGGACGGGCGACCGCCGCGTGCGCTCCCACCGCGCCGCCCACGCAGAAGTAGTAGGCGTCGACCAGTCGGCCGTCGACCTTCAGCTTCTTGCCCTCGAGGCCAAGGTCTGCGATCCAGTGCTGGCCGCAGCTGTTCGGGCAGCCGGTGACGTGGATCTTCAGGTGCTCCTCGAATCCCGGCAGCCTGGACTCGAGATCGGCCACCAGGCGACGCGCAAAGCCCTTCGTCTCGGTCAGCGCGATCTTGCAGAACTCCGTCCCCGTGCAGGCAATGGTGCCGCGCCAGAAGGAAGACGCATCCACGCGCAGCCCGAGCGCCTCCAGCTCCCGTCCGAGCTCCTCGGCGAGGCTCCGCGGCACGTTGAGGACGAGGAGGTTCTGCATGCCCGTGGAGCGCAGCTCTCCCGTGCCGTAGCGCTCGGCGAGGCGGGCCACGGCGTGAAGCTGGCCCGAGGTGAGCCGGCCGCGCAGCACCGCGATGCCGACATAGGCGAGGCCGGGCTGCTTCTGCGGGTGAATGCCCACGTGGTCGCGATACACGTCCTCCGGCGGCGTCTCCGGCACGCCGGGGGCGAGCCGCTGGCCGAGGCGCGACTCGAGCGCGGCGAGGAAGCGCGCCTCCGTCCAGCCGTGATGCAGGAACAGGAACTTGAGGCGGGCCTTCTCCCGGCTCTGCCGAAGCACCTCGCTGTCGCGGAAGATCTCCGCGATGCCCTTGACCACTGCGGGCGCCTGATGCCACGGCACGAAAGCATCGAGCCGCCGTGACAGGTGCGGATCCGTCGAGAGCCCGCCGCCCACGCGCACGGAGAATCCGAGCTCCGCCGTGTCGGGATGCCGGAGCGCCGTCAGCCCCACGTCGTTGATCTCGGGATAGGAGCACCACACGCGGCAGCCCGTGATCGAGGCCTTGAACTTGCGGGGCAGGTTGTAGAACTCGGGGCTTCCGTTCAGCATGGCCGTGGTTGCCTCCACGACAGGGGAGGCGTCCGCGATCTCGTCGCCGTCCACGCCCGCCAGCGGGCAGCCCGTGACGTTGCGGGTGACGTCGCCGCAGGACCCGAGCGTGCTGATGCCCACCTCGTCGAGCCCGGTGATCACGGCCGGCAGGTCCTCGATGCGCACCCAGTGGAGCTGAACGTTCTGCCGCACTGTGAGGTCGGCCACGCCGCGCGCGTACCGCTCCGCGAGATCGGCGATGCGCACGGCCTGGCGAGAGGTAAGGAGGCCGTTGGGGATGCGGATGCGCACGAGGAGATGCCGCACCGCCTTGCCCTCGCCGCCCGTGCCTCCGATGGCGCCCACGCCGTCGCCCTGGGTGTAGATCCCCCACCAGCGGAAATACGTGTTGAGCCACTCCGGCGGGATGGCGTCCCAGCCCTCGCGCGCGAAGCGCTCGATCTCCGCGTAGGCCGACCACGGATTGAGCTGGCCCTTGAGCCGCTCGGCCCGCTGCGCCTTCGTCTCCTTGACGGTCTCGCTCATGTGCGTCTCCCGCTTCCCGGGCCGAAAACACGAAAGCCGGGAGGGGCCGCCGCTGCGGCCGTCCTCCCGGCTTTTGTCCTCGGCTTCGACCTGTGCCCTTGGGGGGTGTTCTAGCCCGTATAGGTGAGTGGCACCGCCACCCACGCCTTGCACCGACTACACTTGGCCGAGACGCGGCCGGATGCGCCGTCGACCCGCAAGATGGCGTTCTTGATCACGATCTCGTCCGCATTCTTGACCACGACCTTCGCCCCGCACACCTGGCAGCGCTCCGACTCGACGACCTGACCCGAGCGATCCGCAACGGCCTGTAGGACCATGGGACAATAGTCCCTATCTCAATCGGTTTTGTCAAGAACTATCTTGGGTGACCAGCGCATCCTTTATATTGGGGCTAGCCCTTCGAGAGCTTCCGGCCGATACGTCGCTCGATCACGTGGGTGACGGCCGAGAAGTCCTCCCGACCCCACCCGTTTTCCACCGCCTCGTCATAGGTCCGCTTCGTCTCCTCGAGCATCGGCGTGGGGACCTTCGAGCTCCGGGCCAGGTCGAGGGCCAGCCCCGCGTCCTTGCGCATGAGCTCGCACATGAAGGTCGGCGAGAACTCGCCGTCGAAGATGCGCTTGGCACGACGGTCGAAGTAGGTGCCGAAGGCCATGCCGCCGCCGTTTCGCACGACGTCGTAGAAGACGTAGGGGTCCACTCCAGACTGCACGCAGACGGCGAGGGCCTCCGCCACCGCCACCGACGTGACCGCGGCGAGCCCGTTGTGAATCAGCTTCACGCGATTGCCCATGGATGAGGAACCGACGTACATGTGCAGCTTCCCCATGATCTCGAGGCACGGCTTGATGCGCTCGAGGGCCGAGGCCTCGCCCCCCACGATGAAGAAGATCTCGCCGGAGACGGCCTGAGGCTGCGAGCCCAGCATGGGCGTGTCCATGTGCGTGATGCCCTTGGCCGCGAGACCTCGCGCCACGTCGAGCGTCGCCTCCGGGCTCACCGTGGAGCAATCGCACGTGAAGAGCCCGGACCTGCCCGCCGAGGCGATGCCGCCCTCGCCCAGATAGGCCGCCCGCACGATGGCGTCGTTGGGCAGGCACGTGAAGAGGATATCCGCCCGCGCCGCCACCTCCGCCGCGCCCGTCGCCACGGTCACGCCTCCGAGCTTGGCCGCCGCGTCGCGCGCCGCCGCGCTCGTATCGTGCACGACCAGCCGGACGCCGGCTCTCGCGAGATTGCTCGCCATGGGCAGGCCCATGGTGCCCAGCCCGATGAAACCCACCGTCTCGTTCATGTGCGGCTCCTCCAGGATGTGTGAGTCGGTGAGCGGCCTCAGCGGCCGAGCGCCTCGCCGGCACGACGATAGGCGGCCTCGACATCCGCGCGGTCGGACTTGAGGGCGAGCACGGTGCTGACCGCGCCCAGCATGGCCCCCAGGATGGCCCGGGCATCGTCCGGCCCGCCGACGAAGAGCCACCCGGGCAGGTGGGTCCATCCGCGAGCCGCCTCGCGGTCGACGGTCACGGTAAGGGTGAAGAGGAGCACGGCGGCGAGGCACGTGACGAAGGGCACTCGCCACTGGTCGGTTCGAAGCTGCAGGACGTCGCCGTGGTGCTTGCGGCTCGGCATGGCGTGGGCGGCCCCTAGTAAACACGGGGGCCATGGCATTGTCCAGCCTAGTTGGCGGGGATGGTGAGGACGGGGGCGGGCCCCTTCTCGCTCGTGTCGGCGAGGGTGAGCAGGATCAGGAG
>JBKOVG010000182.1:0-5977 GCA_046723845.1 Candidatus Methylomirabilota bacterium | reverse complement strand
TTGAGCACGCCTCCCAGATCCGTCAGTTCCTCACCGCCGCAGGCCTCACAGTGCAACCCATGCCCGGTGACCGTGGGTACAGGGGTTGACCGTGATGGTGATCCGGCGGATGCGGACTGGCCGACTGGTCGATCCCCGCTCACCCGATCATCGGCAAATCCGGTAACACAGGGCGGCACAGGCGATCCGAGGCGGACCGCGAGGAACGTCCGAGGCGGATGCCGCGGAACGTCCGACGGTCCCGGTTGCCGGCGTCGGGCCGTCGCCGGGTGTCGTCCCGGTGGTCGCCGCCGGCGTCACCCGTCGCGTGGTGTGGACATAACGCCACCACTTTCTCGGCCGACTCGGGGTGGACGGAGAGGCGCGAGCCTCCGCGTGAGATGGTGTTGACCTCGGGTGTGGTCATCCGAACGCCCCTTTCGTTACGGGTGGGGGCATTCGGAAGTGGGCCTGCGCCCGTCAGGTGTTCAGGGCACAGCGAAAGAAGTTCGTACGACGCGCGTCACATGCGGGGACCGCGTGACGATAGTGACGAAGAACCGTCACTTTAGTATTAGCGCTTAAGCAAGCAGCAGCACTTCTACTACTAATACGAAGTGACGGTTCTTCGGCACTTCCGTCACTACATCGCGGCGAGCAGCGCCTCCGCGCGGTCGACCACCTCGGTCAGCGTCCGGCGCGCCGTGTCCGCGTCCACGCCGCTGAGCCCCGCGGCTCGGCGTTCGGCGATGCCGGTCAACATCACGAGCGCGGCCGACATCGCACCAACGCGTCCGGGATCGCGCAGGAGCGCGCGTCGCGGCATCTGCGTGCTCTTTGGTGTGGCCTGGGTTGAGCTTGTGTGCGGTCAGGTAGGGATCTCGACGGTGAGCATCGCCTCCCGCCAGTCGGGTAGGCGGGCAGTGACGCTGCCATCGGGCCTGACTAATGCGGCCAGGCCGGGGAAGTCTTCATCCACGGTTGAACCGGCTTGTCCCGCCAGCGCGATCCACAGCTTCAAGCGCTTCGCGTGGCGGCGTGCGTCGCCCAGAGCACATCCCTCCCACCAGGCGAAGCCTGCTCGCCAGGAAGCTTCGTCGGTACGGCGGCCGTAAAGACCCGGCGCCGCTGGGAAAAGAACGAGTTGGGCACCGCCCGCGGCGGCCGAGTCGAACGGCGCGTCGAATCCGGCCTCGGCGCAGATGGCGACCGAGCCTGGTACCCGCGCGCTCGAAGACGGGCGACTCAGTAGCGGCGAGAAACGGCTCTTCTCCCTCGCCAAGGTGCTGTTTGCGCTGTACACCTGCCACGCTTCCGTTGGCCGCGAAGATCCGAGCGATGTACGGGTCGCCCGCGGGCGAGCGCTCCGCGATGCCGAAGCAGACACCGACTCCGGTCTCACCCGAAGCCCTGACCAGCGCGACAACAGCGGGATGGTCCAAGCTCGCCAGCCGACGCATATGGGCCGCAGGCTCAACGGATCCGGTCAGTGACATCTCGGGGAACAAGGCGATGTCACAGCCCGCCGAGGCCGCCGTGTCCAGCAGCCGTATGTGGGACGTCAGGTTGCCCCTGATATCACCTTTCTCGCAGCGGACGGCCGCTAGCAGCGCACGCACGCTGACATCGTGTCCCAACCCGTGACAGGACAGCAAACCCGCGGCGACAAGCGTCGCCCGGACGCCACCAATCGGCGCTGAACGCGGCAGAAGAGGACGTTTCAGAAGGTGAAGTCCTCGGGCGCGCCTTCACCCACGAGGCCGTCCACGGCCTCCCGCAGGATGTCCGCGTGGCCTGTGTGTCGCGCGTACTCCTCAATCATGTCCAAGAGCATGTCGCGGACAGTCGGCGTGCGACCATTCGGCCAGGTAAAGGATGCCGGTCCGTCGAGACCGCGCTCCTTGACGACCTCGGCGACCAGCTCGCGCGACCGCTTGACCGCGTCCCGCCACACTGCGTAGACATCCTCGGGAGTGTCCTGGGCTCCCGTGCGCCAATCCCAGCTGGGGTCGGTGTCGAAATCCACTGCGTCCCAAGGAGCTCCGTACTCCCGACCGGCCAGCTTGACCGCCAGCCAGTCCGCCTCGACCAGCGCCACATGCTTGACGAGCCCACCGAGCGTCATCTCACTGGCAGCCGTGGTCGCGCGCAGGTCGATCGCTCGCCCGACGGCGGGTGGCAGCGGGATCCGAGCGAGCTTTGTTCCCTTGCCGAGCACGCGTAGCACGCGGTGGCCGTGCTCCTCGCCCAGGTCGTCGACGTCGCCGTTGCAGGCTTCGAACACGCGCAGTCCGAGCAGGCCGAGCATGGCGACCAGGGCGAAGTCGGACGGGTTGGTCGACGTGCGGGCGGCAACGAGCCGCGGGATCATGCTCCGCTGGTCCATTCAGTGGCGGGTCAACGCGAAACCGATCGCGACAGCTTCGGAGACCACCAAGCGCCCGGGGCGAAGCCTTGTTCGAGGCGACGGCCAATGCGTTGCGGTGGCTGTGGTGGCGTCAACATCGTCGATGTGGATGACTGCGCTGAGCCAGATTTCCACGGCCTTCCCGTTGAAAGACCAGGGCTGATAGAGCGCGGTGCTAGTCGTAGGGGAGTCGGCCTTGCGCCGAGAGCGACCAGCACCGTCACCCGTTTCGGGCCGCGTTCTGCCATGCTGCGGCACATGCCTCGAACCCTGTTGAGCGGCGGAGCCGTTCTCGACGCGCGTACTGGCGGGACAAGTGTCGCCGATGTCGTTATCGACGGCGACCGGATCGTCGATGTCGGTGCCAACCTCGACGGCGACGACAGCGTCGACTGCAGCGGCCACCTCATCGTCCCCGGGTTCATCGACTGCCACACGCACGTAGCGCTGTCCTACGATTTCGCGAGCCCCAGCCCCATAGAGATTCCCCGCTCGACGCGGGTCCTGTCCGCCGTTCCCGTCCTGGCCACGCTCCTACGGCTGGGTGTCACGACGGTACGCGATGCGTGGGGTGCCGACGCCGGGCTGAAACGGGCCGTGGAACTGGGCTGGATCGACGGGCCGGAGCTGCTGATCAGCCTTCGCCAGGTCAGCACGACCGGCGGCATCGGCGATCACTGGTCGCCCAGGATCGGCCCGGTGGATCTGTTCGGCGACCCGGGGATGCCGGACCCCGTGTTCGACGGAGCTGACGGGGCGCGGGCCGTCGTGCGGCGCATGACCCGGGCCGGCGCCGACTGGATCAAGGTCACGGCGACCGGCTCCGTCCTGCAGGGTGCTCGGGCCCGCCACAGCCAGATTACGCCCGAGGAGATGGCGGCGCTTGTCGCCGAGGCGCAGCGCCAGGGCCGCGCGGGCGTCATGGTGCACGCCCACAGCGCGCGGGCCGTCGAGGAGGCCGCGCGCTGCGGCGCACGCAGCATCGAACACGGAACCTTCCTCGACGAGGCCGCAGCCGCCACCATGTCCGGCGCCGGGACCTGGCTGGTGCCCACCCTGTCCTGCACGCAGACGGACCCCGGGCAGTTGCAGGAGACCGTCGCCGTGGCACACCGGGCGTCGGTCCAGCTCGCGCTCGATGCAGGCGTTCCCATCGCGATGGGTACCGACAACCCGGTGCGCCCGCACGCCGAGGTCCTCAACGAGCTGCGATACCTGTCGGAGGCCGGGCTCGGAGATGCCGCAGCGCTACGGGCAGCCACGTTCGAGGCGGCCCGGCTGCTCGGGCTCGCCGACGACCGCGGCGAGATCGCGCCGCAGAAGCGGGCCGATCTGGTACTCCTGGCGGGAACGGATCTCGACGTCAGCGACCTGGCAAGCCGGGTCCGTCGCGTCTGGCACAACGGAATGGCGGTCGCCCCAGCGGCGGACGCGGTCGATCGGTGACAGCGGCGTCCCACGCTACGTCAAGCTGGTTTGACGCGGAGCCGAGGCGCAAACCGGTCCGACGGCGCTGACCCCCTCAGTGATATATGCAGGCCCCCCGTGGCTACCGATTAATCGACGTGCGAGGAACGCGCGATCGACGGATCGTGAGTCGGTATTCATCGGCCAGCGTACGACATGTACAAAGCAGGACGTTCCTGTCCGCACTCTCATCGGCAGATCCGGTCGTCTACGACATGCTGTCAGCGGCAATTGAGGATGTTGAGCTGTGGCCTCTGCGCCGCATTGAATGCTCTGCGATCATCCTGCCAATGCCTCGCCGGTCTTTGGTGGCGGCGTGGGCGATCTGACCCGGCCGGTCAACATCGTCACGCGGATATGCTCACGGAATCGCGTCTCGGGTTGTACGGCTCGGCGGACCTGCTCGGCGAATTTCGGCCGCTGGTCCGGCGCTGGCAGTTGGTCGACTGAGAAGGCCGAATAGACACCGCCGACGACCTGCTCGAGGTTCATCTCGTCGGTGTAGTCGACACTGGTTTCGTCCACGTCGAACCCAGCGGCGATCAGGCTGTCGCGGTACCGCCGCTGACTCGCGGAGTCGGTGCCGCAGGTTTGAGTCAGCTTGCCGCCGAGCCACTGTTCCAGGCACCCGCGCAGTGCCCGAGACCAGCCGCTGTCCTGAAGCCACAGCGGTGTTCCGTTGGTCACCACCGCTACACCGCCGCCGTCGCGGGTCAACAGGGCTACCTTCTTGAACAGCGCCTCGTAGTCCATCCAGTGCAGAGCCGGTCCAATCGTGACGGCGCCCACGGTCCGGCCGCCGAGTAGCGCACCGGCTGCCGGAAGGTCGGTGTCCGCCCCGAGCACCCAGCTGACATTCGTGACGCCCTTTTCGGTGGCAGCTCGCCGAGCGCATACCAGCATGTCCGGTTCCGGATCGACCCCGACGACGGCCCGCACACGCGCGGCGATCGGCAACGCCAGCTGACCCGTTCCACAACCAAGATCAAGGACAACGTCGTCTACCGTAAGCGCGAACGCGTCCACCAGTGCATCGAACACGGCTGCGGGATAACCACGCCGATACCGTTGATAGAAGTCGGCCAATTCGCCACCGAAACCTAACGACATCGCTCCAGCGTGTCCGGCGGCGCCCTCTCAGTCCATAGATTCAGCTCATAGCGTCATTCGTCCCAACTCGACGCTGACGTTGGCATCGTCGAGGTGCTGCCGCACGGCCCGACAGCAATCTAGCCAGCCGGAGCGTTGGGACAGGCCCAAGGTCGGTGACTCGTTCGGGACCGGCGGGCGGCGCAGGTACGCGGCCGGGGAGGCCTCCAGGACGGCGTCGATGACGCAGGTGCGGTAGAAGCAGGTCACCACCGACAGCCGCCGCGACACCGTCGACGGCTTGAACCGGCGCTCCTCCTGCAACCTGCGCACGAACAGCTCCACGTCGACCCGCCTGGCCGCGAGCGGGTCCTGGTCACCACAATGCGACTTGCCTTGGCGATGGCACAGCTCGACGTTGAGAGGCTGTTCGGAGTCTCAGACCTCCGGAACTTGACGGTCGCTGGTTGGTCAATTTTGGGCGAGCCGGTAGGTGATGGGGCGGGGGTCGCCGGGCATGTGGGGTGGGGTGGTGTTGAGCTCGTCGAGGAGGTGGCGCAGGGCGTTGGTGAGCTTGGGGGTGGCGGGGCGGTCGAGGGTGACGGTGATGGTTGTGGGGGTGTAGGTGATGGTGCCGCCGAGGTGGAGCAGGTTGCGGGTGGCGGCGCGGAACTCGTCGTTGTCGCGTAGGTAGGTGTTGAGGTGGTCGGAGAGCCAGAGCTCGGCGTTGTAGGCGAGCAGGCGGAGCACCATCTGCAGGGTGCGGCGGCCGGTGTGGAGGGTGGCGAGCTGGGCGTCGGGGTGGATGGTGTTGGCGGGGACCTTGGCGGGGATGGTCTTGAGTCGTTGTTCGGCCTTGGTGAGGTCCTGTCTGGCGGTGGTGATGGTTTTCTGGGCGTCGGGGATGGCCTTGTTGGTGGCGGCGACGTCGAGGTCGCTGTTGAGCAGCTGGGCGAGGGCGCGTTCGGCGTCGGCCAGGCGTTGTTGGGCGGCCTTGACGGTGGCCTTGGCTTGCTTGCGGGCGGGGTTGGCCAC
>JBKOVG010000118.1:0-19360 GCA_046723845.1 Candidatus Methylomirabilota bacterium | reverse complement strand
TGTATCACCAGTTCAAGGAACTGGCGGGCGTGGACATCACGAAGGAGATGATGGAGGTCGGTCCGACCTGCCACTACATCATGGGCGGGGTCCGCGTGGACGCTGACACCGCGGCCACCTGCGTGCCCGGCCTCTTCGCCGCGGGTGAGGTAGCGGGAGGCATGCACGGCGCGAACCGGCTGGGCGGCAACTCGCTCTCCGATCTCCTCGTGTTCGGGCGCCGTGCCGGACTCCACGCCGCGGAGTACGTGAAGGGCCTCAAGGCGACCGTCACCCTCGACCAGGGCGCGGTGCAGGCGGCTATCAGCGAGCTGCTCTCGCCCTTCGGGCGTACGGGCGGTGAGAACCCCTACGCCATCCACGCCGATCTGCAGGAGTGCATGCAGTCCCTCGTCGGCATCATCCGGACGGAGGGCGAGCTCCGTAAGGCGCTGGAGGAGATCGTGGTCTTCAAACAGCGGCTCGGACGCGTCGAGGTCGAAGGTGGCCGGGAGTTCAATCCGGCCTGGCACCTGGCCCTCGACCTCTCCTCGATGCTGTCGGTCTCCGAGGCCACCACGCTTGGAGCCATCGCCCGCAAGGAAAGCCGCGGCGGGCACACGCGCGACGACTATCCCATGGCCGACGATCGCCTGGGCAAGCTCAACATGGTCATCCGGAAGCGGCAGGGACAGCTCACGGTGACCGAGGAGCCGCTGCCGGAGATGCCAGCCGAGCTCCGGGCCCTGCTGCAGGAGAGGAAGTGATGGCCTCGTTGTCGTCCGAGTTTACCATGAAGGTGTGGCGCGGGGACGCCCGGGGGGGCGCCTTCCGTGAGTATCGCGTGGCCGCGGACGAGGGGATGGTCCTGCTGGACGTGATCCACAGGATCCAGGCGACCCAGGCGGGCGACCTCGCCTGCCGCTGGAACTGCAAGGCGGGCAAGTGCGGCTCGTGCAGCGCCGAGATCGACGGCAAGCCGCGTCTCATGTGCATGACGCGCATGGACATCTTCGAGCCCGGCCAGACCATCACGGTGGCGCCCATCAAGACCTTCCCAGTCTATCGGGACCTCGCCACCGACGTCTCCTTCAACTACGAGCGGGCCAAGGAGATGCCGGCCTTCAAGCCACGGCCCAAGGAGGCGGACGGGACGCGACGAATGCAGCAGGAGGACGTCGAGCGGAGCCAGGAGTTCCGCAAGTGCATCGAGTGCTTCCTCTGCCAGAACGTGTGCCACGTCATCCGCGACCATCCCGAGAACAAGCGCGCTTTCGCGGGACCGCGCTTCCTCATGCGCATCGCCGAGCTCGAGATGCATCCCCTCGACACCAACGACCGCTTGGAGCTGGCCCAGACCAAGGCGGGGCTTGGCTTCTGCAACATCACCAAGTGCTGCACCGAGGTGTGCCCCGAGCACATCCACATCACCGACAACGCCATCATTCCCCTCAAGGAACGGGTGGTGACGGAGAAGTACGATCCGATCGTCTGGCTCGCCCGGAAGATCACCGGCACATCCTGATCCGTGAAGATCCACGAATACCAGGGCAAGGCCATCTTGCGGGAGTACGGCGTCGCCGTCCCCCAGGGAGAGGTGGCGGCCACCCCCGCCCAGGCGAGGGCCATCGCGGCAAAGCTCGGGGGCAAGGTCGTGGTCAAGGCGCAGGTGCACGCGGGCGGCCGCGGCAAGGCGGGCGGGGTGAAGCTCGCGGACGACGCGGCGGGGGCGGAGGCCGCCGCCCGGCAGATCCTCGGCATGATGCTCAAGACGCCCCAGACGCCGCCCGAGGGGATCAAGGTCCTCAAGGTGCTGGTGGAGGAAGCCTCACCCATCGCCGCCGAGCTCTACCTTTCCATGACCCTCGATCGCGGCCGCAGCGCGCACGTGGTCATGGCCTCCCAGGCGGGCGGCATGGAGATCGAGGACGTGGCGGCGGCGCACCCGGAGAAGATAGTCCGGGAGTGGGCGGATCCGGCGCTGGGGCTCCAGGCCTTCCAGGCGCGCAATCTCGTCTTCGGCCTCGGCCTGAGCGGCGACCAGTTCAAGGCGGGGGTGGGGCTGATCCTGAATCTCTTCCGCGTCTATCTGGAGAAGGACTGCTCGCTGGTCGAGATCAACCCGCTCGTGGTGACGCGCGACGGCCGCGTGATGCCCCTCGACGCCAAGCTCAACTTCGACGACAACGCGCTCTACCGCCACAAGGAGATCGTGGCTCTTCGCGACATCAACGAGGAGACCCCGCTCGACGTGGAGGCCTCCACGTACGGCCTCAACTACATCAAGCTCGACGGCAGCGTGGGTTGCATGGTCAACGGAGCGGGGCTGGCCATGGCGACCATGGACATGATCAAGCTGGCGGGGGGCGAGCCGGCCAACTTCCTCGACGTGGGGGGCGGCGCCTCGCCGGAGCAGATCGAGAACGCCTTTCGCATCCTCTCCTCCGACCCGTCGGTGAAGGCCGTCTTCATCAACGTGTTCGGGGGCATCCTCCGCGTGGACCGTCTCGCCGAGGGCATCATCGCCGCCGTGAAGACGCTCGCGCTCGATCTGCCTGTCGTATTGCGCGCAGAAGGCACCAACGTGGAGCAGGGCAAGAAGATGCTCGCAGATTCGGGCCTCTCCCTCGTCATGGCCGACGACATGGGCTCGGGCGCTCGCAAGGCCGTAGAGCTCGCTAGAAATGTTCGCAGATGACGGATTATGCGGAGGTCGTTCACGATAGCCCGGACGCCCCCAATGAGGGCCGTAGGCCCGAAGAGGCCGAACCGCCAACTGATGTCAGTCAAATTTAAGCAAGACGAATGAGCATCCTCGTCGACAAGCAGACGAAGGTCCTCGTGCAGGGGATCACCGGCAAGGAAGGCACCTTCCACGCGCTCCGCTGCAAGGAGTACGGCACGCAGGTGGTGGGCGGAGTCACCCCGGGCAAGGGCGGGACGACCCACGAGGGCTTTCCCGTATGGAACACCGTGGAAGACGCCGTGAAGGCCTCCGGCGCGGACTGCGCCCTCATCTTCGTGCCGCCGCCCGCCGCCGCCGACGCCATCATGGAAGCCACCGACGCCGGCATGCCGCTCGTGGTCTGCATCACGGAAGGCGTGCCCATCTCGGACATGGTCCGCGTCAAGGCCTTCCTCGGCCGCCACTCCAGCCGGCTCATCGGGCCGAACTGCCCCGGCCTCATCTCTCCCGGCAAGGCGAAGATCGGCATCATGCCCGGCCACATCCACAAGGAAGGCCCCATCGGCGTCGTCTCGCGGAGCGGCACCCTGACCTACGAGGTGGTGCATCAGCTGACTCAGCGCGGGCTCGGCCAGTCCTCCTGCGTGGGCATCGGCGGTGATCCCGTCCACGGCACGAACTTCATCGACGTCCTCCGCCTCTTCCAGGACGACGCCCAGACGGAAGCGATCATGATGATCGGGGAGATCGGCGGCACCGCCGAGGAAGAGGCGGCCGCCTTCATCAAGGCGCACGTGACCAAGTCGGTGATCGGCTTCATCTGCGGCCAGACCGCGCCTCCCGGACGGCGCATGGGCCACGCGGGAGCCATCATCGCGGGAGGCAAGGGCACGGCCGCCGAGAAGATGAAGGCCATGGAGGCCGCCGGCATCACCACCGTGAAGAGCCCCGCCGACATGGGCGCCACCGTGGCCCGGGTCGTCGGCAAGGGCTAGTGCTGGGCCAACTTGACTTCGCCAGATCGACTCAGCCCTCGCCTTGCCGCGGAGCGCCTCGGCTTGACATGCCACGTTCTCGGTCGGCCGCAGCCCTCAACGTATACCTACATACGCTTCGGACTGCGGCCTCCCTCGGGCCTCGTCTGGCTCGCAATTTGGCCCGGCACTCCGCGGAGGCACGTTGCCTGTAGCCAATACTCGTTGAAGACGCGCTAGCCCAACCCCGGGAAAGGACACCCCACGTCGATGGCCATCGAGAGAACCCTGACCATCATCAAGCCCGACGCCGTGGCCACGAACGCCACCGGCCAGATCATCGCCCGCTTCGAGCAGGCCGGCCTCAAGGTGCTCGCGGCCAAGCTCGTGCATCTGAGCCCCGCCCAGGCCGCCGGGTTCTACATCGTGCACAAGGACCGCCCGTTCTACGGGAGCCTGTGCGCCTTCATGACCCAGGGGCCGTGCATGCCCATGGTGCTGGAAGGGGACAACGCCGTCGGGCGCCTGCGCGACCTCATGGGCGCCACCGACCCCGCCAAGGCCGCCGCGGGAACGATCCGCAAGGACTTCGCGTCCTCCATCGAAGCCAACGCCGTGCACGGCTCGGACTCGCCGCAGTCCGCCGCCTTCGAGATCCCCTACTTCTTCGACGCCCTCGAGATCTGCGCGCGCTGAGCGCCGCGCTCGGGCGCGCGCCCCGGGTCAGCGCTTGAGGTTGCGATCGAGGAAGCGCATGGCGTCAGGGACGAAGAGCGGGTAGCCTTCCGGGCGCGAGAAGAGAAAGTGCCCGTTCTGCTCGAACTCGGGGTACACCGTCATCTCCACGCGCTTGCCCGCGAGGCGCAGATCCTTCTCGAGCTCCCGCCCCACGTCGCGGTCCAGCACCATGTCGTTCTTGGACCACAGGATGAGCACGGGGATGTGGAGACGCCGCGCCGCGTTCTCCCACACGCCTTGGAGAGGAGCCCACGCCTCGTCAACGCTGCCGGAACCGAGCTGCCGGTAGCCGCCGGCCATGGAGATGAGGGCCTTGAAGCGCGGGTCGCGCGCGGCGGCCATGATGCTCACCAACCCGCCCAGGGAGACGCCGCCCACTCCGATGCGCTCCTTGTCCACGTAGGGCAGGGAGCTCAGATAGTCGAGGGCGGCGATGACGTCGCCTGCTTCTTCCTCGGCCCCTCGCATCACGTCGGACGCGCGCCGGCCGCTGCGCCCGCCCGAGGTCTGATGCTGCGAGTAGGTCATGGCCACGCCCTCCGATCCCTTGTAGCCGCGGCGGGCGAGGACGAGGACGACGTAGCCGTTGCGGGCGAGGGTGTCGGAGAGCGAGTCGCGGGTGATGCGGCTCCACGGGTTCCGGTTCGCCTCCTCGACGGTCATGGAGCCGTGGTTCTGGATGTAGGCGGGGAAGGGGCCGTCACCCCGCGGCCGCCCGAGGACGGCGCGGAGCTTGAGGTCTTCACTCGGGACGGTCACCACCTCGGTGATGTAGGAGTCGACGGGCTGGGCGATTGCGGCAGGGGAGACGAGCAGGAGGGCGAGGCCGACGAGCAGCGCGATCACGCCCCAATTATAGGCCGCCCCGTCGCGGGCGCGACCGGCGCGTGAGCGAGAACGAGACCTTCGCCGCCTCCTTGGGCACCCGGGAGCGCTGGATCGCCGGGCTCGTGGGAATCGTGGGCGGCTTCGGCGTGCCCTTCGTCCTGAGCGTGGTGCTGGTGGCGACCAGTGGCGATCTCCTCTTCCTGATCCTGCCCCTGCCCTTTCTGGGCGCGCTCTGGTTCGCGCAGGGCCTCGCGCCGTCCGGCTACACCCTGGAGGAGGACCGTCTCATCCTGGAGCGGCGATGGCTCCGGCGCGGCATCGCCTACGCGGCCATCCGGGCGATCGACGATCGCCCGCGCGCGGTGGGTGGTTTCGGGTCGGTGGGTCTCAACTCGCTCTTCGGGGCGCACGGGCTCCGCTGGAACCCGCGCACGGGTCGGCACTCTGTCTTCATTACCCGCACGTCCCACCTCGTGTGGCTCACCACCTCGCGGGGGCTGGTCGCCCTCTCGCCCGAGGAGCCCGCCGCGTTCACGACTCGGCTGGCCGCGCGCCTCGCCGATCGCGAAACCACGCCCTGATCACGATGCAGGTGCCCGCCACCGCGAGCACGGCGGCGAAGAGCGCGAGATCCTCCTTGAGGCCGAGCTTCGCGCGTAGCTTCTCGACGTATCCCTCGAGGCCGTAGCCGATCCCGAAGCCCGCGAGGACGGGCCACGGCACGTAGCAGATGGCTCCCAGCAGATTGGCCACGAAGAACCTGAGAGGCGGGAGCCCGCCCGCCCCAGCCAGCGGACCCGCCACCGTGCGCAGCCCCGCCACGAATCGCGAGAAGAAGACGGCGCGGGCGCCGTAGCGGGTCATCATGCGCTGAGCCTGGTCCAGGCGCCCGGGAGGCAAGGGCAGCCGCGCGATGATGCGCTGGCCGTAACGACGTCCGAGCCAGAAGCCGATGTTGTCGCCGATGCCCGCGCTCACCACTCCCACGAGGATGACGAGGAGCAGGTCGAGGCGATGCTGCCACGCCAGGTAACCGCCCAGCACCAGCACCGACTCCTCGGGCGCGGGGAAGCCGGCATTGCCGAGGAGCACCACCACGAGGATGGCCGCGTAGCCGAAGTGCTGGAAGAGATGGCTGAGATCGAGCACGACGGCGCCGAGGATAGCACGGGCGGCATTGACAGGGCGGAGGGGGTGATGGACAACTGAGCGTATGCGCATCCTCGTGGTCGAGGACGATCGAAAGGTCGCGAGCTTCATCCGCAAGGGGCTCGAGGAGGAAGGCCACGCGGTGGAGGTGGCGGGCGACGGTGCGGAGGCCATCGAGCGCGTGGCCGACGGCTCACCGTGGGATCTCGTGGTGCTCGACGTGATGCTGCCCAAGCGCGATGGGTTCAGCGTGCTCAAGACCCTGCGCGAGGACGGCCTCACGGCGCCCGTGCTCATGCTCACCGCCCGCGACGCGGTGGGCGATCGCGTGGCCGGTCTCGACCTGGGCGCCGACGACTACCTGACCAAGCCCTTCGCCTTCGAGGAATTCCTCGCCCGCGTGCGCGCCCTCCTGCGCCGCGGCGCCGCCGCCGGCCCCAGCCCCGTGCTGCGCATGGCCGATCTCACCCTCGATCCCGCCACGCGCGAGGTGCGGCGCGGGAGCCGGCGCGTCGAGCTCACCGCGCGCGAGTACACCCTGCTCGAGTACTTCATGCGGAGCCCCGGCCGCATCCTGAGCCGGCCCATGCTCGCCCAGCACGTGTGGGGGCTCGATTTCGACTCCGAGAGCAATGTGGTCGACGTCTACGTCGGCTATCTCCGCCGCCGCATCGAGGCGCCCGGCGAGCGCAAGCTCCTCCACACCGTGCGGGGCGTGGGCTACGTGCTGAAGGACGAGGCGTGAGACCGCTCTCCATCCGGGCCCGCCTCACCCTCTGGTACGCGGGGGTGCTCCTGGCCATCCTCGCCGTGGTGAGCGTGCTCTCCTATTCCTTCTTGCGCTGGAGCCTCCTCCAGCAGGTCGACGCCTCCCTCGCCTCCGTGGCCCAGATCGTCCGGGAGACGGACGAGCGCGGGGCGGGCGGCTCCGAGGTGGATCGCGCCATCCGCGAGCTGCTCGGTCCCGGCTTCTCCGATCGCTACTACCAGTTCCTGGATCCCGAGGGTCATTCGCGTTTTCGCTCCGGCCCGCCCGCGGTGACGCTGCCCCTCTCCCCCGAGGCGAGGCTCAGCGCCGCCCAGGGGCGCCGCACCTTCGAGACGCTCGACGATCCGCGCGGCGGCCCCATCCGGCTCCTCACCGTGCCCGTGCTGCGGGAAGGACGGCGGGTGGAGATCATCCAGGTCTCGGCGCCGCTCGCCCAGCTCTACGACGCGCTCTCCGGCTATCTCACCACACTCCTCACCCTGGTGCCGGTGGCGGTGGCCCTCGCGGCGGGGGGCGGCTTCGTGGTCACCCGCCGCGCCCTCAACCCGGTGCGCGACATGTCCCGCACGGCACGCCAGATCACCGCGGAGGACCTCGGCCGCCGCCTCGGCCGCCGCGGCGCCGAGGACGAGATCGATCATCTCGCGGATACCCTCAACGCCATGCTCGCCGGCCTCGAGGCCGCCTTCGTCCAGGCGCGGCGCTTCTCCGCGGACGCGGCGCACGAGCTGCGCACGCCGCTCACTGCGCTGCAAGGCGAGATCGAAGTCGCGCTGCGCGCCGAACGCACCTCCGAGGAATATCGCCGGGTGCTCCGCTCCGCCCTCGAGGAGGTGAAGCACCTGATCCGCCTCGCCGAGGATCTCCTGCTCTTCTCGCGCTCCTCCGCGCCCCTAGGAATTGCACGCGAACGCGTCGATCTCGAGCCCCTGCTGCTCGAGGCCCTGGAAGTCGGGACGCGCCGGGCCCAGGGCACGGGCGTCCACGTGCGCGCCGAGGAGATCGAGCCGGTGACGGTCCTCGGCGAGGCGGGGAGCCTCCGCCGGGCCTTCCAGAACCTGGTGGACAACGCCGTGAAGTACACGCCGTCGGGCGGCAAGGTGGGCCTCTCGCTGCTCGCCCGCAACGGCCAGGCCCACATCGTGGTGCAGGACACGGGCATCGGCATCGATCCCTCGGAGACCACCCGCATCTTCGACCCCTTCGTGCGCCTGGACGCGGCACGGAGCCGGGACGCCGGGGGCGCGGGGTTGGGGCTCGCCCTCGTCAAGGCCATCGTCATCGCTCACGGGGGGACGGTGGAGGTCGAGGGCGCTCCCGGGGCCGGTTCCCGCTTCACCATCCGCCTTCCCCTCGTCTAAGAACCTTCTCATCCGGGTTTCATCCCCCTCTCATGCCCCCTTGCTACGTTTGCTTGCGGCAGGAGCAGCTCACTTCACACACGGGGGGAGAGACAGATGAAAGACTGGTTTCGGAAACACGCGAAGTGGGGCTGGCCCGCGCTGGCCCTCGTCGCCGCGCTGGCCGTAGGCGGCGTCACCACCGGCTTCGGCCTGACCAAGGGCACGACGCCGCCGCTGTGGACGGAGCAGCCGGCGAACACTCCGGCGGCCACCGTGCAGGCGCCCGACTGGGTCAAGATCGGCCGCGAGCTCAAGCCGGCCGTGGTCAACGTCAGCGCCAAGCGGACGGAGTCGGGGCCCGCCGAGATGCCCAACCCGTTCGGCGAGGGCTCGCCCTTCGACCGGTACTTCAAGGACTACTTCGGCAGCAAGCCGCAGCGGCACACCCGCGCCATGGGCTCGGGCTTCATCATCAACTCGAACGGCTACATCGTGACCAACAATCACGTGGTCGACGGGGCGACCCAGATCACCGTTAAGCTCTCGGATGAGCGTGAGCTTCCCGGCAAGATGGTCGGCCGCGATCCCAAGACCGACATCGCGCTCCTGAAGGTGGAGGCGACCAACCTGACCGTGATCCCGCTCGGTGATTCGTCCACCATGCAGGTCGGCGAGCCCGTCATGGCCATCGGGAATCCCTTCGGCCTCGAGCAGACCGTGACCACGGGCATCGTGAGCGCCACCGGCCGCGCCATCGGCGCCGGTCCCTACGACGACTTCATCCAGACCGATGCGTCGATCAACCCCGGTAACAGCGGCGGTCCCCTCATCAACGCGCGGGGCCAGGCCATCGGCATCAACACCGCGATCTTTTCGCAGAGCGGCGGGTCGGTCGGCATCGGCTTCGCCATTCCCATGAGCCTGGCCAAGAACGTGGTGACCCAGCTCGCGGAGTCCGGCAAGGTGACGCGGGGCTGGCTGGGCGTGGGCATCCAGGGCGTGACGCCCGAGCTCGCCAAGAGCTTCGGCCGCGCCGACACCACGGGCGTGCTGGTCTCCTCGGTCTCCGAGGGCTCGCCCGCGGAGCGCGCCGGCATCAAGACGGGTGACATCATCACCGAGTACGACGGTCGCAAGGTGGAGCGCGCGAGCGATCTGCCCCGTGCGGTGGCCGCGACCCCCGTGGGGCGTGACGTGAAGCTGACGGTGGTGCGCGACGGCAAGCCGGTAACCGTCACCGCCAAGGTGGAGGCTCTCGACGCCAAGGAGGCCGCTCAGGCCGACAACAACGGCGGCGAGAAGGCCAAGCCCGCCCTCGGCCTCGCCGTGCAGCCCCTGACTCCCGCCCTCGCCCAGCAGCTCGGCGTGAGCGCGACCCAGGGCCTGGTGGTGCAGAACGTGATGGACGGCAGCCCCGCCGCCGACGCCGGGTTCCAGCGCGGCGACGTGATCGTGGAAGTGGACAGGAAGCCAGTGAAGAGCGTGGCCGAGCTCCGCGAGAGCGTGGCCAAGCACGGCAAGGGCACCCCGATGCTCTTCCGTGTGCAGCGCGAGGACGCGAGCCTCTTCCTCACGGTGAGCGTCTAGTAGATTCACCTCCCCGAGTGATCCCGCCGGCGCCTCCCAAGCGCCGGCGGGCTTTTTTCATCCGGCCGGGCCCGCTTGACACCCTCATCCCCCTCCAGTACGTTTCAGCCCGATCCTCCGTCTTGTCGAGTGAGCAACGTTGCGGCCAACCTGAAGGGGGCAGACATGATTCCCGGGGCCTTCGAGTACCACGCTCCCCGCACGATCGAGGAGGCGACGGGCCTCCTCATCAAGCTCGGCTCCGAGGCCAAGATCCTCTCGGGGGGCCAGAGCCTCATCCCTCTCATGAAGCTCCGCCTCGCCAGCCCGAGTCACCTGGTGGACATCAACGGCATCGCGGGACTGGCCTACGTCCGCGAGGAGGGGGGGACGCTCCGCATCGGCGGGCTCACGCGCGAGGCGGACCTGGAGGACTCCGAGCTGATCCGTACCCGCTACCCGCTGCTCCTCGACACCTGCAAGGTCATCGCGGATCCCATCGTGCGCAACCTCGCCACCATCGGCGGCAACCTCGCCCATGGCGACTCCGCCAACGATCACCCGGCGACCATGCTCGCCCTGGGGGCGGAGGTGGTGGCGCGGGGCGCGGGCGGGGAGCGGACCATTCCCATCGGCTCCTTCTTCACCAGCCCCTTCACCACCGCCCTCAAGCCCGACGAGATCGTCGTGGAGGTGCGCGTCCCCACGCCGCGCCCGCGGAGTGGCGGCGCCTACGTGAAGATGGAGCGCAAGGTCGGGGACTTCGCCACCGCCGCGGTGGCGGCGCAGGTCACCCTCGACGCAGGCGGCGCCTGCGAGGCGGCGGGGATCGGGCTCACCAACGTGGGGCCGGTGCCCATCAAGGCGACCTGGGCGGAGGCGGCGCTCAAGGGCAAGCGTCCGGACGAGGCGGTGGTCAAGCAGGCCGCGCAGCTCGCCGCGGAAGCGGCGGATCCCGCGGCCGACCTCCGCGGTTCTGTCGAGTACAAGCGAGATCTCGTGCGAGTGCTGGCCGGGCGCGCCATCCGGAAGGCTCTGGAGCGCGCGGGCCAGGGGAGGTGAGGGGCGTGCAGGTCAAGGTGGCGATCAACGGCGAGAAGCTCGAGGCGGATGTCGAGCCGCGTCTCCTCCTCGTGCACCTGATCCGAGAGGTCTTCCGGCTCACGGGCACGCACATCGGCTGCGACACGACCCATTGCGGCGCCTGCACCGTCCTCCTCGACGGCCGGGCCGTGAAGTCCTGCACGATGTTCGCGGTGCAGGCCAACGGCCGGGAGATCATGACGGTGGAGGGGCTCGAGCAGAACGGCAAGCTCCATCCGCTCCAGGAAGGCTTCGTGGCCGAGCACGGGCTCCAGTGCGGCTACTGCACGCCGGGCATGCTCATGACGAGCTACGCCTTCCTCAAGAAGCACCCGAAGCCGAGCGAGGACGAGATCCGCTCGGGCATCTCCGGCAACCTCTGCCGGTGCACGGGCTACGTGAACATCGTCAAGGCGATCCAGCATGCGGCGGCCACGCTGCAGCAAGGAGGGGCGTGATGGCGCTCCGAACCTCGGCCGAAGTCGGAGGCATGGGCCACTCGATCAAGCGGAAGGAGGACCCGCGCTTCATCCGGGGCAAGGGCACCTACGTCGACGACGTCGTCCTCCCCGGCATGCTCTACCTCGACATCGTGCGGAGCCCCTACGCCCACGCCCTGATCAAGAAGATCGACGCCTCCAAGGCCACGGCCGTTCCCGGCGTCCTCGCCGTCATCACCGGTCAGGACCTCGCCAAGTACAACCTCCACTGGATGCCGACCCTGATGTCCGACACCCAGATGGTCCTGCCCGTGGAGAAGGTGATGTACCAGGCGCAGGAGGTGGCGGCCGTCCTCGCCACCAGCCGCTACGCCGCCGCCGACGGCGCCGCCGCGGTGGAGGTGGAGTACGAGGCGCTGCCCGTGGTCGTCGATCCCAAGAAGTCCCTCGAGCCCGGCGCGCCCGTGCTCCGCACTGACAAGAAGGACAAGAAGGATAACCACATCTGGCACTGGGAGTGGGGCGATCGCGCGGCCACCGACAAGGCCTTCACCGAGGCGGAGGTGACGGTCAAGCAGGACATCTACATCCCGCGCATCCACGTGGCTTCCATCGAGACGTGTGGCTGCATCGCGCACTTCGACAAGGTCAACGAGAAGCTCACGGTGTGGATGACCACCCAGGCGCCCCACGCCATCCGGACGGTATTCGCCCTGGTGGCCGGGCACGTGGGGCTGGCCGAGCACAAGATCCGCATCATCTCCCCCGACATCGGCGGCGGGTTCGGGGGGAAGGTCCCCGTCTACCCGGGCTACGTCATCGCAGTGGCCGCCTCCGTCCTCACGGGCAAGCCGGTGAAGTGGATCGAGGACCGCATGGAGAATCTCCAGGCGGACTCCTTCGCCCGCGACTACCACATCGCCGCGGAGCTGGCCGCCCGGAAGGACGGCACCCTCACCGCCCTCCGCATCAAGACGCTCGCCGATCACGGCTATGCGGACGCCGCGGCCAACCCCTCCAAGTTCCCCGCGGGGCTCTTCCACGTCTGCACCGGCTCCTACGATCTCAAGACCGCGCACGTGGAGGTGGACGGCGCCTACACGAACAAGCCACCCGGCGGGATCGCGTATCGCTGCTCCTTCCGCGTCACCGAGGCCGTGCACACGATCGAGCGCATGGTCGACCTCATGGCGCATCAGTTGGGCGTCGATCCCGCCGATTTCCGGATGAAGAACTTCGTCAAGCCGGAGCAGTTTCCCTACAAGTCGGCCCTCGGCTGGGAGTACGACAGCGGCAACTACGGCGCCGCCCTCCAGAAGGCCATGGACACCATCGGCTACGCCGAGCTCCGGCGCGAGCAGGCGGAGAAGCGGAAGCGCGGCGAGCTCATGGGCATCGGCATCTCGAGCTTCACGGAGATCGTGGGCGCGGGCCCCTCCAAGCACTTCGACATCCTCGGCCTCAAGATGTTCGACAGCTGCGAGATCCGCATTCACCCGACGGGCAAGGCCATCGCGCGCTTCGGGACGAAGTCGCAGGGGCAGGGGCACGAGACGACCTACGCACAGATCCTCGCCGAGGAGCTCGGGATCCCCGCCGCGGACATCCAGGTCGAGGAGGGCGACACCGACACCGCGCCCTACGGCCTCGGTACCTACGCGAGCCGCTCCACGCCGGTGGCGGGAGCCGCGGCGGCGATGGCCGCGCGCAAGATCCAGGACAAGGCGCGCAAGATCGCCGCCCATCTCCTCGAGGCCGCGCCCGAGGACCTCGTGTGGGAGCCCGGCAAGTTTTCCGTCAAGGGCGCGCCCGATCGCGCCAAGACCATCCAGGAGATCGCCTTCGCCGCCTACACGAACCATCCGCAGGGCATGGAGGCGGGGCTCGAGGCAGTGAGCTACTACGATCCGCCCAACCTCACCTATCCCTTCGGCAGCTACATCTGCGTAGTGGACCTCGACACGGGCACGGGCGAGGTCAAGGTGCGGCGCTTCGTGGCCATCGACGACTGTGGCAACATCATCAACCCGATGATTGTGGAGGGGCAGATTCACGGCGGTCTGACCATGGGCCTGGCGCCCGCGCTCTACGAGGAGATCTCCTACGACGAGCTCGGCAACGTGCAGGGCGGAAGCTTTATCGACTATCTCCTGCCCACCGCCGTGGAGACGCCGAAGTGGGAGACGGGCAAGACGGTGACGCCCTCGCCGCATCACCCGCTGGGGGCGAAGGGTGTGGGCGAGTCCGCCACCGTGGGAGCGCCCGCAGCCATCGCCAACGCGGTGGTGGATGCCATGTGGCACCTGGGCGTGCGTCACGTGGACATTCCCATCACGCCGCCCAAGGTCTGGCGGCTCCTCCGCGATCACGGAGTGACCGAGTAAGGCTCGCATGTCGGACGATCTGCTGCTGCTGGCCGCGGAGCTCCGACGCCGCGGCGAGCCCTTCGCGCTGGCCACCGTGGTGCGGTGCGAGCGGCCGACGTCGGCCAAGCCGGGGGCGAAGGCGCTCATCCGCGGAGACGGCACGATCACGGGATGGGTCGGCGGCGCCTGCGCAGAGCCGGTGGTGGTGCGCGAGGCGCTGAGCGCGCTCGAGGACGGTCGCGCTCGGCTCGTGGGCCTGGTGGGCGAGGGCGGACGCGAGCCGGGCCGGACCGAAGGCATTCTCCACCTGCCCATGACGTGCCACAGCGGCGGCACGCTGGAGATCTACGTGGAGCCATTCCTGCCGAAGGCCCTCCTGGTGCTGATCGGACACGGGCCGGTGGTGGAGACGCTCGCCGCGCTCGGCCGTCACACGGGCTACGACGTCACGGTGCTCGCGGCCGATCGCCTCGCCCACGAGCTCGACGGCCTCACGCTGACGCCGACCTCCGCGGTGGTGGTCGCGACCCACGGCGATCTCGATGAGGCCGCCCTCGCGCGCGTGCTGGCCACCCCGGCGGGCTACGTCAGCCTGGTGGCGAGCCGTCGGCGCACCAGCGTGATCGTGGAGAGCCTGGAGCGCCTCGGCGTGCCGCGCGCAGGGCTCGACCGCCTCAAGGCCCCTGCCGGCCTCGACATCGGCGCGGTGACCCCGGAGGAGATCGCGGTGAGCATCCTCGCCGAGATCATCCAGCGGCGCCGGAACCCCGCCATGACGTCTGCACCGGAGCCGAAGCGGCTCGCCGCCGGTCTTCGACTGGCCGCGGAGGCCCGCGATCCCATCTGCGGCATGGCGGTGCAGATCGCGGCCGCACGCTACCGGTCGGAGTGGGAAGGGACGACGGTGTACTTCTGCTGCCATCGCTGCAAGGAGACATTCGACAGCGACCCGCCCCGCTACGCAACGGCCCTCGTCCGATGAGGCCCTTCGTGGCCGGCCTCGTCCTCGCCGCCGGCGCGTCCACGCGCCTCGGCCGGCCCAAGCAGCTCTTGCCCTTCGGCGACACGACCATGCTCGGCCGCGTCGTCTCCGAGGCGTGCGCGGCCACGGCCCTCGATCAGGTCGTGGTGGTGCTGGGCGGCGCGGCCGCGGAGGTGCGGAGCCAGGTCTCCTTCGGCCCGGCGACGGTGGTGGAGAACGAGGCGTTCACCGAGGGCTGCGCCTCCTCCTACCGGACGGGACTGGGCGCGGTGGACGAGAGGGCGGAAGCGGTGGCGGTGCTGCTGGGCGACCAGCCCGGGGTGGACCGCGCGGTGATCGATCTCGCGGTGGAGGAGTGGCGACGCGCGCCCTCGCCCATCATGCTCGTCTCGTATCGCGGCCGACTCGGGCATCCGCTGCTCTTCGCGCGCTCGCTCTTCGAGCCGCTGGCCGCCCTGCGCGGCGACAAGGCGGCGTGGAAGCTGGTCGACGCGCATCCCGACTCGACGCGCTCCATCGCCGTGGACCGGCCCTCTCCCCTCGACGTCAATACGTGGGAGGAGTATCAGGCGCTCCTCACCGGCGCCTCCGTCGACGCCTGATCGCGAGGCCGATGGTATGCTCACGCCCATGCGCGCGATCCTCACGTTGGGTCTCGTGACCCTGCTCCTCGCCGCTCCCGCCGTCGCCCGCGCGGACGAGGGGTCGCCGTCCATCACCGTGATGGGCACGGGCACCGCCTCGGGCACCCCCGACGTCGCGGAGGTGAGCGCGGGCGTGGTGACGCAGGCGCCCACGGCAGCCCAGGCCATGAGCCAGAACAGCGCGGCCATGGAGCAGGTGCTCCGGGCCATTCGCGCGCAGGGAGTGGCCGACCGCGACGTGCAGACCACCAACGTGAGCATCGTGCCGGTGCGCGCGCAGTCCTCGCCGAGCCGCCCGCAGCCCGCCGCCGTCACGGGCTACGAGGTGACCAACCAGGTGCGCGTGAGGGTGCGGAACCTCGCCTCCCTCGGACGCCTCCTCGACACGCTGGTGAGCCAGGGCGCCAACGCCCTCGGCGGCATCGCGTTCTCCATCGCCGATCCCGCCCCGCTCCTCGACCAGGCGCGCACGAAGGCCATCGCGGATGCGCGGCAGAAGGCGCAGGTCTACGCGGCCGCCGCGGGAGCGAAGCTCGGCCGCGTGCTCGCGATTCGCGACACCGCCGCCGCCGGCCCGCCGCGCCCCATGGCCGCGCGCATGATGGCGAGCGCGCCCGTGCCCGTCGCCGCCGGCGAGCAGGAGCTCGAGGTCAGCGTCAGCGTCACCTACGCCCTGGAGTAATCCCCGGGGCGGCTCAGCCCGCGGCCTTCGTCTCCACTTCGATCGGCGTCACGGGGAAGCCGAGCTCGTGCCAGGCGGCGAGCCCTCCCGCGAGGGGGCGCACGCGGATGACGCCGAGCTTCCTCAACGCGAGCGCCACCCGGGCGCTCGTCGCCTCGGTTGGTCACGTGCAGTAGAGGACGATCTCGACGTCGCGAGGGATCTCGCGCTGGCGGCGTTGGAGCTCCTCGGGACTGATGCGGAGCGCGCCGGGAATCGTGTACGGCATCGCCTGGGCGGCCACCGAGGTGCGCAGGTCCACGATGATGGTCTCCGTGCCCCGGTCCATCATCGCCTTCAGGTTCTCTGGGGTGATGCGCGCCATGCGGAGCTCGCGGAAGAAGAGCCGGCGCTGGACGTACTTCACCACCACGTAGAGGGCGAGGCAGCCGGCAACCAGCGCCACCCCGGCGCCGCCGAGCCGCGCCGCGGCGGCGGCGATGGGCTCGATGAGGTCAGAGAAGAGATAGCCGAGACCTATCCAGCCCAGCGCCCACGCGAGCGCGCCGCCCACCTCGCACAGCACGAACACGATGAGGCGGATCTTTACTACGCCGGCGAGGGCCGCGGCGAGGGGATTCAGGCCGGGGAGGAACTTGGCGATCACGAGGGAGCGGAGGCGATGGGCGATGAACAGCTCCTCCGTCCGCCGCACGCAGGAATCCGGCTCCAGGGTGATGCGGCAGAGGATGCCGAGCACGCCCGCCCCGCGGCGCCGGCCGAAGGTGTACCAGAGCAGGTCGGCGGCGAGGCAGCCCGCCATGGCCACGGCCACCGCCAGCCACAGGCTCAGTCGCCCTGTGCCCGCGAGGGCGCCGATGACCAGCAGGAGCGGCACCGCGGGCAGGGGTATGCCCGCCTGATCGAGGAGGACCCAGCCGAAGATCACGGGCGGCCCGTGCCGCACCACGAAGTCGATGATGTCGTTCATGTCACCCCGTCATCTCAGCGCACCGCGCGCCCCCGGCGCAGCGTGACGATCGACACCACGGCCGCGGCCAGGGCGAAGGCGAGCAGGATCAGGAGCAGCCGTCGCATGCGCGGAGAGCTCCTCGCCCGTCCGGCCTAGCCGCGACCCGGGGCGGTGCCCTTCTCGAGGAGCTCGTCGTAGAACGTGGCGAGAGAGCTGAGCACGGCCGGGGCGTCGCCGGAAAAGGACGAGCCGTGCATGACGGCGAGCGTGCGCGGCTGGAGTGCGGCGAGGCGCCGGATGGTCGTCCCGGTGGCGGGGGTGAGCGCGGTGTAGCCGAAGCGCCGCTCCGCCTCCACGGCAGGTCCCAGGATGTCGCCGTTGGTGAGGGCGGGCGGGTCGCCCACATGGGTGAGGAGATCGCTGGTGAAGAGCGTGCCCGTGGTCTCCTCGAAGAGTAGCCCCGCGTCCCAGCAATGCGGCACGTGTGGGGTGTCGAGCCGCCGCACCCGGCGGCCGCCGAGGTCGAGCACCTCGCCGTCGGCGAGAGCGCGGGGAGGACGCGGGGCCTGGTCGTTGAGCCAGATCGCGCAGCCGATGGCGCCGTGGGTGACGGTGGCCTCGGGCGCCGCGGCCAGCCACTCGCCGAGCGAGCCGCACTCGTCCGCCTCGATGTGACTGAAGGCGATCCAGCGCAGCCGGCGCGGATCCATGACCCGCGTCACCGCCTGCGAGACGGCGGGAAAGAGCGCGCGCTGCCCGCAGTGGAAGAGGAGAGGCTCCGCGGCGTCCACGAGGAACTGATTGAAGGTGAAGCCGCGCGGGCCGACGGCGGGCAGGAAAGTGGACAGGCGGTAGATGCCCTCGACGATCTCGTCGACTTTCGTCTCCATGGAAAACCTCCCGCCCGATTATAGTCAGGGCCCGCGAGTCCGCCCGGAGATTCGGCGGCCCGCACTCATCCACACGGGAGGGCACTGGCATGGCTCTGGCCGACAGCGGCGCGTTGCGAGGCAAGACCGCGGTGATCACGGGCGCCGCCACCGGCATCGGCCGGGCGAGCGCGCTCCTCTTCGCGCGCGCGGGCGCGCGGGTAGCCATTGCCGACCTGCGCGAGGCGGAACTCGCACGCACCGAGGCGGACGTGCGGGCGGCGAACGGCGAGGTCGTCGCGGTCGCCGCGGACCTCGCCCGCCCCGATCGGTGCGAGGCGGTGATCGCCGCGGCCGTCCGCGCGTTCGGCCGGCTCGACGTCCTCCTCAACAACGCCGGGGTCGGAACCATGGTGGTGGGCGGGACGGTGGAGAGCATCAGCCTCGACCACTGGGACCTCGCCCAGGACGTGAACGTGCGCGCCATCTACCTGGTGACGCGCGCCGCGGTGCCGCACCTGCGAAGCGCGGGCGGCGGCGCGGTGGTCAACATCGCTTCCGTCTCCGCCTTCCGCGGCTCCGTAGAGCGGCCGAGCCATGCCTACGCCGCTTCCAAGGGCGCGGTGCTCGCCCTCACGCGGGCGATGGCGGCCTCCTACGGGCGCGACCGCATCCGCGTCAACGCGATCTGTCCCGGCACCATCCGCACGCGCTTGACCGCCGACATCGTCGAGCGCGTCGAGCGGGCGGCCCGCGAGGGGCACGGGATCCCTCTGGGCCGGGTGGGAGAGCCGGAGGACATCGCCCGCTCCGCGCTCTTCCTCGCCTCCGACGACGCTTCGTTCATCACGGGCGCGGAGATCGTGGTGGACGGCGGCGCCATGGCCGCCACGACCTGAGCGATGAAAACCGGCCAACTGGCTTATGATCGAAAAGGTGCGAGTTATAGAGGCCGCGCAGCCCCTGTGGGCATGGGGATGGGCTCTCCTACCAGAGGATCGCCCCAGCCGGTACCTGGCGGGCGCGGTGGCGGGCTCGCTCTTCCTGCACCTGCTCGTGGTCGCGGCCCTGCTCCTGACGGGCTGGCTTCAGAACCCCCGGATCGCCGACCGCGGTGACCTGCTCTTCGTGGAGCCGACGCCGGCCAGGAGCGAGGAGCCGGCGCCAGCCGGGCCGCCCACCCCGCCTGCGGTCCCCGAGCGAGTGAAGGCTCTACCTGCCCCTGCCGCACCGCCGATCGCTCCAGCGCGGGCGGCGGTCCCACCGGCTCCCCGAGCTGCCGCGGTCGCGCCGCCGACGCCCCCCGCGCC
>JBKOVG010000264.1:0-8098 GCA_046723845.1 Candidatus Methylomirabilota bacterium | reverse complement strand
CGCAAGGGCCGCCCTACGGTCACCGTGGCGGCCACGGCTCACCGATGTGGTCATTGGTGATGCCCCACGGACCGGTACACGTATTCCCTCCGATGCCCGGAGGAGGGCAGCAACCCGGCGTCACGGCGTCCGTATATTGATTGCGGGCGATCGTGATCTTGCATCCTTCGCCACGAACCGATGAAGCCACGGCGATGCCGCGCCGACGGGCGAGCCCCGCAGCACGGCGCCGTCGCTACTTTCCGAGCTCGAGCCCTGATGCCTCTTCGGCCAGCGTCCGCAATCGCGCCGCGGCCTGGCGCATGGCAATGAAAGTCGCCTCCCGAAGCTCATCCTCGCTTGCTCCCGCTTGCTTCGCGCCCGCGAAGCGATTCTTGCTTCAGGGGAGTCACCCCGCCATGAGCGCGCAGGCATACGCGAGCAACGCATCGGTCTTCTTGTCCAGCGACCCCGGCGTGAACCGAAGCCCCACGAACTCCTGACGTACCCTGGTTCCTTCCATGCACGACCTCCTTGACGGGTGAGCAGCGCGCCGGCGACAGGCCGCCCAGATCATACCGCGCTCGCCCGGCGCCCGACTCGCCGCGCGACAGCAAGGACTTGCTTCGCCCGCGCCGTGCGACGAGAATAACCGGCGAACCTGACCTGATCTCGCCTACAAATCCAGGAGACTTCATGGACGCCCGCGACCAGATCCTCAAGCGCATCGATGAGCGGCAAGACGAGTGGCTCCGCCTCCTCACCGACCTCGTGCGCCGGCCCAGCGAGAATCCGCCCGGTGACACCCGCGCGACCGCGGACTGCCTCGTCGAGTACCTGAAGCGCCAGGGTCACGCCCCCGAGGTCATCGAGCCCAAGCCGGGTATGGTGAACATCGTGGTCGCGACCGACCGCGGGCCCGGCCGCTCGGTCATCCTCAACGGCCATCTCGACACCTTCCCCGTGGGTGACCGCAGCGGCTGGGAGCGCGATCCCTTCAGCGGCGAGATCGTCGACGGCAAGATTTTCGGCCGCGGAGTGTCCGACATGAAGGCGGGGACGACGGCGTCGCTCATCGCTTTCTGCCTGCTCTCCGAACTGCGCGACGCGTGGAAGGGCCGGCTCACCTTCGCGGCCGTGGCCGACGAGGAGACGATGGGCCCGTGGGGCGCCAACTACCTCGTCGATCACCACCCCAAGCTGCGGGCCGACGCCGTCATCATCGGCGAGCCCAGCACACCCTCGACGGTACGGTTCGGCGAGAAGGGCATGGTCTGGTTCACCCTGATCGCGCGCGGCCAGATGAGCCACTCCGCGTATCCTCACCACGGCTGGAACGCGATCTTCGAGATCGTCGAGGCGCTCGCGGAGATACGCGAGCTGGAGGCCATGACCTGGCCCGTGCCCGAGGAGTTCCTCCGGAGCATCGACGAGGCCCGCGCGGCGACCACCGCCATGCTGGGTGGTGGGACGACGGATATCCTGTCCTCGGTCACCGTCAACGCCGGGGTGATCGAGGGCGGCACCAAGATCAACCTCACGGCGGATCACTGCCGCGCGGAGGTCGACGTCCGTGTTCCTCCCGGCGTGACCACCGCCGACATCCTGCGCGTGGTCGGCCGTATCGTCCGGCGGCACCGAGGGATGCGCTACGAGCTCATCCAGCGGAGCGAGCCCAACTGGACCTCGCCGAGCCACGAGTTCCTCCAGACCGTGCGCAAGACGGCGACGGCGGTGTGCGGCGAGGCGCCGTTCTTCAACATCTCGGCGCCGGGCACCGACTCGCGCGTCTTCCGGCGGGTCGGCATGCCCGTCGCCGTCTTCGGCCCCACCCCCTACTTCCTGGGCGCGGCGAACGAGCACGTCACGGTCCGCGACTACCTCGACGTGATCCGCGTCCACGCGCTGAGCGCCCTGGAATTTCTCCAGGGGTAGTCAGGTGTGGCTGAGCTTGGGGTTCAGGGCCTCGGTGAGGCCGTCGCCGAGCAGGTTCCAGCCGAGGACGAGGAGCAGGATGGCGAGGCCGGGCACCAGGGAGAGGTGCGGCGCCGTCCGCAGGTACTCGCGCGCCGTGCTCAGCATGGCGCCCCATTCCGGCGAGGGAGGCTGCGCGCCCAGGCCGAGAAAGCTGAGCCCGGAGCCGATCACCACCACCGTGCCCATGCGCAGCGTGAACTGCACCACGATGGGCGCCAGGCAGTTGGGCAGGATGTGCCGCCACAGGATGCGCGGCCCGCTGTTGCCGAGGGCCAGCGCCGCCGCCACGTGCTCCGTCTCCTTCACCGCGTGGGCAGTGCTGTGGGCGATCCGGGCGAAGCCCGGCATGGTGTTGACGCCCACGGCAACCGCGACGTTGACGATGCCCGGCCCCAGCGCGCTCACCACGGCGATGGCGAGCAGGAACCCGGGGAAGGCGAGGACGACGTCCACCGCGCGCATGAGGATCTCCTCCACCACGCCGCCGCGATAGGCGGCGACCAGCCCCACCGTCACCCCCGCGCCCGCCGCGATGAGGCAGGCACCGAGCGCCATGCCCAGCGAGATGCGCGCGCCGTACAGGATGCGCGAGAGGATGTCGCGCCCGAGCTCGTCCCGACCCAACCCGTGACTCCACGATGGCCCGGCCAGCGATCCGTCGAGCTGCTGCTTCAGCGGATCGCGGGGCGCGATCCAGGGTCCGAACACGGCCATGAGAAGGAAGAAGAGCACGAGGGCGAGGCCGGCCACCGCCGCCCGGTTGCGCGCGAAGCGCCGCCACGCGGCCGCCGCCGGTCTAGTACTTGACGCGGGGGTCGGCATATCCGTACAGGATGTCGGCGGCCAGATTCACGAGCACGGAGACGAAGGTCACGAGCAGGATCGCGCCCTGGACCACCGGGAAGTCCCGCATGCTGATCGACTCGACGATGAGCCAGCCGATGCCGGGAAAGGAGAACACCGTCTCCACGAGCACGGAGCCCGCGAGCACGAACCCGAACTGGAGGGCTACCACCGCGATGACGGGCAGGAGCGCGTTGCGAAGCGCGTGGCGCGCAACGATCAGCCGTTCCCGGACGCCTTTGGCGCGCGCGGTCCGGATGTAGTCCTCATCGAGCACGTCGATCATGCTCGCCCGGGTCATCCGCGCCACGATGCCCAGGGTCGAGGCGCCGAGGGTCACCGCGGGCAGGACGAGATGGGCCACGCCCCCGCTGCCTCCGGCGGGGAACAGGCGCAGCATGACGGCGAAGACGACGATGAGCACGATGCCGAGGTAGAAGGACGGCGTCGAGACGCCCATCATGGCCACCACCATGGTGGCGTGGTCGAAGGTCGAGTTCCGCCGCGCCGCCGCCACGATCCCCGCCAGGAGACCCACGGCTACCGCGAAGAGCGTGCTCAGCACGGCAAGCAGCGCAGTGTTCCCCAGGCGGGGCACGATCTCGTCCAGCACCGGGCGCTGCGTCTTCAGCGATCGCCCGAACTCGCCCCGCAGGATGTCCAGGAGGTAGCGCACGAACTGGACGTGGAGCGGCTGGTCGAGCCCGAACTGCTGACGGATGGCCGCGAGCTCTTCCGGCCCTGCGTCGGGGCCGGCCACGAGCCGTGCGGGATCGCCGGGGACGATACGCATGGTGACGAACACGGCCACGAGGATCCCGAACAGCACGGGGAGGAGGAACAGCAGGCGACGGCCGATCAGGCGGCCCATGAGCGGGTGACCGGACGGAACGGGCGCGGCGGGCAGAGCACCCGTCGCGCCCGCCGATCGCGGCCCTTATCTCTTGATCGAAGCGTCCTTGACCACCGCGCCGCCGAACGGGATCACGTACACGTTCTGCAGCTCCTTCTTGGAGGCGCCGATGAACTTGGGCGCGACCAGGAAGAGCCAGGGAGCGTCCTCCATGATCTGCTTCTGGGCGACCTTGTACGCCTCGATCCGCTTCGCGCTGTCCGTGGTCTGGCGCCCAGCGGCCAGAGCGTTGTCGACGACGTCGCTCTTGTAGAAGGCGAGGTTGTACGCGCGGGGCGGCCAGTTCGTCGAGAGGAACGTTCCGGCGAGGCCCCAGTCGGCGTCCTGGGTGCCCACCGACCATGCGAGCATGGCGAGGTCATAGGGCGCGATGGGGTCGGGCTTCTGCCCGACGCGCCCAATGTAGGTCGCCCACTCCATCTTGACGATCTGGATGTCGAAGCCGACGTCGCGGAGATAGCCGGCGACCGCCTCGCCGACCTGGCGATCCTGGACATACCTACCGTCGGGAATCCACATCACGAGCTTGGTCCCCGGCTTCACTCCCGCCGCCTTCAAGAGCTCCTTCGCCTTGGCGGGATCGTACTTGTAGAAATCTCCCACGGCGCTGTAGCCCCAGAGGAACGGCGACACGGGCGACTTCGTCAGGGGCACGGCCAGCCCCTTGTAGATGTTCTTGACGATCGAGTCCTTGTCCACGGCGTAGTTGACGGCCTGGCGAACGCGCACGTCCTTGAAGACGTCCTTCTGCATGTTGAGGGCGAAGTGCAGGTTGTCGAGGCTGTCGACCATCATCACGTTGAGCTTGGGGTTGCTCCGCAGGCGGGCCACGTCCTGGATGGGGATGGGCGCGGCGGCATCGGCGTCTCCCGCCTCGAGCATGGCCACGCGAGAAGCCGGCTCGGGCACGGGCTTGAAGGTGATCTTCTCCAGCGCGGGCTTCGTGCCCCAGTAGCCCTCGAAGCGCTTGACGGTGAGGCGGTCCTTGGGCACCCACTCCACGAACTCGAACGGTCCCGTCCCGGTCGGGTGGAGGTTGATGTCCTTGCCCCATTTGGCGAGCGCCTTGGGGCTGTTGAACATGGCCCGCCGGCCGGCCAGGGTCTGGAGCAGGGCGCCGTTGGGTTCCTTGAGCGTCATCTTCAGCGTGTACTTGTCGACCACCTCCACGCCGTCGACCGTCGCGAACTGCGAGAGGGTCAGGAGCCCGTTGGCCTTGTCGAGCCAGCGATCGAAGTTGACCTTGGCGGCCTGCGCGTCGAACTCCTCGCCGTCGTGAAACTTCACTCCGTGCCGGAGCTTCCAGGTGATGACCTTCCCCCCGTCGGAGAGGGTCCACGACTCCGCGAGCTGGGGCACCAGCTTCTGGTCCTTGTCCCAGCCCACGAGTCCCTCGAACATCACGCTCTGCACCATCATCGAGGGCACGTCGCCCGTGGCGGCCGGGTCGAGCCGCGCGGCGTCCGCCTGCGTCGCCAGGACGACCGCGCCCCCGCCCGACTGGGCACCGGCCACGAGCACGAAGCCGCCGACGATCAACAGCACGGCCGCGGCGCACATCCACCCGAGACTCCGGAACCGACGGTTCATGATTGCCTCCCTCGTGCGTCGTGGCGCGTGGTTCGATCTGTCACAGGAAGCCGAGATCGTCGTGGTGCTCCATCTCCCGGACGAAGCGTGCGACAGCCTGGACGGCGCCCGCGACGTCGTCGAGATCGACCACCTCGTTGGGCGAGTAGGAGTACCGTCGCGGCACCCCGATGCTGATGGTGGGGATACCGTCGCGGCTGAGATGGATCGTGGCCGCCTCCGTGGAGCCCCGCGTCAGGTGCGTGGCCAGCTGCACGGGCACCCCCTCGGCGTCGGCGGCCTGAAGCAGATACCGCTTCATCGCCGGGTGGGCGATACTGCCGCGATAGTTGCCCGTCGAGTTGGCGAGGATGACGACCGGCCCGCGCCCCATGACGACGGAGATGTCGCGGGTCGGGCTCGAGTCCGGCGTGTCGCCGGCCGACGCGCCGTCGATGGCGATGGCGTAGTCGGGTCGCAGCCGGTGCGCGGCCATGGCGGCGCCGCGCAGCCCGACCTGCTCGAGCACCGTCCCCACGGCGTGCACGGTGCCGAAGGGCTGGGCGTCCTTGAGCTCCATGAGTACCTGGATGAGGATGGCCACTCCCGCGCGGTCGTCCATGCCCTTGCCGCAGACGCGATGGCCATCGGAGAACTCGGCGAGCTCGCCGATGAAGGTGACGGGGTCGCCCACGCGGATTCCCAGCGCCGCGACATCGCCGGCGCTGGGCGCGCCCACGTCGATGTACATGTCGGCCACGGTGGCGGCCCGCGCCTGCTCTTCCGCTGATTGCAGGTGGCCGGCCTTCGCCCCGATGACGCCGAAGTGGCCGTTGACGGAGACGCGGCGACTCGGCAGGAACGCATCCGCGGTGCCGCCCAGGCGATCGAAGCGCAGGAAGCCGTCCGGCTCGATGCCCTTCACGATGAAGCCGATCTCGTCGAGGTGGGCGCTGATCATCAGCCGAGGTCGGTCCCGGCGCCCGCGTCGGGTGGCCGTGACGTTGCCATAGCGGTCGACGTCCACGGTATCGGCCAGCGGCTCCACGCGCTGACGGAAATACTGGACGAGGGATTGCTCGAACCCAGGAGCGCCGTGGAGGGCGACCAGATCCTTCAGCGTGTCGCGGAGAGCGTCCTTGATCGCCGTCGGACGATCGGCCATGGGGGAACTCTATACGGTCCCCCTCCCCGGGCTGTCAAGGGCCGTATCCGGTGAGCACATGCCTCGGAATCGTGAGAATCTTCGAAGCCGCGGAGGAGAGAACGATGCCAAGCGATCTGCACTGGGTCGGCAGCTGGACCACGGCGCCCGCGCCCGCCGAGGGCGTGGCCTTCAGCAACCACACCCTCAGGATGAACGTCCGCGCAAGCATCGGCGGCGACACGCTGCGGGTGCGTCTCTCCAACGCCCACGGCAGCCGCAAGCTCCTGATCGGTGCGGCGCGCATCGGCCTCCGCGAGGCGGGGCCATGCATCATCGCGGGCTCCGATCGCCGGCTCACCTTCGGCGGCGCCGAGGCGGCGACGATCGCCGCGGGATCGCTCCTAGTCAGCGATCCCGTCTCCCTTCCTCTGCCACCCCTCGCCGACCTCGCGATCAGCGTCTACCTGCCGGGTGATCTGCCGGCGAGCTTCGGGATCACGGGCCGCTACTCGCGCCAGACGAACTACGTCTCGCCGCCGGGCGACTTCACCGCCGAGGCAGTCATGCCCGTCGGCAAGCTCACCGACGACTGGTACTTCGTCTGCGGCGTCGACGTGCTGGCCTCGCGGGACACCGGCGGCATCGTCGCTCTCGGCGACTCGCTCACCGACGCCAACATCTCCACGATCGACGCCTTCTGCCGCTGGCCCGATCAGCTCTCGCGCCGCCTGCAGGCTCGCTCGGCAGGCCGGCCCATGGGGGTGATGAACGAGGGACTGGGCGGCAATCGCATCCTCCACGACATACGCGGTGACAGCGGGCTGCGGCGCTTCGATCGCGACGTGCTGGCCCAGCCGGGCGTCACCCACGCCATCGTCATGCTCGGCACCAACGATCTCCGCAACCGCTGGGCCAAGCCCGAGGAGGAGGTCACGGCGGAGGAGATGATCGCCGGCCTGAAGCAGCTCGCGGTGCGCGCCCACACGCGCGGCATCAAGATGTTCGGCGGCACCTTGACGCCGTACGAGAACGAGACCTTTCTCCCCGGGGCCTGGACCCCCGAGCGCGAAGCCAGGCGCCAGGCGGTCAACGCCTGGATCCGTGCCGGTGGCGCCTTCGATGCGGTCGTCGACTTCGATAAGGCCCTGCGCGACCCCGCCCACCCGACCCGCATGCTGCCGATCTACGACTGCGGCGACCACCTTCACCCGAGCGATCTCGGCTACAACACGATGGGGGACGCAGTCGATCTGTCTCTGTTCGAATAGGAGATGCTTCTAGGCGACGCTTGGACCGTCGGACGCGGCGTCGGCTTCACCATAACCGCCCCCTCCCGGAGTCGTCAGTTGCACGCGATCACCCGCCTTGAGCACATGCCCCCACAGCTTGGGCGACAATCGCGTCTCGCCTGCCATCCCAGGATTGAGCACGAGGGCCGCCCGACCTCCGGTACCTCCTCCCTCGAGTCCCCACGGCGCCACCTCCGCTCTCTCGAGCGTGGCGAAGAACTGCGCCTCGTGATCGAGCACCTCGATCGTCCGCCGGATGCCACGCCCCCCGCAGAACCGACCACCGCCTCCGCTTCCCTCGACGAGGGAGGTCTCCTCGACGAGCAGCGGATACTCGCTCTCCAGGCATTCCACAGGAAGATTCGAAGTGTTCGTGATGTG
>JBKOVG010000275.1:0-22254 GCA_046723845.1 Candidatus Methylomirabilota bacterium | reverse complement strand
TGTGTATAAGAGACAGGTGCTAGGATGATGACGTGACGAAGCCGCCGTCGCGCATCCAGCTGGCCATGTTGCCCACGCCCATCATGAAGCTCGATCGCGTCTCCCGCCGCCTGGGCGTCGAGCTCTACCTGAAGCGTGACGACCTCACCGGCATGCTCGAGTCCGGGAATAAGGTGCGTAAGCTCGAATTCCTCGTGGCCGACGCCCTCGATCAGGGCGCCGACACCCTCATCACCGTGGGTACCTTGCAGTCGAATTGCTGCCGCGCCGTGGCCGCGGTGGCCGCGCGCCTCGGGCTCTCCGCGGTGGTGGCGGTCAAGGGGAGGCGCCCCGACGTCTACGACGGCAATCTGCTCCTCAACCGGATGCTGGGCGCCGAGGTGCGCTACCTCAGCGACGAGGAGTTCGCCAGCTATCCCGTGGCGCTGGAGGCGATCGGGGAAGAGGTGCGGCACCGCGGGGGACGTCCGTACATCATTCCCGAGAGCGGCTCGAACGCGACGGGCGCGCTCGGGTACCTCGAGTGCGCGGTGGAGCTGGCGGGCCAGATCGAGCACGGCGCCCCGCGCTTCGACACCGTGGCCATCGCCGCTTTCAGCGGAGGCAGCCAGGCGGGGCTCCTCATGGGCAAGCAGCTCGCCGGCCTGCCCTCGGAGATCGTGGGCGTGCCCATCGCGTGGCCCGCCGAAGCCGTGCGCGCCTACGCCGCGGAGACCATCGGCAAGGCCGTGCGCCGCTACGGGTTCGCCCTCGAGGTGCCCAAGACCATCCATCTCCTCGACGGCTATCAGGGCACGGGACGCGCCGCCGTCGACGACGGAGAGCTCTCGCTCCTGATTCAGATGGCGCGGGAGGAGGGCGTGATGCTCGATCCCGTGTACACCGCCAAGGCCTTCGGCGGGCTCCTCGACACCCTCCAGCGCGACCCGAAAGCGCTCGGCCAGCGCGTCTGCTTCATCCACACGGGCGGGATCTTCAGCCTCTTCCCGTTCCGCGAGCCGCTGACCCGCCTCCTCGAAGCCTGACGTGCCCGAAATCCAACTGACGGGAGGCGAGCTCGACGGGCTGCTCATCCACTACGTGGAAGAGGGCCACGGGCCGGCCACCGTGCTCATCCACGGGCTCGGCGGCTTCGCCGAGTCGTGGCGTCACAACATCCCCGAGCTGGCGCGCCACAGCCGCGTCATCGCCCTCGACCTACCGGGCTTCGGCCGCTCGGCCAAGCCGCGCCGGCCGTACACGGCGACCTTTCTGGCGAGGGGGCTCGACGGTCTGCTCCACGCCCTGGGTGTCGAGCAGGTCCGCCTCGTCGGTCACTCCTTGGGTGGCGCGGTGGCCGCCCGGTACGCGCTGGATCATCCCGGACGCGTAGAGCGGCTGGCCCTCCTCGGCGCCGCCGTGCCAGGCTTCGATCTCCGGCCCTCGTGGATCTATCGCACCCTGTCGCTGCCTGGGGTGGGTGAGCTCCTCGCCAGCATGATCACGCGCCGGGTCTGCGCCAAGGGCCTCGAGCGCTGCTTCGCGCGTCCGGATCCCGCGGAGATACAGTTCTTCGTCGACCACGAGTTCGCCGCCCGCGCCTCCTTCGAGGGCCGGGCCGCCTATCTCTCGCTGCTCCGCACGGTGAAGGACGACTTCACCGCAGAGGCCGAGGCCTACCGGGCGGCCCTCGCCCGCCTTGGGCGACGCGTGCTCATCATTCATGGGCGCGAGGACCGGGTCATCCCCATCGGTCACGCGCAGCGCGTGTCGGAAGGGCTGGGAGGGCTGGAGCCGCACTGGCTCGAGCGCTGCGGGCACTTCCCGCAGATCGAGCAGGCGGGCGCCGTCAACGCCTATCTACGAGAGTTCCTCTTCGCTCCCGCGTCGCGCTAAATCTCATTTACGACGCGCAGTAAGGGCTAGAGGGTGTAGGTCTTGCCTTGCTCGAGGATGTGAATCCGGGCGGAGTCGATCTTGGCGAGCTCTTCGGCGGTTTCCTGATAGAGCTGCGGCTTCACGTGGTAGACCCAGACCGGCACGTCGGAAGGCGCCTTGTCGAGCTCCCGCTTGAGCATCTCCGGCGTGAGGTGCCCGGAGGTCTTGGCCAGGGCGTCCATGCGATTCGGGAAGGACGTCTCCACCACCACCGCCTTGAGGCCGCGCATCTCCCGCGCGGCCTGCCAGATCTTCTGGGTCGGCCCGGTATCGCCGCTGAAGACGAACCCCGTCTCCCCGTCGTGAATGATGAAGCCGGTGGTGGGAATGGTGTGCTCGACCTGGATCGGCGTGATCCAGAGCTCACCCACCCGCGCCTCACCCTCCTCCGGCAAGGAGCGGAAACCGAGCACCGGAGCCTTGGGATTGGGGATGGCCGAGAAGTTGGGCCAGACGATGTCGTTGAAGACATGGGTGCGGAGGTCGTCGATCACCGTGCCCAGGCTGCAGGCCGTGATCCGGCGCTCGGGCGCCAGCATGGCGAGGGTGTCGGTGAGGAAGCAGAGCCCCGCGATGTGATCGAGGTGGGCGTGGCTCACGAGGGCGTATTCGATCTCGATCTGTTCGGCTGGGGAAAGAGCTCCTCCGACCGTACCCGCGTCCACCAGGACCCGGTCGTCGACGAGGAAGGCTGACGGACGCTGCCCCGGTCCTTCGCTCCCGTACGAGCCGAGGACTTTGATCTTCATGCGACCTTTAAAGGCCCTCCGATCCAGTCGAGATTAAACTTCACGGAGTCTAGTCTAACAGCCAATCGACGGTCAAGTTACGCGACATGTCGTCGGTAGCTGTTACGCCCTTATCCCAAGCCTCCTTGCGAAGCACGGAGGGCATGTGGGAAGATGCAGCCCATGATCTTCCAGCAGATGGTCAACGAGGATGCGGGCTGCATCTCCTACCTGATCGGCTGCAGCCAGGCGGGCGAGGCGCTGGTGGTGGATCCGGGGCGGGACCGGGTGGACGACTACAGCGCCTGGGCGCGGCGCAAGGGCCTCGAGCTGACCCACATCGTCGACACGCACATCCACGCCGACCACCTCTCGGGGAACCAGGCCCTAGCCCTCAAGACGGGCGCCCCCATCCACATCCACCCGGCGGCCGAGGCTGCCTTCGCGCACGCGCCCATCGTCGACGGAGATGCGATCACTATCGGCACGGTGCGGATCCAGGCCATCCACACCCCCGGCCACACGCCGGACAGCATCTGCCTCCTCGTCACTGATCTCTCTCGCGGCGAGGAGCCGTGGTTCGTCCTCACCGGCGACACGCTCTTCGTGGGGGACGTGGGCCGGCCCGATTTCGGCGGCGAGCGGGCCGCGGCGTCCCTCTACGAAAGCCTGACCAGCCGCGTCCTGACCTTGCCTGACAGCGTGGAAGTTTTCCCCGCCCACGGAGCGGGCTCGTCGTGCGGGCGCGCCATGTCCTCCAAGCCGGGATCGACCATCGGATTCGAGCGGCGCTTCAATCCCGCGCTCCAGGCGAAGACGGTCGACGAGTTCGTCCGGAGCCTCATGCAGGGCCTGCCGCCGAAGCCTCCGAGCTTCGATCGCATCATCGCCAAGAACCGTGCCCAGGCCCTGCCGTCGTCCGGCGACCCCCAGCCCCTGACCGTCGCCCAGGCGCGGGAGGCCATGCTCAAGGGCGCCGTCGTCCTGGACGCGCGGAGCCCGGCCGAGTACGGCGAGGGACACATTCCGGGTTCGGTCAATGTTTGGATCGAGAGCAATCCCTTCGCGGCCCGGGTCGCCATGATGGCGCCCGCGGACAGCCGGTTCATCCTCCTCGCCACGGGGCCCTCCGACCTCACACGCGCCGTGCAGGGGCTGGGCCGGGCGGGCATGGACGACATCGCCGGCTATCTCCAGCGCGGCATGACCGACTGGAAGAGCGAAGGGCTGCCCGAGGCGAAGGTGCCGCAGATCACCGTTCACGACCTGGCGACCATGCGAGAAGAACAGCCTGACCTGGTTGTCGTGGACGTGCGCGAGCCCGCCGAGTGGGATGATGGCCACATCGCGGGGGCGATCAAGATTCCCATGGGCCAGGCGGTCGAACGGATGCATGAGATTCCCGCGGACCGTCCGAAGGCGGTCCTGTGCGCGGGCGGGCTCAGGTCGAGCTCGGTCATCAGCGCGCTCATGAGGGCCGGCATGACCGGCATGTACAACGTGGCCGGCGGCATGCGGGAGTGGAGCAAGGCCGGCTATCCCGCCGTCAAGCCCGGAGGGACTCCGAGCAGGGCATGAGCGACGACTTCGACTATCCGATCATGGCGCGGGCGTTGATCCTTGGCGACAAGGACACCGTCGCCCGCAAGACCAAGGAAGGTCTCGAGCTCTCCATGGACCCCAGGGATCTGATCTTCAGGGGTCTCATCCCGGGCATGGACGTGGTAGGGGAGAAGTTCCGCCGGAACGAGTACTACGTCCCCCAGGTCCTCCTCTCCGCCCGCGCGATGTACGCGGGGCTCGACCTCCTCAAGCCGCTCATCACCAAGGGAGGCGATGGGCAGTCGCTCGGGGTGGTGGTCATCGGCACCGCGCAGGGAGACCTCCACGACATCGGCAAGAACCTCGTGGCCATGATGCTCGAAGGCGCCGGCTTCAAGGTGCACAACCTTGGTCGCGACGTGGCGCCCGAGAAGTTCGTGGCCGCCGTGGAGGAGCACAGCGCCCAGATCGTGGGGATCTCGGCTCTCATGACCACGACCATGCCCGCCATGAAGCGCACGATCGACGCGCTCTCCAAGGCGGGGTTGCGCGAGCGCGTGAAGGTGATGATCGGCGGCGCTCCCGTGAGCCAGGCCTATGCTGACGAGATCGGCGCCGACGGCTATGCGCGCGACTCGACCCTGGCCGTGGTGCGCGCCAAGGAGCTCCTCGGCGTCACGGTGGCCGCCTGATGGCGCGCCCACGCGGCTGGGAGATCGTGGAGCGGGCGAAGGCGGGCGAGCGTCTCGTCTTCGACGGCGGCTACGGCACCGCTCTCTTCGACGCGGGTCTGCTCAACGGCGCCTGCCCGGAGCTCTGGAACGACACGCATCCCGACGTGGTCCGGGGCATCCACCAGGGCTATTTCCGGGCCGGCTCGGATTTCGTGGAGACCAACACCTTCGGCGGCTCGCGGCTCAAGCTCAACGAGTACAAGATCGGGGACCGCACACGCGAGCTCAACGTCAAGGGCGCACAGCTCGCCCGCTCCGTGTCTCCCCCCGGAGGCTACGTCGCGGGCTCCATGGGCCCCACGAGCTGTCTCCCTCTCGACTACGGCGTCGGCGACAACGTGGCCACCGACGAAGACTACCTCGCCACCTTCAAGGAGCAGGCGGCTGCGCTCGCCGAGGGCGGGGTGGACATCTTCGCCGTCGAGACCATGATGTTCCCCCAGGAAGCCACCGCCGCCATCGCCGCCTGCAAGCAGGTGACGGACCTTCCCGTGATGGCGACCATGTTCTTCCAGTACGAGGAACTGCACGACCGCGATCGCACGATGTGGGGCGAGAGCCCGGCCGACGTGGCGCGGACGCTGCTCGAGGCCGGGGCGGACATCGTGGGTATGAACTGCGGTCGCGGCCCGGATCGCGCCATCGTGATCATCCGCGAGATGCGCGCGGTCACCGACGCGCCCCTCATCGCGTATCCGAACGCGGGGCTGCCCATCACGCAGGGCGACCACACCACCTACGAGCTCGGGCCCGAGGCGATGGCCAAGGACTATCCCGCCCTGCTCGACGCGGGCTGCAACATCGTGGGCGCCTGCTGCGGCTCCGGCCCCGAGCACATCCGCCTTATCGCCGAGGTCGCGCGCTCCCGCCGCAGCAAGTGAGCGCGACGCTCGCCGTCCGCTCGCCCCGCCCCGCCGTCCTGGACGACGTACCCCTGCGGGTGGACCGCGACGAGGTCCTCCGCTTCCAGGGCTACAAGAAAGGCGTGGACGTGCCGGACGCCGCCGTCCTCGCGCTCTTCGAAGAGGCCCTCGCCCTCGGTGAATCGCTCATCGAGCCCCGCGTCGTCTACCGGACGGCGACGGTGACGGGCCAAGCCGCCGATCTGCTCGAGGCGGGGGGCCAGAGCCTCCACATCCCGGAGATCGGGCGGCTGTGGGGATCGCTGGAGGAAATCGGAGCGGGCATCTGCACGGTGGGCGAGCCGCTGGAGCGGCGCGTGCGACAGCTCTGGGAGGAGCGGGAGCTGCCCCTCGCCGTCATGCTCGACAGTGTGGGCTCGGCCGCGGTGGAGAGTCTCGCCGAGTACGCCAATGATCTCCTGTGCCAGGCGGCCATTCCTGCCGGGATCAAGGTGACCAACCGCATCAGCCCGGGCTACGCGGGCTGGGACACCGCCGAGCAGTCGGCGCTCTTCGCGCTGTGCCCGGGCGAGCCCATCGGCGTCGTCCTCAACGAGTCGTGCGTGATGACGCCGGGGAAGAGCATCTCCTTCCTCGTCGGCGTAGGGCCGGCCGCGCGGGTGGACCACTACTTCACCCAGTGCCGCCGCTGCTGGATGCGCGACTGCGCCTATCGGCGGGCGCCCGCCGCGGTCACCGTGAGCCGGTAGGGCTCCCACCGGGGCAGGTGATACGATGGTCGGAGTCATGTCGGACAACGTGATTCTGGTGGGCTTCATGGGGGCGGGGAAGTCCTCGGTGGGCCGCATCCTCGCGCGCCGTCTCGGGCGCTGCTTCGTGGAGACGGACGACATGATCACCGCCCACGAGGGCCGGTCCATCCCCGAGATCTTCACGGACAAGGGCGAGGCCTACTTCCGCGCGCTGGAAGAGGACATGGTGCGCCTCCTCGCTCTCAAGCGGGGCGACGTGATCGCCACGGGAGGCGGGCTGCCGTGTCGCGAGGGCCGGCTGGACGCTCTGCGCGCCATCGGCACGGTGGTGTGGCTGGGGGGCGACTTTGACACGCTCTACGAGCGGGCACGGCGCGGCGGTGACCGGCCGATGCTGCACGGACGCACGCGCGAGCGGACCGCCGCCCTCTACGAGGACCGGAAGCGCTTCTACGCGCAGGCCGACTTCTCCGTGGACACGAGCGGGCTCACTCCGGACCAGGTTGCCGGCCGCGTGGCCGCCGAGCTCGCCGGCCGCGCCCGGCAGGTCGTCTAATGGCCGCGGCGCTTCTCGAGAGGCTCCGCGAGCGTCCCCTCCTCGGCGACGGGGCCATGGGCACCATGCTCTACGCGCGCGGGGTGCCGCTGGACGCCTGCTTCGACGTGCTCAACGTGAACGAGCCCAAGGTGGTGCAGGGCATCCACGCCGAGTACATCCAGGCGGGCGCGGACTGGATCGAGACCAACACCTTCGGGGCCAACCGCTTCAAGCTCGCCGTGCACGGCCTCTCCTCCCGTGTCCGCGAGATCAATCTCCGCGGGGTGAAGCTCGCGCGAGACGTGCGCGAGACCATGGGCCGCGACGTGTTCGTGCTCGGCTCAGTGGGCCCGCTCGGCAAGTACCTGGCGCCCCTCGGCTCCATCACGCCGGAGGAAGCGCGCGCGGCCTTCCTCGAGCAGGCGGAGGGTCTCCTCGAAGGCGGGGTGGACGGTTTCGTGGTGGAGACCTTCTCCGACCTCACGGAGATGCGGCAGGCCGTGGAAGCCATCCGGGCCATCACCGACCTGCCCGTGGTGACCCAGGTCGCCTTCACCCAGGATCACGTGACCTTCCTCGGCCAGACCCCGACGGAGGTGGTGCGCACGCTTCGCGACCTGCCCGTGCAGGTGATCGGGGCCAACTGCTCCGTGGGCTCCAGCACGCTCTACGACGTCCTCGAGCAGATGCTGCCGGAGGCGGGCGGCCTCGCCCTCGCCATCCAGCCGAACGCCGGCCTGCCGAGCCGCATCGGCGAGCGGCTCATCTACATCTCCTCCCCCGCCTACATGGCCGACTACGCCGCGCGGATGCTCGTCGCGGGCGCGCGCATGGTGGGCGGGTGCTGTGGCACCACTGCCGAACACATCCGGGCCATGCGCGAGGCCGTGGATCGTCACGTGCCGCGTGCGGGCGTCGTCTCCGTATCGACGCCGCGACGGGTCCGCGCCGACGCCAGGCCCACCCCGACGCTGCCCACCACCGCCGCTCCCACCTTGCTCCAGCGCAAGGTCGACGAGCGCGAGTTCATGGTCACGGTAGAGCTCGACCCGCCCCGCGGTCACAACATCGAGAAGCTCGTCCAGGGCGCCAAGCTCCTGAAGGAGCGCGGGGTGGAGATCGTCGACATCAACGACGGCTCCCTCGGGCGCGTGCGCATGTCGGTCCTGCCCACCGCCATCCTCGTGCGCGAGGCGACGGGGCTCGACATCAACATGCACTTCACCTGCCGCGACCGGAACCTCATGGGGATACAGGCGGACGTGCTGGGGGCCCACGCCCTCGACATCCGCAACATCCTCGCCATGACGGGCGATCCTCCGCGCTCGGGCGACTACGTGAACGCCACCGCCGTCTTCGACGTGGATGCCATCGGGCTCATCCGCATCCTCACCGGCATGAACGAAGGCCGGGACGCCACCGGCAACTCCGTGGGCGAGCCCACCTCCTTCTGCGTGGGGGCTGCTCTCGATCCCGCGGCGGCGGAGCCCTCGCGGGAGATGGAGCGCCTCCTCGCCAAGGCCGAGGCGGGGGCGCGCTGGTGCCAGACCCAGCCCGTGTACGACCTCGAGGTGCTGGAGCGCTTCTTCCAGCGGACGCGGTCGCCCATTCCCGTGGTGGTCGGCGTGCTGCCGCTGCACTCGTCGCGCCATGCGGAGTTCCTGCACAACGAGGTGCCCGGCATCACCGTGCCCGACGGCGTGCGCGCCCGCATGAAGGACGCGGGAGATCGGGGCCTGCGGGCCGGCATCGACACCGCGCAGTCCCTCGTGTCACAGCTCCGCGGCCGCTACGCCGGCGCGTATCTCATGCCGTCCTTCGGTCGCTTCGAAGTGGTCGCGGAAGTACTCGACGCCCTCCAGTAATCCTCGGGAGACTTTCCATGCCGGATCTCTACGACGTCACCGCGGCGGAAGCTGCCCGTCGCATCCGCTCGGGCGCCCTGTCGCCCTCCAACCTCCTCGCCTCGTGCCTCAAGCGCATCGATGCGGTGGAGCCGACGCTCAAGGCCTGGGTCCACCTCGACCGCGATGCGGCGGCGCGCGTCGCCGTGCAGCGGGACATCGAGGCGCGGGAAGGCCGCTTCATGGGCCCCCTCCACGGCGTGCCGGTGGCCCTCAAGGACATCTACGACGCAGCAGGACTCACCACCACCTCCGGCGCGGGGCCGTGGGCGCACCGCCGGCCGAGCGCGGACGCTGTGTCCGTGGCGCGCCTCCGTGCAGCCGGCGCGGTCGTCCTCGGCAAGGTCACCACTACGCCGTTCGCCCTCCGCGATCCCACGCCCACCGGCAATCCATGGAATCCCGCGCACACCCCGGGAGGCTCCTCGAGCGGGTCGGGAGCCGCGGTGGGCTCGCGCATGATCCCCCTCGCGCTGGGAACGCAGACGGTCGGTTCCGTGCTGCGTCCCGCCGCCTATTGCGGGGTGGTCGGGTTCAAGCCGACGCACGGTCGTATCAGCGCGACGGGGGTCACGCCGCTCGCGTGGAGCCTGGATCACGTGGGCGTGCTCTGCCGCTCGGTAGAAGATGCCGCGCTCGCGCTGGCGGTCATGGCCGGCCACGACCCCGCCGACCCGCACTCCGTGGCGATGCCCGTGGACGACTATGTGAGCGCGCTGGGCGCACCGGCCGCTCCGCGCCTCGGTGTCCTGCGCCCCTTGCTCGGGAAGGCGGAGGCGGCGAACGTCGCCCAGATCGAGGCGACGATGGAGATGTTGCGCAAGGCGGGCGCGCAGGTAGAGGAGGCTCCGCTCGCGCCCTCGTTCGAGGGGATTCACGCCGCCGGCGACACCACCGTGCGCGCGGAGGCGGCGGCTTTCCATCGCGACCTCTACGCGAGGAATGCCGCGGACTACCCGAAGCACATCGGAGAGGCGGTCAAGGCCGGGCTCGCCATCGGCGCCGTCGACTATCTCGCCGCGCAAGCGATTCGACGGAGGTTCCGCGCGGAGATGAGTGTGATCGCTGCGCGCTACGACGCCCTCGTCTCCCCGACGGCCGCCGGTCCCGCGCCGAAAGGTCTCGAGTCGACGGGCGAGCCGTATTTCTGCGCGCCATGGAGCTCGGCCGGCATGCCCTCCATCTCTCTTCCCACCGGAGTGGCGTCCGACGGATTGCCGTTCGCAATGCAGCTCACCGGCGCTCCGTGGGCAGAAGCGCGACTACTCGCTGCGGCGGCCTGGGTCGAGCACGCCATCGGCTTCAGGGAGGGCCCGCGCGAGTAAGCGGGCGTCCGCCCGCATCCGTGTAGCTCGCACCCCGGGCGCCGTCCCCGTGGCTACGGGCATTCCGCCCGATTCTTCGCGGCGAGACGGCGGAGAAAATTTTCCGAGACTTGCAACCACAGGCACTTCCCGGGCATCCAATCAGTTGGCACTCCGCTTGCTCGCTTACGCGAGGCTTCGGAAACTCAACCCTCCGACGGAAAGGAACTCCATGACACGCGTGTTGATAATTGATGGCAATCGTGCGCTGACCGATTCGGTCGGCCTCAAGTGCGTCGAGCAGGGAATGGCCGTGCGCATGACCGGCGCATTCTGCGACGGCCTGCGTCTCCTGCTCGAGACTCCGGTATCCCTGGTCATCGTCTCCTCTGATCTGGTCACGATGCCCGCGGGCGAGCTGGCGAGGCTGTTCGAGGCCGCGGCGCCTGACGTGCCCGTGGTGATCCGGCTCACCCCCGGTCGGACCATGGACGAGCAGGTGACGTTCGAGCTCCACGGGTTCCGCGTGGTGCGCGAGCCCTTCGATGTCCAGGACCTGGTGGTGAAGGGCGAGCGTCCCGCGCGTCGGGCCGCGTCGACCGAGACGGCGGCCCGCGTCACCGTCGAGGCGGCATGCCGCTAGACTTCGTCGAACGTCCCGGAGGCAACATCCTCGCGTGGGCGTGCGCGCTCGCCCTCGTGGTGGCGCTCGTGGGCCTGCTCGTGGCCACGAGCGAGTCGCTCCGTCGGCAGGCGGGCACGTTTCCCTACAGGCAAGCGGTGGAGCCCGATCTTCCCGTGGCGCAGCTCGATTCGACGGACACCTATCACGATCCCGGAGTGGCCGCCTGGCCTCAGCCGTAGCGCGCGGTCGCTTCCGCGAGTGGCGGCACGTCTGGGCATATGGTGTAAACTAGGGCCGTAGCGCCGCAGCCGGCGCCCTCGCCACCGATATTGGCTCTTCCGAGTATTGGGGCGTGCATCAAGGCGGAAGAGCGACTGCAAGGAGAACCGCATGGCTTCCAAACTCTATGTGGGCGGGTTGTCGTACTCCACGACGAGCGAGACGTTGCGGGAATATTTTGCCCAGTGCGGCACCGTGGAGTCTGCGGCGGTCATCACCGACAAATTCTCCGGACAGTCCCGCGGATTCGGTTTCGTGGAGATGGCCACGACGGAGGAGGCCCAGCGCGCCATCTCCGAGCTCAACGGCAAGGATCTCGACGGACGCAAGCTCACCGTGAATCTCTCCACCCCCAAGGCTCCCGGTTCGGGCGGGGGCGGACCGCGGGGCGGTGGCCGCCCGGGTGGCCGTCCCGGCGGCGGGCGCGGCGGAGGATTCGGGGGCGGAGATCGCGGCGCCTACGGCGTGCCGCCCTCCAAGAAGCCCTTCAAGTGGTAGCCGGCCTCTCGTCGGGCGAGTGAACCATCGAGGGCGCGGGGGGGACCCGCGCCCTTGCTGTGACTAGCCGAGAATTCGCTCGTAGCGCCCATAGTCGTGGGCGGCGTCCATGAACCACTTCACGATCTCGGGGTTCGACCGCGGGGGAATCTCGCACGACGTCGAGAGGATGAAGCCCGAGTGCCGGGCTGCGCTGTCGATGCAGCGCCGCACGTCCGCCTCCATCTCCGCCTTGGTGGTCTTCTCGAACTTGGTCGCGTCCACGTTGCCGATGGCCACCGCGCGTCCCTTGGCCACCTCCATGAAGCGGGTGAGCTGATCGACGTAGAGCTTGGGATCGGCCTGCTGGTCGAGGTCGAAGGACACGGTGGTGAAGCCGCACCCGATGATGTCCTCGAAGATCGGATAGGTCGTGCCGCAGATGTGCGTGGTGAGACCCACCTTCCTGGCCTTGAAGTACTCCACGAGCTCCTTGTGATAGGGGGCGATGAACTCGCGGTAGTTGTCCGGTGACACCAGGCTGATGGAGGCGGTGGGCTCGGAGAAGCTGAGCCCGATCTTCGTCTTGGCGATGGCCTCGCCCCAGGTCTTGCAGAAGTCCGTGGTGAGCCGCATCACGTCGTGGATGAACTGCGGATCCTCGAAGGTGTCGAGGAGCATCATCTCCGGGTTGCGCAGCAACATGGCGATGGTCCACGGCCCCACCGCCACCGCGCCCATGGCCGCGGGCGGCGCCGCTTTGACGAGAGCCGCGCACTGCTCGAGGAAGCCGGGCAGGCGGCCGGTGGCGTAGGGATCGGGCATGGTCAGCTTGGGGAGGTTCGCCTTGTCCTCGAGCACGTGGCCCTCGACGGAGGGGACGACGTAGTCGGAGTACTTCACCTTGCAGCCGAAGGCCTCCGCTTCCTTGGCGAGGTCGTTGTAGGCGAGGACCACGTCGGGCTGATAACGCTCGTAGTAGTTCATCATGGCCTGGATGGCCTTGGTCGGGCTCGTGCAGTATTCCTCGATGGACTGGCCGTCCAGGGTGCCCGCGAAGGAAGCCACGATGGGATAGACGGGCACGCGGTCCGCGAAGGAGCGCTTGTAGGCGGCCACCACGCGCTCGCGATTGGTGAGCTCGCTCTTGCCTTTCTCCGCGTCCCAGAGGCGATTCACCTCCATGTAGCGCGGGGGCAGCTTCGCCTCGTACTCCATGAATTGGGTGATGGGGTAGCGGATGCCGCCGTTGTGCGTGCCGCGCAGGCCCTCCACGATCTCCTCCATCCGCGCCCAGGGAATGGCGAAGGCCATCTCGTGGTCCTGGGTCTGGCCGAAGATCCGGTCACCCGAGCAGGGCAGGATGACCTGCGCCTCCCCCGTCTGCATGGTGGTCACGATGATGTCCGCGCACACCGCGCGACCCTCGAACGAGGAGTGCAGCCTCCCCCCGCGCTTCCAGAGCGCGGCCTGGGTGAGCCGCATCACCTGAGCGGGATTCGCATACACGCACACGAGATGTGGCTCGAAGGTCGCGCGGTCGAGCGGGGCCACGAGGAGTGTCTCGTACTCGCCGGGAGCGAACTTGTCGATGGCGGCCTCGGAGCGCTGGCCGGCTTCCTTGGTTTCCGTGTACATGCCTTCGCAGAGCGTGCCCACGTTGTAGATGGGCAGCGGCTTGTCGAAGCCGATCGCCGTGATGCCCAGGGAGCAGATGTGATCTTCGCGGGTGAGAGCGATCATCCATCCGTAGCGTCGCGCCATATCGATGACCTGGCAGGACATGCTGAGCTTCTTGAAGTCGCGGGCGGGGCGCTTCGCGCGCTCGGGGATGGGCTCGCCGGGCCTGAGCATACGGATGGCGACAGGGAAGGTCTGCGGGCGGATGTAGGTCGCGAGCTCCCTATCCGCCGTCTTGACGTCGATCATTGGGCTTCCTTTTTCACTCAACATGCCTGAGGCATGTTGACCGCGGGCCAATCGGGTTAGTGCGATCCGCGATCGGGGGTCCTGACCGACGGGCCGCGATCGGCGGAGCGCGATGAGAGCGTAGGGTGGGGGTACACCTTTGTCAAGCAACGGTGGGTCTTTTCGATAGAATGTGCGGCACCGATCATGGCCCGCTACCGTGTCGTGCACTGGAAGGATGTTCCGTCGATGGTCGAGGCCATCGAGGGCGACCGCACCTTTAGTCGTCCCCTGTCCCAAAAGTTCCAGGACCTGATCGACGCGCTCGCCATGCGGGAGGGCGCGACGGAGGGCGACGCCTACCTCGGCGGCTGGGGTCAGGGCCCCTGGCTCGAGCGCGCCGGTTCTCCTGATGAGGTCGCCGATGGCGTGGCCGAAGAGCTCGAGAGCGGCTTCGAGGCCCTCCTCATGACGCGCTTCTTGCCCAAGCCCGGCTGAGGCGCCGCCGCCTCCGTGGCCCGGCGCCGGGGGTGGGGCGCCAGCTTGCTGCGTGGTGTTCGCGTCATTGCGTCCCCCTCGGCCGCCGCCTATAATCCCGCCAGCCAATGAAGGCTGGGGAACTCCTCGTCGCCTGCTTCGTCCTCTTCGGGGCCTTACTCCTCTGGCCCCTCCTCACCATCGCCAACCGCTCGGCGCTCATCTGGGGCGTGCCGGCCCTCGTCCTCTACCTCTTCGCCGTCTGGGCCGCCATCGTTGCCGTGCTGATCGCGGCCGCCGTGCGGCAGCGCGCTCGGGAGGACGACGAGTGAGCTGGCTGAGTCAGCCGACCGTCCTCGCCATCGTCCTCGGTTACCTCCTGTTCCTGTTTCTCGTGGCCTCGGCGGGCGAGGCCTTCGCGGCCCGCCTCAGCCGGGGCCGTATCCGTACCGTCACCTACGTGCTCGCCGCTTCCGTCTACTGCACGGCCTGGACCTTCTACGGCAGCGTCGGCCTGGCCGCCAACCGGGGCCTCGAGTTCCTCACCATCTATCTGGGCCCCGCCCTGGTGGCCCTCCTCTGGCCGGTGGTCCTGCGCAAACTGGTGCGAGTCTCCAAGGAGCAGCGGATCACCTCGATCTCCGACTTCATCTCGAGCCGCTACGGCAAGTCGGCCCACCTCGGCACCCTGGTGGCGCTCCTCGTGGTGGCGGGCATGATTCCGTACATTGCCCTCCAGCTCCGCGCGGTCTCCGCGTCGTTCCGCATGATTGTCCACGAGGACTCGGTGCTGAACGTCCTCGACCCCACGCTGCTCGTGGCGGTGACCCTGGCCTTCTTCGGCATCCTGTTCGGGGCCCGCAACCTCGACTTCACGAAGCAGCAGACGGGGCTGATGACGGCGGTGGCGGCGGAGTCGGTGGTCAAGCTCGTGGCGTTCCTCGCCGTCGGCGTCTACGTTACCTGGGGACTCTTCGGGGGCCTCGGGGAGATCTTCGGGAGCATCGCGAGAGACCCCGTATGGTCGCGGCTTCTCACCCTCGATCAGCCGCAGACGGCCTCCTACGCGCGCTGGGCGGCCATGCTGGTGATCTCGATGATGGCCGTCATGTTCCTGCCGCGCCAGTTCCACGTGCTCGTCGTACAGAATCCGCGCGAGCGCGACGTGAACGTGGTGGCCTGGTCGTTTCCCCTCTACCTGCTGCTGATCAACCTGTTCGTGTTGCCCATCGCCTTCGCCGGCCTGGTCGTCTTCCCCCAGTCCGGCGGGCAAGCGGACAGCTTCATCCTGCAGTTGCCGCTGCACTTCCAGAGCCGTCTGATCTCGGTGGTGGTCTTCCTCGGCGGCTTCTCCGCCGCCACCGCCATGATCGTGGTGGACTCGCTCGCTCTGTCGAAGATGATCACGAACGACGTCATCCTGCCCATGCTCCTGCGCCGGCGCCACCTTGAGGACATCTACTGGATCACGCTCTTTTACACGCGCGTGGCTATGCTCGCGGTGGTGGGCTTGGGCTTCGCATGGGCGCGCATGGAACGGGGGCAGCTCCTGCTCGTCGAGATGGGCCTCCTGTCCTTCATCGCGGTGACCCAGTGCGCGCCGGCGATTCTCCTAGGACTCTACTGGCGCCGCGGCAACCGGAAGGGCGCCGCCGCCGGCATTTCCGCGGGGTTTGGTCTGTGGTTCTACACGCTGATCATCCCGGCCCTGGTCAAGGAAGGGCTGGTGCCCGGGTCCGTCCTCGAGGTGGGGCCCTTCGGACTCGACTGGCTCAATCCGACAGCGCTCTTGGGGCTGTCGGGTCTCGACGTGACCACACACGGGGTCTTCTGGTCCCTCTTCGTCAACGTCGGCTCCTTCGTGCTGGTGTCACTGCTGACGGAGCAGGATGCCGATGATCGCTCCCAGGCCGCGGCGTTCGTGGGGGCGCCGGGCGATGACAAGCACCTGGGCGCCGCCCCTGCCATCCTGTCCGCCACCGAGATCGAGCGCCTCGTCCACAACTACGTGGGCGACGAGGAGGCGGAGGGTATCATCCGCGAGCTGTTTCACGGCAAGGCTCCCGCCGAGCTCTCGGTGCCCGAAGTCCTCGAGCTTCGTATCCGGTTCGAGCGGCTGCTCGCGGCCTCACTCGGAGCGGCGGCCGCCCGCATGATCGTGGAGGACCACTTCACGATCTCCAAGGGAGAGGCGCAGGAGCTCGTCACCTCTTTTCAGCAGATGCAGCAATCGTTGCGCCTGACCGAAGAGGAGGTGCGCCGCGGCGAGCGACTCCTCGCCTCGGTGGTCCAGAGTGTCGACGACTGCATCGTGACGGCAGGGGTGGATGGGCGGCTCGTGACCATGAACCGGGCGGGCCATCAGCTCCTCGGCTACACCGAGCTGCAGGTGAGCCACCTCGGCCTTTCGGACCTGCTGGGCCTGGAGGAGCGCGGGCGCGCCGCGAAGGCGATCGCGCGCGCCGTCGAGGCGGGCGAGGGCTGGAGCGGGCAGGTCACGGCCCGTACCGTCCACGGGGAAGGCTTCCCCGCGTACGTCTCCGTTCGCGGCATCGTGGACGCGGACGGGCTGATCATCGGCGCGGTGGGGGTCCTACGGGACCTGACCGAGCAGGTCGAGACCCAGCGGCGGCTCATCCAGCGCGAGAAGCTCGCCTCCCTCGGCGAGATGGCGGCGGGAGTCGCGCACGAGATCAGGAATCCGCTGGGCGGGATCAAGATGGCGACCAATCTCCTCTCGTCGGGAAACCTGGGCGGTGGCGCTCTCTCGCAGGAGATGGCCCGCTCCATCCTGTCGGGCATCATCGAGATCGAGCGCATCATCAACAGCCTGCTCGACTTCACTCGCGACACGAAGCTCGAGCGCGGGGAGTACGAAGTCGCACGAATCCTCGACCCCGTCGTCGAGACCGTGGCGGCGGAGGGGCGCGCGCGGGGTGTCGAGCTCGGCTACGGCCGGGTGGACCGGGACGTGACGACGTCAGCGGACGGCCAGCGGCTGCGGCAGGTGTTCGCCAACGTCTTGAGGAACGCCCTGGAGGCGATCGATCCCCGGCGGGGTGACGGCCGCGTGGTCGTCAATCTCCTCGCCGAGGAGGACCGCGCGGTGGTCGAGGTCATCGATAACGGCGTCGGCATCGCCCAGGAGAACCGGGAGAAGATCTTCCTGCCGTTTTTCACCACTAAACCCTCGGGCACGGGTCTCGGGATGGCCATCGTCAAAAAGATCGTGGATCTCCACGGCGGCGACATCAGCATAGAGAGCGCGCCCGGGCAGGGCACGCTCGTGCGCGTCTCGCTGCCCGCGGTGGCGCTCGCGCAATCCCTAGCGGGAGGCACGTCATGAAGCAGCGACTTCTCCTGGTCGACGACGACGAGGTGTTCCTCCGTCCGCTGCACCGCACCCTCGAGCTGGCGGGCTACGAAGTGCTCCCTATGCAGAGCGGGGAGGAGGCGCTCGACACCCTCAAGGTCGAGGACGTGGACCTGGTGCTGACCGACCGGCGCCTGCCCGGCATGGACGGGGTGGCGCTGGTGCGCCAGATCAAGACCGACCACCCGGACCTGGCCGTCGTCGTCATGACGGCCTACGGGACCATCGAGTCGGCGGTGGAGGCCATGCGCGTTGGCGCCGAGGACTACCTGGTCAAGCCCTTCGAGGCGGCCGAGCTGTTGCTCGTCATCCGCCGCGCCATCGAGTTCCAGGCATTGAAATCGGACAAGCGGCGCTCGATCCGGCGCAACCAGGAGCGGTTCACCTTCAGAAAGGTGGTGGCGAAAAGCGCGGTCATGCAGTCGGTCTTCGAGACGCTCCGGTCCGTCGCCGACCTCGACACCACCGTGCTGATCCACGGCGAGACGGGAGTGGGCAAGGAGCTCCTGGCCCGCTCCGTGCATTTCTCCGGGACCCGTCGTGAGCGCCCGTTCGTGGCGGTGAACTGCGCGGCGATCCCGGCGGAGCTCTTCGAATCAGAGCTCTTCGGCTCGCGCCGGGGTGCCTTCACCGGCGCCAGCGAGCACCGACGCGGACACTTCCAGATGGCACACGGCGGCACCCTGCTCCTGGACGAGATCGGCGAAATGCCGTTGCATCTGCAGAGCAAGCTGCTGCGCGCCATCGAGGAAGGGAAGGTCACGTCGGTGGGAGCTGACCGACCCGTGGACATCGATGTGCGATTCATCGCCACCACCAACAAGGATCTCCAGAGCGAGGTCGAGCGGGGAGCGTTTCGGCGTGACCTATTCTATCGCCTCTCTGTCATGCCGGTCCGGGTGCCGCCCCTCAGAGAGCGGCTCGAGGATATTCCGCTCCTGGCCCAGCACTTCCTCCAGGAAGCAGGGCGACGGCTCAAGCGGGTGATCAAGGGCATCGCTCCGGAGAGCCTGCAGGCGCTGATGCGCTATCCGTGGCCGGGCAACGTGCGTGAGCTCGAGAACGTCATCGAGCGCGCCGTCATCGTGTCCAAGGGCGAAGAGCTCATCGAGCTCGAGCGATTCCTCGCCGGCCCCGGAGGCGCCCAGGCGCCCGTGGATCTCTCGCTGCCCTTCCGTGATGCCAAGGCGCGCATCGTAGAGGAGTTCGAGCGGGCCTACGTGCGGGGACTCCTCGAGACGCACGGGGGCAAGCTGACGGCCGCCGCGAAGCATGCCGACATGGACCCGAAGAACTTTTCAGACAAGATGGTGCGCTACGGGCTCCGCCGGCAGCCGCTCGAGCCCGGCGACGGCGGAGCGCGCGCCACTTGAAGTCCACTGCCACATGGTTTAGAAGTTAGCGGGCGCGATGTCGCGCCGATCCTCGACTCCACCCCTCACGCGAGGCAAGTCTATGGCGACCAAGGCAGGCGGTGGCGGCACTCCCATCGAGGCCCTCCTCAAAGAGAAGCGCAAGTTTCCACCGCCCAAGGAGTTTGCCAAGCGCGCCCACGTCAACCGGCCCTCGATCTACGCGCAGGCCGCCAAGAACCCCGTCAAGTTCTGGGAAGGCTTCGCTCGCGAGCTCGACTGGTTCAAGCCCTGGAAGAAGGGGCTCGAGTGGAAGGCACCGTACGCCAAGTGGTTCGTGGGTGGCAAGCTGAACGTCTCCTACAACTGCCTGGATCGCCATATCAATACCGCACGGCGGACGAAGGCCGCCCTCATCTGGGAAGGCGAGCCCGGCGACACCCGGACGCTGACCTACTGGGACCTCTACCGCGAGGTCAACCGCTTCGCAAGCGCGCTCAGGCGGGCGGGAGTCAAGCGCGGCGATCGGGTGACGATCTACATGCCCATGGTGCCCGAGACTGCGGTCGCCATGCTGGCGTGCACACGCATCGGCGCCCCGCACAGCGTCATCTTCGGTGGTTTCGCGCCGGACGCCATCCGCGAGCGCATCCACGACGCCCAGTCGACGGTGCTGCTGACCGCCGACGGTGGTTGGCGCCGGGGTGGCGTGGTCCCGCTCAAGAAGAACGTCGACGAAGCGCTCAAGGAGTGCCCCGACGTCAGGACCGTCGTGGTGCTGAAGCGGACGGACCAGCCGATCGACATGCAGGCCGGCCGGGACGTCTGGTGGGATGACTTCGTCAAAGGGGCGGACACCTACTGCGCCCCCGAGAAGATGGACGCCGAGGACATGCTGTACCTCCTGTATACCTCCGGCTCGACGGGCAAGCCCAAGGGCATCCAGCACACGACGGGCGGCTATCTGACCAGCGTGTACGCCACGACCAAGTGGATCTTCGACTTGCACGACACCGACGTCTTCTGGTGCACCGCCGACATCGGCTGGGTCACCGGGCACTCCTACGTCGTCTACGGTCCCCTCGCCAACGGCACGACCACGGTCATGTACGAAGGGACGCCGGACACGCCCGACAAGGACCGCTTCTGGCGCATCATCGAGAAGCACGGCATCACCATCTGCTACACGGCGCCGACGGCCATCCGGACCTTCATGCGCTGGGGCGACGAGTACCCGAAGCGCTGCGATTTGTCGAGCCTACGGCTGCTCGGGACGGTGGGCGAGCCCATCAACCCCGAGGCTTGGGTCTGGTACTGGAAGGTGATCGGGGACGGCCGCTGTCCCGTCGTGGACACTTGGTGGCAGACCGAGACGGGGCAGATCCTCATCACGCCGCTGCCGGGCTTGACCACGCTCAAGCCGGGCTCGGCGACCAGGCCCTTCCCCGGAATCGAGGCCCAGGTGCTCAACGACAAGGGCGAGCCCGCCAAGGCTGGCTACCTGGTCATCAAGAGACCGTGGCCCGGCATGCTCCGCGGCATCTATCGCGATCCGCAGCGCTACCAGGCGCAGTACTGGAACCGCTACCCGGGCATCTACTTCACCGGCGACGGGGCCAAGGTCGACGACGACGGCTACTTCTGGTTGCTGGGACGGGTGGACGACGTCATGAACGTCTCGGGCCACCGTGTGTCCACCATGGAGGTCGAATCGGCGCTGGTGGACCATCCGAAGGTCGCCGAGGCCGCCGTCATTGGCCGGCCGCACGAGATCAAGGGGCAGGCCATCGCGGCCTTCGTGACGATCAAGGACGGCACCACGGGCTCCAAGGATCTGATGGAGGAGCTGAAGGGGCATGTCGCCAAGAAGATCGGCGCGCTGGCGCGACCCGACGATCTCATCTTCGCCTCCGATTTGCCGAAGACCCGCAGCGGCAAGATCATGCGTCGGCTGCTGCGCGACATCGCCGAAGGCAAGGCGCTGGGTGACACCACCACGCTGGCCGATCCCGCCGTCGTGGCCCGTCTCAAAGACCAGTATGGAGAGGAGGAGTAGGGTCCGAATACCAAGCCGGCCGGGCAAATTCACCAAGCTCAGGGAGAGGGTTCACCGGTGTTGCTTGCCTGATTCCAGGTACTTAGCGCTCGCCGAGGGATGGCACTCACCGTGCTAAGGGCGGGGCGCTCGTTTTGCTCCGGGAGTGGGCTTCGCGCTACCCGATCCCGGTCTAGGGATCCACCCAGGTGCAAGTGAGGAAATCGAAACCGACCGAAGACCAACGGGCAACAGGGGAGGCCAATGGCGGTCCTTAATATCACGGGCAGAGAGCTTCGGCGTGTCGTGATCGCCGCATCTGTGGGGAACATCATCGAGTGGTACGACTTCTATATCTTCGGCAGTCTGGCCTCGATCCTCGCGGTCAAGTTCTTCGACAAGAGCCATCCGGTGGCGGCCTTCCTCAGCACCGTGGCCATCTTCTCGGTCGGCTTTCTGATCCGCCCGCTCGGGGCCTTCGTCTTCGGCTGGCTCGGAGACAAGGTGGGCCGCAAATACACCTTCATCGCCACGCTGAGTGGCATGGGAATTTCCACCGCGATCATCGGCATGGTCCCGACCTATGCCCAGATAGGCCTTTCGGCTGCCTTCATCCTCTTCGCCCTTCGCCTGATCCAGGGCCTCTGTCTAGGAGGCGAGTACGGCGGGGCCATCACGTACGTGGCCGAGCACATCGCCGACGAGAGGCGCGGGTACTACACGGGCTGGCTCCAAACCTCTCCCACGCTCGGCATCGTCCTATCGCTGGCCGTGATCATTGGCACGCAGCGCTACGTGGGCCCCGAGGGCTTCAGCGAGTGGGGATGGCGGGTGCCGTTCCTCATCTCTCTCCTGCTCGTCGCCATTGCTATCTATATCCGGCTGTCGCTCCAGGAGACCCCAGTCTTCCGGGACATGAAGGCGAAGGGACAGGCCACGACCAATCCGTGGCGCGAGGCCTTCCTCAGCAAGAACATTAAGTACATCCTGATCGCCAGCATCGTCGTGCTGGGGCAGGGATGCGTCTGGTACAGCGGCCAGTTCTGGGCGCTCTTCTTCCTTCAAAAGGTCAAGAACGTCGACGTCCTTGCATCCAGCTACATCATCGCCGCCGCGCTGTTGATCGCCACCCCGACCCTCATCTTCTGGGGCTGGCTCTCTGACAAGATCGGGCGCAAGCCGATCATTCTCGGCGGTATGGCCCTCGCAGCCCTGACGTACTATCCGCTCTACACCGCCCTCGGCTACTACGCCGATCCCAAGGTCGGCATCAACTACCCGATGGCCATCCTCATTGTCGTGGTGCTCGTCAACTACGTCGGCATGACCTACGGCCCTATCGGGGCATTCCTCGCCGAGTTCTTCCCCGGACGCATCCGCTATACCTCGGTATCGGTGCCCTACCATATCGGCAACGGCTGGGGCGGAGGTCTGGTGCCCATCATC
>JBKOVG010000339.1:0-20861 GCA_046723845.1 Candidatus Methylomirabilota bacterium | reverse complement strand
GTTCGGCAACCCCATGCTGGACGGGGAGGCCAATCGCGAGCTGTTCGAGGAGCAAGTGGAGATCATCCTCAGGGCCTTCCGCGAGGAGTCGTTCTCGTACCGCGGGAAGCACTACACGCTGCCGCCGGAGGTTCCGTACCGTGGCTATGCCTTGCACGAGATCACGCTCGTGCCGCGGCCCCTTCGCCGGCCGGTGGAGGTCTGGCAGCCGATCGTGAGCGGCAGCGCCCGGAGCCTCGACTTCATGGCCCGCCACGGCATCAAGGGCGTGATCTCGGCCACCGCGGAGAGCGTGGTGGAGCGCTGGCTGCACGACTACCAGGAGGCTGGCCGGCGGCACGGACGCGCGCTGCGCCTCGGCGAGGACGTGATCTTGGGCTTCCGCATGTGCCTCGACGAGACCGAGGCCCGCGCCGTCGAGCGCGCCCGGCCCTCCTTCGAGGAGCACGCCAAGTTCATGGCGCCGCTCGGCATGCTGCGCTACAGCGAAGAGCACGTCTCGGCGGTGGCAGCCCGGCAGGCTCAGTCGCCTACCGGGGCCAGCCTGGAGAACGGCGTCCGCAACCGCAGCTGGCTGTGCGGACCGCCCGCTCGGATCGTCGACTATCTCAAGTCCCTGGAAGCGAAGTATCCCGGCCTCGAGCACGTGATGATCGCGTGGGCCCTGGGCACGCCGCGTGGACTCATGCTCGAGCAGCTCACTCGCTTCGCCAGAGAGGTCATGCCCGCCTTCACGCCGCCGGCCACTGCCTGACGGCGCTCGGCTTCATGCGATGAAGATCCCGGACGACGTGGTCGTCGTCGTCTGCTTGCATGTCTGGCCGTCATCACCCCGACATCGTGCACGTCACGTAGATCGTGTGCCCGTCGAAGCTCGTGGTCGTAGCCGGCTTGCCGTTAGGTCGGTTCCGCGTTGCCGCGCCCTACTCGATGACGGCCACCGCCTCGATCTCGATGAGGGCGCCGGGAACGGCGAGGCAGGACACCTGGACCAGCGTGCTCGCTGGTGGGTTGGAGCCGAAGAACTCCTGCCGTACCTCGCCGTAGCCTTCACGGTAGCGGATGTCCGTGACGAACACGGTGACCTTCACGACGTCCCGCAGACTGGCGCCGCCCGCCTCGAGGATGCGACGCATGTTCTCGAGGACGCGGCGGGTCTGCGCACCGATGTCGTTCGGCCCGACAAGCTTGCCGTCCTTGTCGAGGGCGAGCTGTCCGGCGACGTAGACGGTATTCCCGACCCTCCAGCCATGCGTGTAGCGAGGTCGAGGGTCGGCCATATCCGGTGGTTGGATCGCCGTACGTGCCATTGCGTATCTCCTCAGGATCGACGGGCAGTGCAATCAGCGCGAGCCACTGTCGTCCCACCTCTCGCGCTTGTCAATCTGGAAGATTCTTCCCACCATGGGCGGCGCTGCTGTCGATAACGTTCCTTCACCGGTCTACTGACGAACGGCGCCACCGTGAGCAACATCGGCCAGGTCCGCGTCGAGATCTACCGGGTCTTCCCCGCCGACTCTGACGTTAGCCGGACGAGCGGGCCGCCGTTCTTCTCGACGCCGAACGTGCCCACGCGGGTCAATTCGCCATCGGACGTGGAGTTTGACGACCGCGACACGGCCTCGGAGAATCTCATCGTCCACCCCACCTTCCCGAGCAGCACGTTCAGCGTCCTCAACTCGGTCTTGCCGGGCGGGATCAACAAAGGGTGCCCAGGCCGAGCGTTCCACCCCTTCTCTAGCCGTACTCGGCCCATTCGTGAGCGGTCGTCTAGCCCCTCGAGAGGCTGATCTCCCGGGTGTACACGACAACCTCGGCCAGCGTCGTGAACACCCGCATCGTGGCCCCGGCAGTGTAGAATGCCCCGGACGGGTCGCCGAGAGCGCGAGCCCAGGAAAGGCGGACATGGCCTCGATGAATGCTCCGTACGAGCGGCAGCGGCTGGAAGACATCGGCTACATGACGTGCATGACCCTCACGCTGCTCGGCAACTACGCCCAGACCGGGCATTTCGGCGGTCCCCTCGCGTACACGCCCTTCAACGTGGCCGCGCACCTGCTGGGCCCCGAGCTGGGCGGTCTCCGCTACGACTACCGGCGACCCAAGCATCCGTACAGCGACAAGTTCATGCTGGCCGGCGGCCACTGCGCGCCGACTTGCTACGCGCTGTGGATGATCCTGGGCCAGGCCATGCATCGCAAGCATCAGGCATCGGGCGACCCCCGCTACCACGTCGCGCCCGACGTCGCCATGCTGCCCGTCGACGCGCTGGGCTTTCGCCGCGGCGCCGGCGCCCTGAAAACCCTCCTCTCAGACCAGGGCCTCACCGATCATCCCCTCTTCGCCCAGGCCAAGGGGCGCGGCATCCGCGCGCTCCAGGGGCATATCGAGTCCACCGATGTCACCAACGACGTGAATGGCGGCCCGTCCGGCGTGGGCATCGCCACCGCGGCGGGCAAGGCCGCCTTCTGGGACGTTGTCGGCGCTCCCATGGGCACGCCAAAGATCCTCGCCCTCGAGGGCGAGTTCGCCATGACCGAGGGGCACGCCCAGGAGCTCAAGACCCAGGCGATTGCTTTCCAGGTCGGCAAGCGGCTCCGGATCTTCCTCTCCGACAACAACGCCGGCATCGACGACTCGCTGATCGGCGGCGTGGTGGCGCAGAAGTTCACCGGCTACCGGCTGGTCGACCAGTGGACGTCGTATGGCTGGAACGTCTTCACCCTGCCCAACGGCCACGACTACGACCAGATCGTGAACGTCCTCAAGACCATGGAGACGTGGGACCCCGCGGATCGCCGGCCCATGATCGTGATCGGCAAGACCACGAAGGGCTACTGGCCCGGCGCGGTCAACGGCAAGATCCCCGGCGGCGGCGACCAGGTCGTGGGCTATCCGAGCCATCCCTACGCGATGAAGATGAACTCGGAGTACTTCGTCTCCCTCGCCCAGACCTTCGAGAAACGTTACGGGGTGGAGTTCGCGGGCATCCGGAAGGGGCCGGCGACCGATCCCGCCGAGCGGTTGATCCAGTTCAAGACCAACATCGACGTGGTGATGTCTGTGCTCGAGCAGAATGGGCTCGGGGACTGGCTGGCTCAGCGCCTCGTCGAGATCGGCGATTCGCTCACGGACGATCTCCCCCTCCGGGTCGACGTCAAGCACGATCCCTTCCTGGACGAGCGTCTTCGCGTCGCCAACCTCCCCGAGGAGCCGCAGACCCTCACGGTGAGGAACCCGATCTCGGGCGCGGAGAAGCAGCTCAAGATCGCCCTCTTCCGCAAGCCGGGCGAGGTGGCGGGCGCGCGCCGCGGCATCTCCGAAATGGTCAAGTGGCTGAATCACGTGACCGGCAATCGTGTGCTCACCCTCGCCGCCGACCTGTCCGAGTCGATCAACCTCGAGCACGGCAGCATCTGGGGACACTACGACCCCGAGACCAACCCCGCGGGGTCGCGGCTCAAGGCGGCGATCCAAGAAGCGGGCAACGTGTCGAGCGCCATCGGGCTGGTGAGCCAGAGCGCCTCGCTGGATCCCGACAAGTTCGCGGGAGTGTGGGCAGTGAGCGGCACCTACGGTGCCTTCACGCCGCTCATGTATCTCCCTGCGCGCGTATGGAGCCAGCAGAACCAGGACAGCAAGTTCCGCACCGGCGTGCTGCACATCCTCGCCGGGCACTCCGGCCCGGAGACGGCCGCCGACGCCCGCACCCATTTCGGCATCTTTGCCCCCCAGGTGTGGAAGCTGTTCCCGCGCGACCAGACCATCACCCTGAGCTTCTGGGACTACAACGACGTGGCCCCCGGCTACTTCGCCGCCGCAGAGATCGCGGCACGCGAGAAGAAGGTGGGCATCATCGTGATCGAGGTGGCGCGCCCCGACTTCCGCGTGGCCGATCGCAGCACGTTCGCGGACACGGACCTCCGCGCCGCGGCCAAGGGCCTGTACGTGATCCGTGACTTCGCTCCGGGCCAGCCGAAGCATGGCCACGTCGTCGCCCAGGGCTCAAGCTCGACGTTCAACCTGGTGAGCGTGCTGCCGCGGCTCGAGCAGGCCGGCATCAACGTAAAGGTGATCGCCGCAATCAGTGAGGAGCTGTTCGACCGCCAGCCCGAAGCCTACCGGAACGCGGTGCTCCCGCCGGAGGCCCGGCAGGACCTCATGTTCGTGAGCAGCGCCACGCGGCGCATGTGGCCGCTCCGCAACGTGGGCTCGCTCACCGACGCCTACTCGCTCACCGCCGACTGGGACAACCAGTGGCTGACCGGCGGACTCGAGGCGGACGTCATCGCCGAAGCGCACCTGGACGCGGGCTCGATCTTCGCGGGCGTGCAGCGGTTCGCCCAGGATCGGCCGAAGCGTCTCGCTCAGCAGCGCTCGCTGCTGGACGCCCTCGGCTAGCCTCGCGGGCCGCCTGATTCCCGGTGTACGGGGTGACGATGGCCCCCGCGCCGGGAGTGATGGCGTGCTCCACGCTCTCAAGCGCTGGGAGTCGGTCGGCGTCGATCGCGTCAACTTCCTCCTGAACGCCGTGGAGGCGATCCCGCACGTCGACGTGCTGGCGAGCCTGCGCCTGTTCGCCAAGGAGGTCATGCCGGCATTCGCCGACGACAAGCCGGCCAGCGTCGCGTCCGCGGTGAGCGCCTGATGCCCACCTTCGGCGCCCTCGAGCTCAGCACCGTTACCGACCGTCTCGCCACCATGCGCGACCTCGACACGGAAGCGTGGCCGCTCCCCAATGCGGACATCCTCCAGCTCGCTTTCGAGGTTCCGCGCACGACGGAGTCGCTGCGGCCGCGCGTTATGCATCCGGCGATCCCGCCCTACGCGACGGTCTGGGTGACGCGCTACGCGGAGAGTCCGGTGGGGCCCTTCACCCTCGCCCAGCTCCGGCTCATGGCGCGGGCGGGCGCCCACCCACGCGGACTCGTCCTCGGAGCGGTGGCGAGCACGGCGGAAGCGGCCGCCGCCCTCCGCGAGCGCTGGGGGTTGCCCGCGGTGCCGGGCAAGGTCACCTTCACGCGCCGTCACGATCGGATCATGGCCGCCGTGGTCCGCGACGGGGTGACCGTGCTCGACTGCGAGCTCGTCGATCCCGAGGCGATCTCGGGCGGCGACGTGCAGTACATCCACTCGGTCACCCTCGCCAACGCGCCGCTCGACGGCAAGACCGGTCCGCTCCTCGTCCAGGTCGACTCCCGCTACACGATCAAGAAGGCGGAGCGCGGGCGGCCGCGCGTGAGCATCCTCGTCCAGTCGGGATGGGGCGCGGGTCCGCTGCGGCCGGGCAACCCGATCGCCGCCACCGTGACCACCTGCGACACCGACTTGCCGCGCATCCGTTTCGTGATGGATGTCGAGACTCCGGTGGTGCGGGGCACGCGGCGCATCCGCGAATCGCGAGAGGACTGAGTTCGACGATCGTCGCTTCGAGGACACGCCGCGTGCGCCATGGCCGAACGGATTCTTCCAGGGGTTCGCCTATCTTTCCAAGGTCGACTTCGACAAGCGCGAGCAGACCGTCTACGAGGGGCTCGCATACGGCTTCACCCAGAGCGCGGACCCGAAGCCGGCGCCGGGGCCGGCGACTCTCCTGCTGATCATCGTGGGAGCACTGGGCGCGCGGATCGCTGCGCGTCGCCGGCGCGCCTGACGGCCCCGCACGCCCGCTCCGCCTCCGGGGGAACGCGCCGCCGGAGCGGCTATCCCGTCATGCGCGCCTTGGCGAAGCGTCCGATGGTGGCGATGGCCTGGTCCGCCTCGTCGAGGAGCGGCAGGAACCAGTGCCAGACGTGGATCATCTGGTCCCACACCTCGAGCGTCGTGTCCACTCCCGCCGCCTTGGCGCGCTCCGCGAGCTGCACGGCATCGTCGAGGAGCACCTCCTCGCTGCCCACCTGGATCAGCAGCGGAGGCAGGCCACGCAGGTCGGCGAAGAGCGGCGAGGCCAGTGGGGTACGCCGGTCCCTCGTGCCGAGATATGCCTGCGCCATCTGTTCGACCCCGGGCTTCTTCACGATGGGATCGGTGGCAGCCTTGGTCGCATAGCTGGCTCCGCTGCACGTGAGATCCACCCACGGCGAGATGCATACGCCGGCCGCGGGCAGCGGCACGCCGGCATCGCGCAGGGCGAGAAGCGTGGCCACCGTGAGGCCGCCTCCCGCCGAGTCTCCGCCGATGACGAGGCTGCCGGGAGCGATGCCCTGGTCGAGTAGCCAGCGATAGGCCGCCACCGCGTCGTCCATCGCCGCGGGGAACGGCGCCTCCGGCGCACAGCGATAGTCGAGCAGCAGCGCACTCGCCCCCGCCGCCGTCGCGATCGCCGCCGCGAGGTGACGATGCGAGCGCGGCGAGCCGATCACGTAGCCTCCGCCGTGCAGGTACAGCACCACCCGCCCCGGCGCGGCCGACGGGGGCCGCAGCCACTCCGCCGGCACGGTAGGCGCGGTCACGCGCTCGATCTTGACCTCGGGAGGCGTGGGGAAGACCGTCTCCGCCCGCTCGTACTGCGCGCGCCGCTCGGCGATGGTCAGCGACTCCGGCGGCGGCAGCTTGGCCAGGTGCGCGCGCACGACATCGATTCCACGTTCCGCCATGTCATGTCCTCCTCGTCAGAAGCATGCCGGGAACGGTCGGGAGATTCCCCTTCAGGAGTCGCCATAGTACGGGATTAGGAGATCCGGCTTCAACCGTCGGCGTATGATCCAAAAGCGTTTCCCTTTTTCGCCCGAGTGACTTGCCTCGGCCGGCCGGCCGCGATAGCATCCGCCCACTTGCTCGCGGGCGAGAGGGCCAATGGACTTCGGGATTTTCGTCGAGCAGATGCGCCGTGGCGTCAGCCAGGCCGAAGCCTTCCGTGAAATCTCGGAGCTCGTGATGGCCTCCGAGTCATGGGGGCTCGACATCGTCTGGCTTGCCGAGATGATGGTCAACCCCGGCCGCTCCGTGCTGTCGGCGCCTCTCCTCGTGGCGAGCTGGGCGGTCTCCCGCACCCAGCGCCTCCGGGTGGGCACCGCCGTCCAGCTCCTGCCCCTGAACCATCCGCTGCGCGTGGCCGGCGAGATCACCACGCTGGACCAGCTGAGCCAGGGAAGGTTCGACTTCGGCATCGGCCGCAGCGGCAGCCCCCGATCCTACGACGCCCTTGGGGTGCCCTACGAGGAGAGCCAGGCCCGGTTCTTCGAGGCACTGGAGATCATCCTCACCGCCTGGAAGGGTGAGCCCTTCAGCTACACGGGGCAGTTCTACCAGTTCAACGACGTCACCGTCGCGCCGCGCCCGTATCGCAATCCTCATCCGCTCGTTCGCATGGCGGCGACCACGCCCGACTCGTTCCCGCGCGTGGGGCGGATGGGGCTCCCGATCTTCGTGGGTCTGCGGGGCATGGACATTCCGGAGCTGACCGATTGCCTGAAGGTGTACCGCCAGGCGTGGCGGGAGGCGGGACATCCCGGTGACGGCGATGCGTGCCTGCGTATTCCCATCTACGCCGCGCCGACCGAGGAGGCGGCGCGCGAGGAGCCCCGCGAGACCATCACCTACTACATGCAGCGCCAGGCGGGCCTCACCCTAGAGCCCCTCGGCCGCGCGGGCACGGGCTCGGTCGCCCTGCGCCGGAACCAGGCCGGGCGTCTGTCGGCGCTCACCTACGACGACATTCTCACGCGCAAGGTCGCCTTCGGCACCGCGCAGAGTCTCATCGATCGGCTGGGTCAGCTCACGAAGAGCTCGGCCTCATGGGCGTCGCGGCCGAGCTGAATCCCGGCGGTCTCCTGCCATTCGCCCAGGAGATGCGAAGCCTGCAAATCCTCACCCAGCAGGTGATGCCCGCCCTCAAGTAGCCGTCCCCAAAGCCGCGCGGCGGGGGCAAGAATCCGGAGCAGCGCCGCATCATAGCCGAACCTCGGATCTCCCGTTGCGGAGTTGACGCGAGTGGCTACCGCTTCGTCAGCGGGCGGTCCTTGAAGTGGTGGTCACAGTCGAGGCATCGATACAGCCGCTTGCCACGCATCTTCGAGATGAAGCGCTCGAGAACGTCCTTGCGCGGCACGCGATCGATCGCCTTGCTGTGGCACTTCGGACACGTATGCTCGGTGGTCACGACGTCGTGCCGAGGATCGGAGTGGCCAAGAGGGACCTGCGGTGCGCTTTGGCCACGATGGAAGGGCGCCTCCCTGGGGGAGCAACCGGTTGCGGGGCCAACAACGTCGATTACCTGAAGTTTACCAGAGCGATCAGCGACCCGCCAACGCCTCGGCTCGCCCTTGACTCCGTCGAGGCCGCGCCGCATCCTTCCAGGCCAGGAGGGATCCCATGGAGCCACGAATCGCACCGATCGACGCCACCCTGGGCGCCGTCGTCACCGACCTCGCCCTCTCCCGGATGGATGCCGCGACGTGGAAGATCGTGGAGCAGGCCTTCCACGACTACGCGGTCCTGGTCTTCCCCGCGCAGCACCTGACCGAAGAGGAGCAGGTGGCGTTCGCGAATCGCTTCGGTGACCTCGAGCTCCTGGCCTCGGACCCCGAGCAGAAGGCCGTGGCTATCAGCAACCAGAAGCCCGATGGCTCGATCATGGGCGCGGACGAGCATCGCTACAAGTCGCTGCGGGGCAACGAGGGCTGGCATACCGACAGCTCGTATATGCCGCTGGCCGCCAAGGCCTCGATCCTCTCCGCCCAGGTCGTCCCCTCGGCCGCCGGTGAAACGGAGTGGGCCGACATGCGGGCGGCCTACGATGCGCTCGACGAGGCGACGCGGCAGCGTATCGCGGGGCTCTCCGCGCAGCACTCGCTCTATCACTCCCAGGCCAAGATCGGACACGTGGTTCAGACGGGCGCGGGCTACGGCTTTCACACTAAGGGAGCGCCCCTGCGCCCGCTCGTGAAGGTGCACCCCGTCACGGGTCGCCCCGCTCTCTTCATCGGCCGCCACGCCTACGGCATCCCCGGCCTCACCGAGGCCGAGTCGGAGAAGCTCCTCTCCGACCTCCTCGACTTCGCCTGCCGGCCGCCCCGCACCTATGCGCATCGGTGGCGCCCCGGCGATGTGGTCATCTGGGACAACCGCTGCGTGCTTCACCGCGCCCGGCCTTACGACTATCGCGAGGCCCGCGTCATGCGCCACACGCGGGTCGCGGGTGATCCGGCGACCGAGCTCGCTCCGACTAATCGCGACGAGCGGGCCGTTGCGTACGAGCCCTCCGCCTCGAATCGATAGCCTCACTCCGGCCATCTTCAGCTGCTCCTCCCCTCGCGACGGGGGCGCCTTGACGTCGTCCGGGAGGACGGGGTAGGGTGCTGGAGATCTGCACGCGCAGCGCGCGAGCCATCGACGGCGACGGCCCGCACCGGAGAAAGGTGAGCCATGGCCAAGCCGATCATTTCCGCTGACTCGCATATCACCGAGCCCCCCCGCACCTATCTCGACCGCATCGATTCGCGCTTCCGCGACCGCGCGCCCCACGTCGTCCGGGACCCCAAGCGAGGCGACCTGTTCGTCATCGATGGGCTCGACAAGCCCATTCCCATGGGGCTGGTCGCGGCGGCGGGCAAGGCGGCCGAGGAGCTCCGGATGTTCGGCGCGCGGATGGAGGACATGCACGCGGGCGGCTGGGACCCGCGGGCGCGGCTCGCGGACCAGGACGTGGACGGGGTGAGCGCGGAGGTGCTCTACCCCACCGTGGGCATGATGCTCTGCAATCACCCCGACTTCGACTACAAGAAGGCGTGCTTCGACGCCTACAACGAGTGGATCGCCGAGTATTCGGCCTCCTGCCCGGAGCGGCTGATCGGCGTGGGGCAGACGGCGATGCGATCCGTCGCCGACGGGATCGAGGATCTCCAGCGCATCAAGGCGCTCGGCCTCCGCGGCGTGATGATGCCCGGCAATCCCGCCGTCGCCGACTACGACGATCCCGCCTACGGGCCGTTCTACGAGGCGGCCGTCGACCTCGGCCTGCCCCTGTCCTTCCACATCCTGACGAGCCAGCAGGACAGCTTCAAGACGCGCGGCCCCAAGCTCAACGCGTTTCTCTCGATCATCCGCGGCTGCCAGGACATCATCGGCCTGTTCATCCTCGGGGGCGTGTTCGAGCGGCACCCGCGCCTCAGGCTGGTGTGCGTGGAGGCCGACGCGGGCTGGGTGCCTCACTTCATGTACCGGATGGATCACGCGTGGGAGCGCCATCGCTACTGGCTGCCCGCGGGCACGCTGACCCGCGCCCCTAGCGAGTACTTCCGCGAGCACGTGTACACCACATTCCAGGACGACTGGGTCGCTTTCCAGGTGACCAGGCTCTGCAACGTGCGCCGGCTCATGTGGGCCAACGACTTCCCCCACAGTGATTCCACGTGGCCGCACTCGCAGGCCGTGCTCGCCAAGCAGGCCGGGCACCTGAGCGAGCGCGACCGCGATCTCATCCTCCACGACAACGTCGCCGAGCTGTACGGCCTCGAGCGCCCATGAGGAGGGATCCGGAGCGAGGACGTGGCCATGACCTATGACCTGGTGATCCGCGGCGGCACCGTGGTGGACGGCTCGGGGCTTCCGCGCTACCGCGCCGACGTGGCGGTGGCGGGCGGACGCATCGCGCGGATCGGGCGCGCGCTCCGGGACCGCGGCCGGGAGGAGATCGACGCGCGGGGCTCCGTGGTCGCCCCCGGCTTCATCGACGGCCACACACACATGGATGCCCAGGTGGCGTGGGATCCCCTCGGGGGACCTGCTCGTGCTGGCACGGGGTGACCACCGTGGTCATGGGCAACTGTGGTTTCACCCTCGCCCCCTGCCGCCCCGACGAGCGCCACCTCGTGGTGCGTAACCTCGAGCGGGCGGAGGACATCCCCGCCGAGGCCATGAAGGCCGGCATCGACTGGACGTGGGAGACGTACGCACAGTACCTCGAGGCGCTCGCGCGCTGGCCCAAGGGCATCAACTACGCGGGCTACGTCGGACACTCCGCGCTCCGCACCTATGCCATGGGCGAGCGGGCGTTCTCAGAGCCGGCGAGCGCGGCCGACCTCGCCGCGATGAAACGCGAGTTGGCCGATGCCCTCGCCGCCGGCGCCATCGGGTTCACCACGTCGCGGACCCGCAATCACGAGACCGCGGCCCGCCAGCCTGTGGCGAGCCGGGTGGCCACGTGGGACGAGGTGCGCGAGCTCGTCGGCGTCCTCGGCGATCTCGGCGCCGGCATCTTCGAGATCGCGGGCGAGGACACTGGGCGCGATCCCGATCGTGCCCGGGACTATCTGGGCCGCCTCCGCGATCTCGCCGTCGAGACGGGAGTGCCCGTCACCTGGGGCATGTTCAGCTCGCGCTCGGCGCCCGACCTGTGGCGGCCGTACTTCGATCTCCTCGAGGAGACGGCGCAGGCGGGTGGACGCATGTTCGCCCAAGTGCATAGCCGGGCGCTGTCCGTCCTCCTCTCCTTCGAGACGCGCCTGCCCTTCGACCGGCTGCCCGAATGGCGGGAGCTGCGGCAGCGCCCCCTTGACGAGCAGCGGCGGGCCTTGCGGGATCCGGAGCTGCGTCGGACGCTCGTGGCCTCGGCCGCCCAGGCCGAGTACTCGCGCGGGGTGGGTGCCGACACGAGGCGGCCCGATTTCGACTGGATCTTCCTGATGGAAGACCCCACCGGCCCCCATCGCTCGGTGGCCGAGGTGGCGCGCGAGCGCAGTCTCGATCCCGTGGAGACCCTCATCGAGCTGGCCCTCGAGCGAGACCTGCGCGCCTTCTTCGTGCAGCCGCTCGCCAACGAGAACCTCGACCACGTGCTCGAGATGATGCGACACCCACGCTCGGTGGTGACATTCTCGGACTCGGGCGCGCGCGTGTCGCAGATCATGGACTCGTCCCTCCAAACCCACGTGCTCGCTTACTGGGTGCGCCGGCGGCAGGCCCTCAGCCTCGAGGAGGGCGTGCGCATGCTCACCCTCGAGCCGGCCACCGCGTGGGGACTCCACGATCGCGGCCTCCTCCGCGAGGGGCTGGCTGCGGACATCACCGTCTTCGATCCGGATCAGGTCGCGCCCGAGATGCCCGAGGTCGTGAACGACCTCCCCGCGGGCGCGCGGCGGCTGCGGCAGAAGGCGGCGGGGTTCCGCGCGTCCATCGTCAACGGCCAGGTCGTGCTCCGCGACGGTGAGCACAGCGGCGCCTATCCGGGTCGCGTCCTGCGCGGGCCGCTGGCGAGCCGCTAGCCCATGCCGAGCCGCGCCCTTTCCTGCCCCGAGTTGGCCTCATCCAGCGAGACGCCACCGGCCGCTTCGCCGTTCCAGGAGAGCCGAGGCAAGGTTCGTGACGCGGCAATTCACCAACCCCCCAACGTCGCAGACGCGCGCTCACCTCCTTCGTCACCACATCCTCGTGCTCAGCGATCCAGCCAGGCGGCGGTGAGCCGTCCGCCGTAGTCGTAGCCGAGGTTGGGGCCGTAGTTCTTCAGGGCCAGGTCCCAGACGGCGAGGGCGACGATCGAGTATCCCTCCGCACGGTACACCTGCTTGCCCAGGTGGCGCTGAATGTCGTAGATGAGCTCCCGGCGCTTGGCGATGTCCCGCACCCGCCGCTGACGAAGGATCAAGTCGGTGAGGGGCGGGTCGTTGACCTTCAGGACATTGCGCGGGCTGTCGGGCAGGTAGGCGGTCGACAGGAAGCTGTCGGGCTCGAGAAACGGCGTGGACGGCCCGTAGATCATTCCCTCGTACTTCCCCAGCACCGAGGTCGCGACGTATGCCCCGTATTCCTTCTGGTTGAGCCGCGCGTCGATGCCGACGTCCTTGAGGTACCTGATGGCGAGCTGGACGCCGTCCACCAGTCCGGTGTCCCCGAAGCTGTGAAAGTCCACCACCGTCTGGAAGCCGCGCGCATAGCCCGCCTCCGCGAGGAGCTGGCGCGCCTGCGCGGGATCGTGCTTGTAGTACACCGCACCCTCGCCGAGCTGATCGATGGGAAGGGCCCACTCGCGGAGCCCCGCGGGCAGGCCGGGCGGATTGAGCACCCCCGCCCCGTCGGCGACGGCCTCGACGAGGTCGCGCCGGTTGAGCGCCAGCGCGACGGCTCGCCGCACCCGCACGTCGTTGAAAGGCGGCCGGTCGCATCGCATGTTGATGCCGATGCGGACGTTGGAGGCGAATTCCACCGTCTTGAGTCCGGGACGCTGCCGCTCCAGAGCTCCCTTGAGCTGGCTCCAGTCCGGTCGGTTGATCACGCCCATGAATTCGGGACCGAGGTCGTACTTGCCTCCCAGGAACGCGGCCATTCGCGAGGCCTGATCCTCGTCCACCACCAGCTCCACGCGATCCGCGTATGGGAGCCCCGGCAGGAAGTAGTGCGGATGGCGTGCGAGGCTCATTCCCGTGTTGGGCCGGTAGCTCTCGAGCATCCAGGGACCGGTGCCGACGGTCGCCTCCCACTTCTTGAGATCGCCGAACTTCTCCACGCACTCGCGGGCGACGATGGCGCCGGTCATCGGGTTGGCCACTACGTCGGGAAACCACGCGTAGGGCTCGCTGAGCGTGACCTTGACGGTGTAGCGGTCCGGCGCCTCCGCCCGCTCCATCATGGCGAGGAGATAGTTCTGAGGATTGCCCTTGACGGTGCGGAACCGCTCGAGGCTGTAGACGACGTCCTCCGCGGTCAGCTCCCGGCCATTGACCGGCGGCTTGGGATGCCATCGCACGCCCTTGCGCAGCTTGAAGAGGTACGTGGTCTCGTCGGGCTGCGACCAAGATTCCGCGAGATCGCCCTCGAGCGCGAAGCTCCCTGGCTGGATTCCGGGACCCGCCTTGTGCTTGAGCAACCGGCTGTGGGTGAAGCTGTAGACGATCTGCGTCTTGAAGGCGACGATCAGGTACGGGTCGAAGTGCGGCGGGTCCCACACGCGAATGGTGAAGGTGCCGCCTCGCCGGGGAGGCTGGGCGAGCGCGACGGACGGGGCGGCCATGACCGCGGCGCCGGCGCCACAGAGCTTCAGAAGATCGCGACGGACGAGGGCGGGACCGGTGGGCATGGGCTTGGCTCCTCTGAGTCGGATCCGTGCGCGTCCCCCAGGCGCGCCTATGCTACCCGAAGGGTGGCGCAGGGGCCAGCGCGGGCGCCGTGCCCGTTCTGCTCAGGTCCGATCTCGCCACGATCAGCGCGGCGCCGCGTGCGACAACGAGCCCTACTCGCCGTCCCGGCGCCGCCCGACGCGGAGCGCCGCCATGCCCAGCACCACGAGGGCGAGCGTGGGCGGCCCGGCCACCGCGTAGATGAGCCCCTCGGCCCCCGTTGCCGTAGCCACACATCCTCGCGCTGTGCTTCACCTGCTACTGGGGGGGTCGACAGTGCGGGAGAGACACGGCGGCGACCTCACTCGTGATGATCATGTATCCTCCGTGCGTGCCCAGGATGTGGAGGACTCTACTGGTCGCCGTCGCCCTCGCGTCCACTGGGGCTCATGCCGAACCCGCGGGGCCGAAGACACCGATCAAGCATCTCGTGGTCATCTTCCAGGAGAACCACTCGTTCGACGTGTATTTCGCGACCTATCCGATCGCGCTCAATCCTCCGGGCCAGCCTTCGTTCCGGCCTCGGCCGGGCACGCCGTCGGTCAACGGGCTCACGCCCACCCTCATCGAGAGGAATCCGAACTCATCGAGGCCGTTCCGCATCGATCGCACGCAGGCCTACACGTGCGACCAGGACCACGAGTACACGGCCGAGCAGAAGGCCCGCAACGGCGGACTGATGGATCAGTTCCCCCGCTTTGACGCTCAGCCCCCTACCAATCCGCGCCAGTTCTGCCACAAGTCGAGCACGGGGCAGTGGGACACGGTGATGGGCTACTTCGACGGCAACACTGTCACCGCGCTCTGGAACTACGCGCAGCACTTCGCCCTCGCCGACAACAGCTTCGCCACGATGTCGGGACAGTCGACGCGCGGGGCGCTCAACCTCACCGCGGGCGATACCTACGGCGTGCTGTGCGGCCCGCCTTCGTCGGTGTACGGAAACGTGCCGGAGTGCGGGGCGCCGGCGTCGTCCACCGACACCCCGGCCTCCACCAACGGCCAGCTCGGCACCTTCGTCGACGACACCGACCCCTACTGGGACGTGTGCTCGACGGGCAAGCCGGCGGCGCTCACCGGCCGGAACATCGGCGACCTGCTGACTGCGACGGGCATCACGTGGGGATGGTTCCAGGGCGGCTTCGCGCGGGCGGCCGATGGCACGTGCTCACAGAGTCATCCGCTGGAGGCCTTCGACCGGGCGGTGGGGATCGATCCGCGGACCGATCCGCTCCGCTTCCAGGACTACGTGCCCCATCACAACCCGTTCCAGTACTTCGCGTCGACGGCGAATCCGCTCCACCTGCCGCCGACGTCGGTGGCGATGGTGGGCAAGACCGATCAGGCCAGACATCTCTACGATCTCACGTGGTTCTGGGAGGCGGCGCGAGGCGGGAATCTTCCCGCCGTCTCGTTCCTCAAGGCGCCCGCCTACCAGAACGGACATCCCGGCAACTCGGATCCTCTCGACGAGCAGGTGTTCCTGGTCACCACGCTGAACCGCCTCCAGCAGCTCCCCCAGTGGCGCGACATGGCAGTGATCATCGCCGCTGACGATTCCGACGGCTGGTACGACCACGTGATGCCGCCCATCGTGAACCAGTCGAACACCCCTCTCGACGTCCAGTGCGGGAGCCGGAGCGACGGGCCGGGCGCTCGCTGCGGCTACGGGCCGCGGCTGCCCCTCCTGGTGATCTCGCCCTATTCCAAGGAGAACTACGTCAGCCACGTACTGACCGATCAGACATCAATCCTGCGCTTCATCGAGGACAATTGGCTCGGCGGCGAGCGCATCAGCGCCATCTCCTTCGACCGGATCGCGGGATCGCTCGCCGACATGTTCGACTTCTCCCGGCCCCGCATGCGGCGCCTCATCCTCGATTCGGCCACCGGTCTCCCGTCGCACCCCGGCCGTGCTTCCGCGGGCCGCTGACGGAATTCTCCATCGCATCGAGGGGCGGTCCGGCGCGGCCGGCGGACGAGATCCTCGCCGCCCGCCGCGCCGTTCTCGCCTCCAGAGTGGCTAGCCCCAGCGCGGCTGCTCGGCGGGATTGGATTAAGCCCATCGATCGGGATGCCCTCTGTGCCCTCGGGACTTCGGGCCTGCTTGCACATCTCGGCGAAGATACCCCTGGGGACTAGGCAGTAGAAACGGAGGGTTGAAGGGATCAGGAACTGTCTCACTTGACACCACTGGCCATTCCGGCCTATCTAGCCGCGAAATGGTCGATCCCGGCGCCCGACCCCATCAGATTCGAATCCTCGCCGCCGTCGGCAGTCACCTCACCTCCGCCCTCGATACGCTCGCCCTCGGCGGAGTCGGCTGGGTCACCATCGATCTCCTCGAGCTCCTGGCCTTCGTCGAAGGCATGATCGCCGTCCTGGAGGACTCCGACGTCGGACTCCCCTCGTCCAGCCTCGGACTGTTGCTGGCCCATCGGCTTCACGGATCGTCGTGACCCACGCCCATGTCGCGCCGGTGACCTGCACCTCTACGCTCGCGACGTGCACGGCGTAGCCCGCGTCACGAGCGCCGTCGCCTGCCGCTTCACGTCGATCCGGTGACCGCATCTTCGAAGGCCCTCCCCGCCCGCGCGAGATGGTCGTGGACCACCCGCGTGTGACGTGCGCCTCGCATGGTCTTTAGGGTGCGGCGCTCCGCGGTCGGGTTCTGGCTCGCCGTGGTGGTCACCGGCGCAGGGACGGGGCTCGGGACCGCGGCGCTCATGGATCTGCTGTACGTCGTGCAGCACACGCTGTGGCCGGGGGCCGGCATGGACCTGCTCGACGCCGCCGCGCACGCCGGCTGGCGGCGGCACCTGATCGTGCTGCTGGGCGCCGGGGTGCTGACCGGCGCGGGACACTTCTTGCTGGGCCGGCTGGCCGGAACCGGCATCGACGTGACGACCGCGATCTGGCTCTATGCCGGCCGCTTGCCCGCACTGCGCACGCTGGGCAGCGCGATGCTCTCGATCGTGGTGGTCGGCATGGGCGCGTCGCTCGGCCGCGAGGGCGCGCCCAAGCAGGCCGGGGCGGTGATCGCCAACGCGGCCTCAGACGCGGCTAGTCTTCCGGACGAGAGGCGACGGCTGCTGGTCGCCTGCGGCGCTGGCGCCGGCTTCGCCGCCGCCTACGGAGTGCCGCTGGGAGGCGCGCTGTTCGCCCTCGAGGTGCTGCACGGCGACCTGGCGCCCCGCTTCGTGCTGCCGGCCCTCCTCACCTCGGTAATCGCCACGGGCGTGGCGTGGCTGTTCCTGCCCGACGCGCCGACCTATCTGATCCCCGCCTACCCCGGCTCGCTCTCCGTGGCCATGTGGGCGCTCCTGGCGGGACCGGTCGCCGGCGTAGTCGCCGTGGTCTTCGTCCGCGCGGTGGCATGGGCCGACGGCCACCGGCCGCGAGGCTGGCTCCGGCTCATCGCGCCCGTGCCCGCGCTCGGCTTACTGGGCGCGGCGTCCATCGCCTTCCCTCAGCTGCTGGGCAACGGCCGCGACGTGGCGGAACTGGCCTTCACCGGCCGGGTGGCGCCGCTGCTCCTGCTCGCCCTGCTGCTCCTCAAGCCGGCGGCGACCTTGCTCTGCTTGACCAGCGGCACGCCGGGCGGATTGTTCACGCCCTCCCTGGCGCTCGGCGCTCTGCTGGGCGGCGTCCTAGGATATCCGTGGTCGCTCCTCTGGCCAGGAGCGCCGCCCGGACTCTTCGCCGTCCTCGGCGCTGCCGCTGTGGTGGCCGCCACCACGCAGGGCCCGGTCTCGACCGTGGTCCTCGTGGTCGAGCTGACCGGTCACGCACGGTCGTTCATCTTGCCGCTCTTGCTGATGGTGACGATCGCCACGCTGACAGCGCGCCTCATCGACGCGCGGTCGATCTACGACGCGCGGCTCACCGACGTGGAGCTGCGCCGGCGCGATCAGGCGCTCAGCGGGGGCTAGCCTGGATTGTTCACGAGTGCCGCACGCGCGATCGGGGCGGGTGGCGGCGGGGGTGGAGGAGCGCTCCGGCGGAGTGGGACCCCCGAAGCCTGTGCGCCGCCCGGAGGGCGGCGATTCAGGCGAGTGGGTGACGCAGCTGGAGCGCTCCCCCACCCCTGACGACGGGCCCCGACCCGCCTCGCGCTCCGCGTGTTCGTGAATAGTTCGGGCTAGGGCACCGACGCCCGGACCCTCATCCCGGGCTCCGCCCGATGGGAAGCCGCGGGATGCGCCAGTCCCCGCGCGCGCCTGCGCGATCTCGATCTACAAGGAGGCAGATGTGGAAGGGCACGGCAGGGCGCGCGATCGCCCCATTTCGCGGGGCCGACCACTCCTCGGCCACGCTCTTCGCGACCGCGATGAACGTGTCGTAGTCTTCGGGGTCGTCCGCAAGCAGCTCGTCGGCATCGGTCACGATGATGAGATAGCCCTTGGCGGGCAGCCAATCGAGATCTGCCAGCAGCTCCTCGAGGGCGTCCCAGTTCCTGCCGCTGCCCGCGGGAAACTCGAGGGCCCGCGCGAGCTCGGACAGGAGCTCGCCCTTGGTCCGGGCGCGCCGCCCATCGATCGTCCGCACCACGAAGCCCGGCGGCATCACGAGCACGGACTCGGGCTTCTCCCCGCGACCGAGGATGACCAGATGCACCCGAGGCGGGCTGGTGGAGGAAAGCTGGTCCATGGCGGCTTCAGTTCATCGGCGTGAACGTCTCGTAGTGGTCGCGCGAATAGTACGCCTTCCCCGTCTGCTGCTCGATCACGATGCGTTCCGTGCCGCGGTTCCTCCCTGGTCTCTTCGGATTGACGTCGTACTCACGATACTCGCCGCGCGGCAGCCGGCGCTCTCGGTTTCCGAACACGTGGCCGCCCACGTAGCCTGGGGGTGGCTCACCGTTCCGCTTCTGGATCTCCGCCAGGACCTCGCGCGCCTTCTCGGGCACGTCGACGTCGCGCGCAGCCCTCGTCGACGACTCGGCCCCCACCGGCAATGGGGCGTGCAGCAGAGCGAGCGTGGTCAGGGCGGCAAGCAGGATAGCCCACGTGTCGCGCGTTACGGCCGGCCGCCCTTCGCGAAAGCCACCGTGCCACGCGGATCGAAGCGCTGCATGGCAACGTCTCCTCACTTCGACCAGGAACACGAGTCGCAGGCGGTCTGCCGGCGCCGTGGCCGCACTTCCGTTGGGAAACCGAAGCGTAGCCCAGGCTCACGCGGAGGGCAACCGTGGGCCGCCGGGAGAGTCGTAGCGTATCGCGGGCGACCACCCTATAATCCGCACGCAGATGCGCCGGCCCTCGCCACCATGATCACCGGACCGCGGACGTCTCATGTGCGCTCCCGCCTCGAGCTGTTATGCGTGCACTGATCGCGCGCCGATTGAGCATTGCCGGCTTCGTCCTGGCCGGCCTCCTGCTCGCCATCGTCCCGTCGTGGCCTATCAGCGGATCGAAGAGCTGAAGAACGCCTCGCGCTGGGTCGAGCCCTCCCTCTCCGTCGAGACCGAGCTGGCCCGGACCCTCTCCCTGATCACCGACGCCGAGACGGGGCAGCGGGGATTCCTCAATGCCCTCGATCGCGATGCCGTTCTCCGAGACATCGCGGAGAGCGCCTGCACCCTGCTCCGCGCGGACATCGCGGCGGTGTTCGGACGCGAGGCGAGCTCAGGGAACCTAAAGCTCCTCGTCCGAGGGGGGCCGCGGGGGGCGGACCTCCATCCCGACGCATCCGTTCCGAGGGGGGAACCGACTCCACGCCGCCATCGTCGGCGCGCCCGTGTCCTAACCCTCCCTCACCGCGGCCTGAGGTCGTTGACGTCGTGGTGGATGTCGTCCAGCCGGTCCTCGATGCGGTTCAGTCGGGCCGCGAGCTGGATGATCTCGCCCTCCGCCTTGCGGTTGACCGCGAAGTCGAGCTCGCCGCGGAGTCGGTCCTTTGCGTCCTGCCGGTTCTGGCTCATCATGATGATCGGCGCCTGCACCGCGGCGAGCATGGATAGGACAAGGTTCAGCAGGATGAACGGATAGGGATCCCACGCCCGCCGCGCCAACACCAGGTTCACCCAGACCCAGACCACGAGGACCACGCCGAAGGAGGTGATGAAGGCCCAGGAGCCGCCGAAGCGCGCCACCGCGTCGGCCAGTCTATCCCCCACGGTGAGCCGCTCGGCGATCACCTCGTTTGGGTTGCGGGCGGCGCGAGAGCGGACCAGCTCCTGCGCGGCCTGGAAGTGCCGGCCCACGGTGGTAAGCATGTCAAGGCCGGCCAGCGGCTTTCGCTGCACGAGCGCAGTGAGATCGTGGCGATCGATCTCGATGGCGCTCGTCTCCTCCACCGCTGTGGCCGTCGTGGAGTGTGGTGACGCGGCCAGCATGGAGGCGAGGCCGAAGATCTCCCCTGCCCCCGGCCGGTCCACCACGACCTCCTGATTGTCCTCGTCGATGACGGCCACCTCCACCCGGCCCTTGATCACGATGAAGGCCTTCCCACCGGGATCACCACTCTTGTAGATACGATGTCGCGGAGCGAACCGCCTGAGCTCGACCTGCTCGGCGAGCACCGCCCGCTCGTCTGCGTCGAGCAGCGAGAAGATGGACACCTCTTCGAAGATCGCAGGGTCGCAAGGCATCGGCCGTCACCTCCTGGACCTATGATGCCCGACGCGGCACCGGTGGGGCCAGGAGGTCGAGGAGAGGATCCGGGCGGGACGCGTCGGACGGCGCCGGGCCCCCGCGGACCGTCGGGCCGGCCGACTAGGCGCGGCGGAACTTGAAGTTGAAGCGCCGGACCTCGAACTGCTGGTTCGGGTTCGGGGTGAACTCGACGTACTTCTGCATCCCGTAGTCC